>QBMC01000076.1 GCA_003242035.1 Nodosilinea foveolarum | reverse complement strand
ATCATGCTAGATCCCCATCTATTATAGCGGGTACTCTATTTGTAAGCGCTTCCCTTATTGCTGCGATCCCTCACTTTTGTTTCAGCTAGCAAGGCTATCCCAACAGTGCGATCGCCCGATCCGAAATCTTCTCAGCCGTCAGCCCATTCAGGCTAAACAAATGGCCCGCACTCGCCGCCGTCTCTCCTCGCTTCCAGGCAAACACGTCTCTGGGTAACGCACTGCGCAGCATCAGCGGTTCTACCATCGCGCTCGCACCACCCGTCACGCCAATTAGCGCATCGCCATCGAACAACTCGGCAAAGTCAGCGTCGCTGAGGAATCCGCCATCCGCCTGGGCGCAGCTTTCCCAGGCCACATCGCTAGGACGATAGAGCCGTCTGGGATTGACAATAGCAACTACTTTAGAACCTATACCTTGCTCATTCAAAGCTCTGGCCGCATCCATCACCGGAATCAGCATCATGTCTCCGATGACGCCAAATACAACCGTTCTTTCTCCCGGCGTTTCTTGCAACAGAATCGCCCCTTTCTCTAACGCTTCGCGGGTCTGTTCAAACGTCGTGCGAATGGGTAAAGGAGTCTTACTTGCGGTGATTGGAATGCCCTTGTTTTTGGTGCTAACTGCCCAGTCGTAGCAAACTTGAATGCTGTTTGCATCGACTGGAAACAGTGGGAAGATGTTGCCGTTGCGCATCATTGCCGCAAAGTAGTTCTCAATTTCGGGGCGCTGGTGTGTCCAGCCATTGCGTCCTTGCTCTAATGCGCCAGCGGTGAAGAGACATATTGTAGACGGGGTAGGGCGGCGCAGCTCGGTCATGGCCTGAGTGGTGGTTTGCCAAATGGGGAGGCCGTTGATGGCGAACGACTCGTAAGAGCACCACAGGCTGCGAGCGCCCATTAAAGTTTGAGCGGCGGCTAGTCCAGCGCAGGCATCTTCGCTGAGCGGTTCGTAGACTTGTCCTTTTGGCCCCTGAAAATAAGTGTCGTCTTGGGTAGGATGAATAATTTTAAGGGCTTGGTTAATGTTGTTGATGCCTGAGGCTGCATTGCCGTCTGCGTTCGTAACAACAAAGTTAGGATCTTGTTTTCCAACGTAAGCAACTAAGAATCCCATTGCGGTAGTGGCTACTTGTTTGTCGGCAGTCCCGACTTCAAATTCGCTAAGCGGGAGAGCGCCGAGATCTGAGAGAGAGAGTTCGGATTCGGTGACGGCGGTTTGGGCGGCTGGGCCACCGTGCGATCGCTCAAAGTTCTCTCTCACCAACGCCCACTCTTCCGGCGCGATCGCTCTCTCTTTCAGCGCCTTCACTACATAATCCTTCTCCAAGCTATCCCCCGGATACAAATTATGAGACTGAGACCCGCGCTTATGTACGCCAGAACCCTTTAGCTGTTTCACAATTAACACGGTCTGCGTTCCACTCATCGCAGACTTTGCGGCCTTATCGGTGGCTTCTAAAACGGCCTGAATAAAGACCAATCGCTGCGCTTTAGAGAAGTCGGTGCTATCGACATAAGGGCCGCTTTGATTCGCATCGTCATAGTCTTTGGCATCAATTAAAATCACCTCTGCAAAGCCGTTACCACTCCAGTAGGCCGTCATTTGCGCATTGCTATAGGTAGAAACAATGCTGTGATGTTCTTGAGAAAATCCGTTCCATACCAAAATCGGTAAGTAGTTGGTAATGGTGGGATAAATCGTGTTGAAGTGCCCAAAGCTACTCATGATGTAGGGTTCGCCTAGTCCGCCATCGCCAATGGTGACCGGAAAGAGCTGATCGGGATGTAGCTTCGCGGCGGCCATCGCAAAATGCTGACCTTGCCCCAAAGGGCCAGCCGGACTAAGCAAACCCGGAACTTGACCGGAGAGGTGGCCTAGCAATCCATCGGTTTCGCGAAAGCGATCGCCCAATTCCGTCACCGTTTTAATCCCCATCGCCTCCAAAGAGCTATCCATAAATACGGTGCTGTAGAACCCAGGCGCATGATGCCCCACCTCGGTAATCAGGTTTTTGTAGCCCAGCATAATTAGCGAGGCGATCGCATCAGAAATACTGGCAAATCCCCCCGGATGCCCAGACTGCTTGCTCGCGGTAACGTGTAGCGTCAGGTAGCGCAGCGCATCGGCAGCCAAGCGAGTCTGGTACACTGCCGCCGGATCGGTCGGTGAAGAGATAGCCGCTTGACCCTTGCCGATGGCGGCCTGTCCGTACTTTTCAAACTCGGGCGATCGCTTACCAAAGTGCTGAATGCCCTCACAGAATGCAGGCACCGATTGAGCAGTCTTAGGCGTTACAGATGCAGTCATTGCGGGTTCCTCTGGAGGTTCTTTGGGGGGCAGTTGATAGTATTTTACGGGTTTGCTAGCCTTTGGTATGCCAATGCCAACGCCTTCTCATCTCCTACATTACCGGGAAATAGAACAACCGGTAGATGAGGAAACTGGGGATGGTCAGCCTCAGTAGTCACCACAGACACGCCAGGAACAATCTGACCTAGCAGCCGAGCAAACGTCAGCGAGAGTCCTGTGCTCAGCGTATCATTAGAAGTAATACCGCCCTTGCTGATGAGGAATCCGAGATCGTTGGGGAGCGATCGCACAATCTCCATCAGCAGCGCCGAAACCGCTTGACCAAACGCCAATCGCGTCTGAGCATCCGCAAACGTTAGCTCCTCGCGACTGGTATAAACAGCAGGCGTTTTGCCTTGAGCGTGAATCTCTTCTATCTGCTGAAGAATCTCTTGCAGTTGTCCTTCATGGCCAACGTCCAGCGTATCTTTAAGCCGGTTCACGTCAATCTCCAATCCAACAATGCCAGGAACCTTCAAAAGCTGTTCCAACTGCTGAGTTGTTTTTTGGACGTGAGAGCCAATAATTATTGCGCCCGCCCCCGACCGCGTAATCTGACTCATCGCTTCAGGCGAAGTTGGCTGCGTGGGCAAATTAGCCAGTGAAGTTAACAAACTAGCCGCACTGCGAAACAAGAACTTTTTGCCCTGCCCTGCCGCCGCCGTCAAGTCTTTCGAAAGATGGTCAAGATCGCTTTGCTGCTCACCATCTACGGCAACACAAACGTTGTTATTTAACGTCATGAGTTGGTCGAAAGTACCCTGACGAATATCTTTCAACAGAAATCGTTCTACCTGGTTTGCAGGTATCTTACCGTTTGTTTTCTCTTCTACATAGTCTGGCAAGTAGCTTGTGCTGTAGCCAAATACAGAGTCTTTGGCAAACTCTGTGTCGTGAGTAGCCACTAGCTGCTCTCCGGTTTTAATGTAGTGAGTGCTGTCTATGGTGACGCGTCCGCCCTCAAAAAATTCTGGCGTAAGAAAGTGGGCGTCGAAGGGGCCGAGGTGTTGGGCGATCGCATCGGTCTCAATCGGATAATGACCGCGCAAAGTAGAGTCCGAACGGCTCACTAGCAAAAAGTTAGAGACCCCCGTACGAGCTAGCGCCTGCTTTAAGTTGTCGCAGACTTCAGAGGTGACGGCGGCGGCTTCTGATGGCGTGAGCGATCGCGTATTCGTCAGCACAAAGAAAATCGGCGACTCATCCTTCAAACCCAGCATCAGCGTGTCTACGTCCCACTTCAGCAGCAGCAGGCAGCTATGGACGGTCTGCGAACCAGTAGGATCGTCATCTAGCACAATAATCTTAGGCTGGGCGGAGGCTGGAGTGCTCATGGGAGATGCTTAGAGAGAACAAGCGCGATCGCCTACAATAGAAAGAGACGACGAGTATTAGTGTATAGGCGAATTATCGAGGCGAACAGTAATGGTGAGCGCACCTCCAAAAATATTGACAAATACTTGGGTGAAAGCGGCTTGGGACGAGTTTGTGGCGATCGCCGACAACCCCGATCAAATCAAGCTAGGAAAAGCTCAGTTTTACTACGATAACGGCTCCATGAGGATAGAAAATATGACGACCGGGTTTTCTCATGGTCGCAGTCACTTTCTACTCGCTTCAGCCATCAGTCTATACGGGACACTTCAAGACTTAAACTTTATCTCGCTCGACAATGGCAGCTTTCGAAAACCTGGCGAACGTGAGTGTCAACCCGATCTTGCCTTCTACTTCGGCAACGATCTACCCGAGATTCCACCTGGCAACAGTCCAGTGAGTGTCGACTTGTATGGGCCTCCTACGCTGGCTATAGAGATATCTGCAAGCACCCTAAGCGATGATATGGGGCAAAAGCGATTGCTTTACGAGCGGCTAGATGTAGATGAGTATTGGATAGTTGACGTTGCTAACGCGAAGATTATCGCCTTATCCATCTCAGAGGGTGGCAGTCGTCAAGTTCAAACTTCGGTAGTCTTGCCAGACTTACAGATAGCCGTCATTGAAGAAGCGTTACGGCGTATTCAATCGGAAAATGATGGTGAAGTGAACCGCTGGCTGCTGAAGCAATTCGCCTAGACGCTTTTAGCCGTCCAAACAGGTCACCGCATGTTCGATCATCTCGGTGACGAAAGTTTTATAGCCAACGGTTTCAAACAGAACGTTGATTTTATCTTCTTCATAGCGCATCACCTGACCTTTGCCAAAGTTGGTATGAATGATCGTACTCCCGAGCGGAAAAGGTTCTGAGTAGGTGATAGTCTCTTCTAATTTTCCTTCACAGTTATCACAGCCGCCGCAGAGCATCGCGATAGATTCGCCAAAGTAGCTGAGAATGTAGTTTCTACGACAGGCTGTTGTTTCCGCGTAGCCGCGAATCATCTCTAGGCGAGATTTATCAAACTGTTTACGGCGAGTTTGGTGGGTCAGCGCTTGGTCTACGGCTTTGTCGAGATCTGTTTTGTGAGCGATCGCCAAAATCTCCCCATCACTCCCGCGCTCAATCAGTCCAGACGCCTCCAACCCATCCAACGCGCTAGAAAGCTTCGCAGCAGATAAATTAAAATGCTCCAACAACTGCACCTCAGTCGGTGGCTCAGAAGCCGCTTCAAGCAGTTCTGCTAGTTCTGCCAAGGTCTCCTCATCTACTTGCCCGCCGCCCGTAAAAAAGCGCTGAAGTTTCATGTCATCTGGCAGATAGAACAACTTAGCCGTAGCCAATGCGCCATCCCTAGCGGCCCTACCAATCCCTTGATAATAGGCATCTATCGAACCGGGAATGTTGTGATGAAAAACAAACCGCACGTCAGATTTGTCTATACCCATACCGAAGGCAGTCGTTGCAACAATCACGTCTACATCGCCGTCCATAAAGCGCTGTTGAATATTTTCGCGAGAGATCGCCTTCAGCCCCGCATGATAAGCCACCGCGTTAATCTCTTTCTCTCCTAGCTGCTCAGCGATCGCTTCTGCCGCCCGCCGCGTCGCTACATAAACAATCCCCGGCGGCTGCTCTTCCACCACAGCCTGAATTAAATGTTTTGTCTTCTCAGTCTCTTCACTAAACTGATAGGCACCCAAATAAATGTAAGGCCGATCAAACCCTTTCACCAGCTTCACCGGCCTGTCCATCCCCAGCCGTTCAACAATCTCTTGCTACACCAAAGGAGACGCCGTCACCGTCAGCGCCAACACAACCGGATGACCCAGCGCTTCTATAACGCTGTTGAGCTGAAGATAAGCCGGACGAAAATCATGTCCCCATTCACTCACACAATGGGCCTCATCGACCACAAACAGCGAGGGCGCACTAGCTTTAATCTTCTCTAGCGTATCTAGATTATTAAATTGTTCTGGGGCCAAAAAGATAAACTCCAGCGACTCGTCCTTGAGGCTTTCAAAAACGCGCGATCGCTCCTTCTTAGTCAGCGTCGAGTTCAGCACGGCAGCATTCACTGTATGCTGGTCGGCAATCGACTCTACCTGGTCTTGCTGAAGGGCAATCAGCGGAGAAATAACGTCTAAAGTGGGCTGAGCGGGCGCGGTCGATACCATCGGTATACCTTCTGCTGCGAGCAAGGATAAGAATGAGCAGGAATAGGATTTATTCTGCAAGGCAACCCGCCGCAGACCGTCCTTCTAACGAAGTATCTGTAGGGTTATACCCAGTATAAAAGTGCGGTTAAAGTGCGGTCAAATTCGTTTAAATGTTGGATAATAAAGGAAGAAAGTAGTACATAAGAACCCTAACTTATCAGGCACTTTATCAGAGCTAGACAAGATGATTCAAACCACTTTATTTCCCGATACCTTCCGGCAAAGCGTCTCATTTTCTAACGACGATGTGGCCGATATATTCGAGCAAGTTGCCGATTTGCTGGCTGCACAGGACGACGATTTTTATCGGATTCGAGCCTATCGGCGCGGGGCAAGGGCAGTGCGATCACAAATTCAATTGGTCACAGGCATCTTCGAGCAGGAAGGCACCGTCGGGCTGGAAAAACTGCCGCACATTGGGCGAAAATTAGCCCTTTCGATTGAGGAGATAGCCCAGACAGGCGAGCTGGCTTTGCTAGAGCGACTGTTGATTGACGTATCGCCAGAAGATCTGTTTACAACCGTGCCAGGTATCGGCCAGGTGCTAGCCAGACGGATCTATCGCAAGCTAGGCATTGACTCACTAGAAGCGTTAGAGCAAGCAGCGCATGATGGCACCCTCACAACGCTGCCTGGGTTTGGGCGCGGACGCATTCAGCTAGTGCAGGCAACGCTCGAAACCATGCTCAATAAATCCTCTCATCAGCGATTGAAGGCTAGACGCTGGCAGCAGGAGAAACCAAAGTTAAAACCTCAAAGACAGCCCGATCAAGCGGCTAAACCTTCGATTGAGCTGTTGTTAGAAATAGACGAGCAGTACCGCTATCTGGCCAAAGCCGGACAGCTCCGGATGGTCACGCCTCGCCGGTTCAATCCAGAAGGGAAGCGCTGGCTGCCGGTGATGCAGATGAATAAGGATGAATGGTCGTTTAATGTGCTGTTCTCAAATACGGCGCGATCGCACGAGCTAAACAAAACCCACGATTGGGTCGTTGTTAACTACCGCCATGAGGAACAACAGGGACAGTGTACGATTGTGACCGAGACTAGGGGAGAGCAGAAAGGCGATCGCGTAGTGAGAGGAAGCGCTGCGATCGCTGCATAAGGGTAGCCAAAGTGAGTTCGGCCACCCTTAGCAGCGGGTTTAGTTCTTTCAGGACGCGATCCTTTAGCCTGTCTCAAGCCAGACGGCTATCACGCCAAAACGGTTCCGGTTACGCAAGCACCTTCTAAATCTGCGCCCACCGTAATTGCGCCCTGCAAATCGGCACAGAGCAGATTTGTTCGCACCAAAGACGCGCCCGTAAAGTTAGCTTCCTGCAAATTTGCTTCTTCCAAATTTGCTTCGGTCAACGTCGCGCCCTGCAAATCAGCTCTAGACAAATCGCTACTGCGCAGGTTGCTCTCGCTCAGATTAGCCCCACGCAAATCCGCACCACGAATGTCTGAGTCTTTCAGATTTGCGCCTATCAGCGTTGCCCCGCTTAAAAAGGCTCCTGTCAGGCTCGCACCGATCAACTTTGCGCCCATTAGGTTAGCGCCGCGCAGGTTAGCACCGCGCAAATCTGCACCGGTTAAATCGCACTGCATCAGGTTAGCTCCCCACAAATTAGCCCTTAAGTCTGCGCCTGCTAAGTTGGCACCCACCAAATTGCTACCTTCTAAATGCGCCCGGTTCAAATTAGAACGGCTAAGATCGCATCCCGAAAGCGTCGCCCCTGCCAGCTTTGCGTTAGAAAGGTCACACCCTGATAAGTCGGCGTCGTCAATAACGGCTCCCGACAGCTTTTTGAGGTTGCCTGCGCGAATGGCTTCAATGTCGATAGGATTACTCATCAAAAGTCAGTTACGAGACATTATGGGATAGATATTGAGCGGAAAAGAACTGAGTGAGAACAGAGATATTTACAGCAGACTCGTCTAGAACCATCGCTTGAATCCGTAAATGGTAGCGCCGAAAACTGGCCTACTAACCTAACCTATTTAGAAGGAGCTGATGTCGAAATCGTCATCTCTGGCCAAGCGTCTGCAACTTCAGAATTGAGCAAACCCGCACTCATCATCATTCTCAGCGGAATTGTCGGTAAACTCAGTCCCTGTTGCAGTCCCGAGACCAAAAATCCGAGAACTTCCAACAGCTTTGGATCCCACCTATCGCCCGCTTGTGCTTTACAGGCGGCAAAAGCATCCGTTACATGCTGCCACTCGTTCTCAGCATCCGGCGCTCTTTCTTCTATTTCTTTTTGTAGGTCAGCCTGCGAATCTGCTTTAATCTCGCCTTTTTCCCCATCATGGCCTTCAGCCTCGTAGCGAAGACGCGCCACCTCGTGCTGAAAATCAGCCACCAGTCCCAAAACCCGAGACTCTACCGGAATACCGTCGCCTTTTAGTCCGGCGGGTTGGCCCTCGCCATTCCACCACTCGTGCTGATGCGCAATAATTTGGGCAACGGCTCTGAGCCTGGGCAAAATGCGCAGCGTCTGAGCGCCGGGATTAAGCGGACAGTGATCGCCTTCTTCTTCGACCATTTGCGGATCGAACTGAGCCGGGGCAATGCGATGTAGCAAACTAGCCAAACGCAGGCGCTGCATTTGCCATACAGGCAGGTCTAAAAACTGCCCCATCAGCTCTGAGAGCGAGGCCACTTCAGCAGCGCCTAGCGGATTGCTCGGATCGGCCAAATCAGCAAGCTGGGCCATCCGCAGATAGGCTTGTAGCTCATTAGACTCTAAGTTTTGGCTGAGCGCCCCGGCGAACTGAAAGGATTCGTTGGGCTTGATCTGGCGATCGCCCCCCTGCAAATAATCCACCACCCGCATCACCACGTTGCCGACTTCTCCCGTCTTCGAGCTGGCACCCGCGTCTATTCGCTTCAGACGATCTCTAAGATCTTGCTTCAATGCCTTGTCATAGCGACCAATATGATTAGCCGCAATCGAAATCGTCTGGCTTACCAGCTTAGGATCGAACGTCCAAAAGCCGTAGAACTTCCGCTCTAGGTCGTTTTCTGGGAGACCGCCGGGGCCGTATTCTTCCTCCGTCAGCTCCTGACACAAGACCATGGCGCTGTAGCTAGATCCCATAATCATCAGGTGCCATTCTTCCGAAACCGGATCGTCAGCATCTATATCTACTAGCGATACGTTGTCTTGCTGGCTAGTTTCGTGCGCTCTAAAGCCAGAATCTGGCACCGCCATAATTACAATTTTGTCAGCAGTAGCCGCTAGGTCTTTGTAGCGTTCAGCCTCTTGTAAATACCACTTTCCCTTCTGAAAAGCCGTCACAATTAGCGGCGATGTTTGCGTCGCCAACACTGCATCTTCTAAAGCGTGGCATAAGGCCACCAGCGTGTTCTTGTAGTACACTCCAAAGTTTAGCGGAGTTCGACCCGACGCTTCTTTGTCTCGACTCTGCACCAATCTTTGAAGAATAGAACCCGCTAACATGCGCTCACAAAATGGTTAATAAAAAACTGAACTAAAAAAGTAGACCAACTAAACAAAAACTGAACTATTAGGCTGACTTATCTATCATGATACCTCAGCTAGGGCGCGGGGTTCGCCACTTGGCGTCTGCCCTAATTTGCTTTTGAGAGGCGCACTTAACGCTTCTGATAGGGGAGCGATGCCTACGCGCTGCTCCAAAATAGACATCACGGCGCGGCCAAAGTCTTCAGGGCGATCGCGCATGGCCTGCAAGCACACATCACCCAAGAAGGCTCCTAGCTTACCAGGGTTCCACAGTAGCTTTAGGGCGACCCAAGGAAGGTATATAGCCAGCGGATTGTAGCCTTTCTTAAGAATATTATTTTCGAAGGCATATTCTTCTAAATGCGTGTGTGGCTGCAAGCCAATAAAGAAGATAGCTGGCTCTACCTTGTCTGCGCCAAATATCTTTTCTAGCTCGCGATGGTAGGCCACCGTCTGCGCAATCGTCTCGTCGCGCTCGTCAATCACATTAAACGAGTAGTTCACCGAAACGTAGTCGTCAAACCCTGCAGCTACCAGGTCGCGACAGTTTTGCAGCACGGTCTTCAAGTTGTAGCCCATGCGCATTTTACGCACCAGCTCTTGCGACCCGCTAGTGATGCCAATTTCAAAGTAGTTCATGCCCGTGGCGACCATCAGCTCGCACAGACGCGGGGTAAGATTATCAGCGCGGATATACGCGGCCCAGTTAATGTCGGTCATACCAGAGTCTTGAATTTTCTCTAGCAGCTCAATCGCATCGTCTATGTACCGCTTAGCTGGAATAAACTGCGCATCGGTAAACCAAAACTTACGGATGCCCCGGTCGTAAAGCTGCCGCATTTCTTTAACGACTTCATCGGCAGGGTTAATGCGAACCTGTTTGCCTTCGACAACGGTGTAGACGCAGTAGCAGCAGTTATGCGGACAGCCTCGCTTGGTCTGTACGCCAATATAAAAGTCTTGCGACTGTAAGTAATACTCAAACTCAGGCCACATTGCCTGGATGTAGTCGTAGTCGCAGGCAGTTTTTTCAATCGGCGTTGGCCATTCGTGAATTAGGCGATCGCGCGGCTGCTCACCCACCACATAGCAACGCTCCGCCGAAAAGTCTTCTCCTCGCAGCAGCTTCTCCAGCAACGTTTCGCCCTCCCCGACAGACACAATCGTGCCCTCCGGCAAAATCTGCTGCATCTGCTCATAAAACACGCTCACCGCGCCCCCACCTACTACGACCTTCGCCGCTGGCCGATAGCGCTTAGCCCGCTTGAGTCCTCGTCTTACCAGTTTCTCGTTACGACGCAGCTCGGCCAAGTAGGTAGCCGTCATCCTAGCGCCGCCAACGGCCCCTCTTAGCTTCACTAAAGGGTTAGGCGCGTAGGCAAATTCAAAGGCATTTTGCAGCGGGTTGCCGCCACGCCCGCCGACCGGCGCGTAAATCTGAATATCTCGCCAGGAGAACACAATAATGTCGGGCGCAAAGTCGTCGATCTGCCGGTCGAGGGCCGCCGTAAAGTCTAGCGGCGGCACGGTTCCCATATCAAAAATCCGCTGTTCCACCTGCGGGAATAGCTTGTGCACATGGTCGGCTAAATAGACCACCCCAATCGGGAAAATAGGGTTACAGGGGAGCCGGACGTAAAGGACGCGTTCGTTCATAAATCTCAGCTTTTTCATATATCTTTACGATAGCACTCCTGATTCAGGATGCGTGGGGGAGTCAACTTAAAAAACATTGATAACTTACAAGCTTTGTTAACTTTTGTAATCTTAGAAAGCCTGATCACCGAGGAAGCTCTCACTATTAGCAGAGGAAAGACCTACCTTATTTATTCATAATTCGAGAGAGAATCTTGAAGGCGAACAAAAGGTACATATCTTCTCTTCTCTTTTCCCAGCAGGTTGGGTATTTTCCATTCAGGTAGAGGTTATCAGTATTGCGCCAGGCTAGTGGTTGGCTCTGTCAATCTCGACCCTTGGTATTCATCATTACAAAAGGCTTTCAGGCTAGGTGTTAGCCTCGTTTTGTAACATGTGATGTATGAGTTTTGTAGACAATGTTCTCTCTTATTAACCCCGGATATCAATCATGGCTCAAATTTTAGATCCCTTACCTCATGAGGATTCAGCCGCTATTATTTGCTGCTACGTCAATGCTTCTAGCAAAATTCAGATAGCGCGCATCACTAATATTCCGAGCTGGTACTTCGAGCGAGTTGTGTTTCCAGGGCAGCGCCTGATGTTTGAAGCGGTTCAAGCTGCTCAGTTAGAGATTCACACGGGCATGATGGCGAGTGCTATTCTCTCCGACACCATTTCTTGCAGCAGTCTGATCCTCGAATCTGAACCCGTAGTGGCAGAGTCTTCTGGCGCGATTGGCTCTGTTCGCGTGGGAGAGGCAAAGACCTCGGACGAGCCTCAAGATGTGGGCGTTTTTGTCGCCTAGTCTCTGAAAAAATGCTATGCCTGTAAAGGAAACTTTACGCATGGATGACCGTTTGTGGATCTTCCTTCTTTTATCTGGCTTTGGCGGATTGCAGCTTGGTCTATGGGCCTTTCTATTGGTGCCTATGGTTTGTTAGCGCTGAGCGGTGGGCGACTGTTCTATACCCGCCAACAAGAATTAGACCGGCCTAGCTGGTTGCGATCGCTGCATTTCACGCTAGGTGGCATTCTCGTTTTTCTAGTTCTCCTGCTATTGTCTATTGGCATCGTCGGCACCTTAGGCGAGTTTGGCGAATTAGGCCATTCCGTTCATCTACCCGCCGGACTGACGGTCGTTGCGCTCACGCTCGCCTCTGCCTGGAGCGCTACCCGCATCAGCCCCGAAAGACCCTGGGCCAGAAAGACACACCTCACGCTCAACGGCATCCTGTTCGTTGGCTTCGTAGTCGTCACAGCAACCGGCTGGAGCGTCGTGCAAAAATATTTATAAAGTCCACTCATCACTCATCACTCCCGTGCCTCCTTCCGACAGCTTCAAGATCTCACCGCTGATTCAGCTCACGCTGTTGTCTCTTTACATTGCGCTTGTTATCCCACTGCCCTTTCTCTCAGAGCTAACGCAATCTTCCGTCTCGCCTACGCTGCTTTGGGTAGGAGCACTGATCGGCGGCACAGTGCTCTACGGCGTCCTTAGCGAAAAAGTAGAGGTAGACGAAGCGGGCATTGCTGTGACTTATCCGGCGTGGGTTCGCGCCTTTGGTCGCCAAGGCTGGGCGCTCAAGTGGAGCGAAATTACGGCTCTAAAGCCCCGTTCAACTGGCCAGGGCGGAATTGTTTACTATTTTCTTAACAAAGCTGAAGACAGAGCTTATTTGCTGCCGATGCGAGTCGTTGGATTTGCCCGGTTGGTTCGCTACGTAGAGGCTAAAACTGAGATTGATATGCGAGATGTGAAGCCGCTGTCTCAGCCCTGGATGTATCTGATTTTGCTAGGGCTAACCGCGATGCTTTTGCTGGTAGATATTTGGGCGATCGCGACCGCAAGCACTTTCAATTTTGTGGCCTAATTTTGCGGCTTAATTTCGCGGGCGTGTTTAGTTCTTGTAGGATAAACCTCGGTCGGATCTGGGGAATGTGCGCGTGACTATTTTGGAGTTCGAGCAGGTGACGATGCTGGCGTCTGCTGGCATCGTGGAAATTCTCAAAGAGGTGAGTCTGACAGTAGAGCCAGGTGATTTTATTGCGCTAGTGGGGCCGTCTGGGTCGGGAAAGACGAGTTTGCTGCGGCTGATGAACCGGCTAAGCGAGGCCAGCAGCGGTCGGATTTTGTTTGAAGGGAAAGATATTCGCACGTTGTCAGCGGTGAGCTTGCGGCATAGCGTGGCGCTGGTGAATCAGGAAAGTCGGCTGCTGGGAATGAACGTGAGAGAAACGCTGGGCTATCCGCTGCGACTGCGAGGGGTAGAGGAGTCAGCGATCGCCACCCGCATCACCACATGGGCCGAGCGGCTAAATATTCCCCCCGATTGGATGGAGAGAACGGCGGTAAATTTGTCGATGGGTCAGCGGCAAAGAGTGGCGATCGCCCGCGCCCTGATCACAGAACCTAAGCTACTTTTGCTAGACGAACCCACATCTTCTCAAGACGTAGGCTACAGCGAGTTTCTGCTTTCTTTTCTAGCAACGCAAACTGCGCAGAAAAAGCTCACAGTCGTTATGTCAAATCATCAGATAGAACTGCTTGACCGCCACGTTACGCGGCTCTGGCATCTCGAAGAAGGTCGGTTAGTGACCGACATACCTACCAGCCAGGTGAACTGGACTCGCCTGCGGCAGCGACTGATCGAAGCAGAGAAGCAGGCCCAAGAAGAGTGGTCTTAGGCTTTTGAATTTTAGGGTTGGGCGATCACCATCGTCTCCACCGACCGACGGCTAGACCGGCTACCAGATACGCCAACGGCAACTGCGCTACCCGACCCCACGCAAATTCGATAGCCCACATTCCGCACCGTCTGAATCAAATCAGGATTGCGCGGATCGACCTCTATTTTTTTACGCAGCGACAGCACATGCGTATCGACCGTCCTCGGATTGTCAATGGCATCTGGCCAAGCCCTTCTCAGCAAATCTATCCGGCTCAGCGGCTCCCCTTCCGCCTGCGTCAGCACGTACAGCAAACTAAACTCCTGCGGCGTCAAATCAATAAACGTCTCCCTGTAGCGCACCCGCCGCTGCACCAAATCGATATGCAAATCGCCGCAGTCAATCGCCAAAGGTGTAGAAGTATGCCGACTGCGGCGCGTCAACGACTCAATCCTTGCCAAAAATTCCTGCATCCCAAAAGGCTTCTTCAAATAATCGTCCGCCCCCGCCCTTAGCCCTGCGACCACATCGGTTTCCGCAGTTCGCGCCGAAAGCATCAAAATCAAGGGGTGCCCCTGATGCCGCAGCCACTGGCAAAGCTGTAACCCCTGCCCACCCGAAAACTCTGTTTCTAACACAACTAGACCCGGCTGATGCGCCTGAAATCCGTTTCTAGCAGAGAGCATATCGGCACACTGCTGGACTCGGTAACCAGCCTGCTGCAAGTTCCAGGTTAATAGCGATCGCAAATTTAAATTACTTTCTACGACCTGAATAGTTGTTTCTAAAGGGACACTCACAAAAAAGATAGCGCAATAAACGCGGCTAGCGGCTGAGGACTAACGCAACCCTAGCAGAGCTATCTATCAGACTTCTGTAATCAAGGTTACGGGAAACCAAACCGTCAGCTTGCCTAAAGTATTATCGTCATCGTCCGAACAACTCTCTTCCGGCAGGTCTTGCCTAGGAGAAACCCGGTTTAATCTCTGATTAGATACATGCCTTCACACAGACCGTTCTTGTATAATTAAACTGTCAAGTCAATCGTTTGGCTTGCTCAAGGCAGACTTCAGCCGCCGCCTTGTAGCCATATTTTAGACATCATCCCCAGCGGTCTATACCGCTTTCCCGTCACCCCTCGCAGAGCGAGGCTCACCAAAACAATGCTCCAAGACGCCAGAATTATCCGTTACTATCAGCGGATTTCCGACACCCTTGTAGACTACTGGAACAAAGGGTATCGCACCGATGAGTTGAGGCTCTACCTAGAGGGCTACATTACGTCTATGCGTCACTCGGGAGCAGCCGAATCGTACTTAATTAACCAGCTAGAGCAAGAGGCGCTGCGTTTTCTCTACGACTCTTCCAACTTTGTAGTGGCCCAGACGCAGCTAGAGACAGACTATTATTAAGGTAATACAACTCAAGATAAAAACTATTAAAAAGCGCACCTACCCCACTTCGAATTAGGCAAACGCGCTTTTAATAAATATGAGTTTAAGGCTCGAAGGACGCTTTACTAAGAGGCCAGGGCAACTTCTACCGTTTCCCGCAGAGTCTCATCTTGATACATCTTGATCAAGATATCCGAACCGCCGATAAACTCACCGTCGATATAAATCTGAGGAATCGTTGGCCAGTTGGAATACTCCTTAATGCCCTGACGAACTTCGGAATCGGCCAAAACGTCTACCGTCTCAAACGGGACGCCAAGCGTATTCATAATTTGTACAACGTTATTAGAAAAGCCACACTGCGGCATGAGCTTGGTGCCTTTCATAAACACCATGATTTTGTTCTGCTGCACCAAATTGTCGATTTTAGCTTTAGTTTCTGGAGACATCGTTAATCCTGGGAAAGCGAGACGCTTGAAATAGGGACTTGAAATTAGAATGATTTGACCGGACTTAATTAACCGGCGGCAGCCACTTCGCTGGGCGTATTTGTCTCTAAAGATAGCGCATGAATCGCTTCAGACGACATCGCTGAGTTTACACACTGGTACACGAGCTGATGGCGCTTTACCAAGCTTAAGCCTTCAAAAGCAGACGAGACAATCGCTACTTGATAGTGGTCGCCACCGCCGGTCAGGTCTTGTACCGCGACCTCGGCATCGGGTAAGCCCGTTTTAATCATGGATTCTACTTGGTCAGGGCTGATCATGGGGTTTCGAAGGATGTTTTCGGGTGTGCAAATGGTTTCTTCAATTATGACGCAGCCCTGACCATCACGATAGATTGGCCCTGACCCAAGACTCGCAAGACTACTCTGCGGGCGGCTCTGTAGGCTGCTCTACGGGCACTTCAATCGCTTCTCCAGCGGACTCTTCGGTAGGTGCTTCAGTAGACTCTTCAGTCGGCTGCGCGTCGGGTTCGGCTTCGGGCTGCTCCTGCTCATTAGAGCCACTGCGAGCGCGACCGCCAGGGGCATCGTAAGGTACTTCTACAAAGCCTAATTCGTAGAGCTGCTGATAAGCCTGTTGACCGAGGGGACGAGTAGGCTGTTGGCTCTGCAAAACTTCAACTAGTAGCGGCACTGCTAGGTCGGGGCTACCCTGAGCGCGATAGACGACGGCTAGCTGATAGCTCGCTTGGTCGCGCACCTGGGCGGCTTTTACCGCTAAATCGCGCAGTCCTCGGTTGACTCGGCTATCGACGCCGACGAACACGCCCGCAATGTTTTGATAGTAAGTAGAGACATCGTTGAGCGCTTTGCGCGCCGCCACTAGGTCTGTAGCCGCCTGAGCGTAGTCTTGACTGGAGATAGCGCCTTCAGCTTGGCGCATTAGGGCTTCACCAGCGGCAATACCAATAGGGCTGTCCGATTGCGCTACCGCACGAGTCGCACCAGGGGCAGTCGCTGGGGGCTGATTGTCGGGGGTTTGGGCTTGGGCCGAAAATTGCGTAACACCAGCGATCGCACCAGATGTGACAAGGGTGATCGCGACGACTTTAGCAACCTTAGAGGGTGCGCCAGATAGCAAGTCAGATAGCGGGCCAGATAACAAAGCTCTAACAGTGGAGGCCATAGTTTTCTACAAAACGGGTTTTCTGCAAACCCCTAATTTTAGGTCATTTTAACTAGAGTATGACATTGAGAGACCCAGCGCCCGGTCTGGGTGTGACTGTTAGGGAAGTGGGTGATCGGTGATGAGTGAGCTAAAGTTTAAGACTTGCGATGTCTGTGGGGAGCGGGTGGATATCCGCTATCGCATTCAGTATCAGGAATCGGCAGAGTGGGTGCTAGTGTGTCCAAATTGCTGGTGGAAAATTCGTCCCGGCAATCCCCATTATCGGTATGGTGGCACTTGGAAAGCAAAACGACGGAGATAGCGGATGGCTTTAGCAGAGTCAGAGGGTGCAAAGGGCGTCTTACCGAGCAAGGAAGGCGAGATCTTACAGCGCGGCGGCGAAGAACTCCAGCTTTATAAAATTCGAGATCGACTGTCGTTCTGCTTGCAGTCTGTGGACTCAGCCTCAGATGCCATCAGCCGCCTAACCGCCCGTTGGCAACCCAGACAAACTAAAGACATTACGCCGCAGGCAATCGGCCAAAACTCAGCCCTCTTTGAATGGCAGTTGCCCGCCCAGCAGGTAGACGCCGCCTTAGAAAGTCTGCGGGATTCGCCAGAGGTGCTTTACGCCAGCCACGTTTATGAAATGGCGCTCAGCCCAGGCACCTATCTCTATTTGGCTAATCAGCTCACGGTGCAGTTTACCGAAGGGTTGTCGGTGATGCAGGTAGAAGCCCTAGCGCAGCCGCTTGGGCTTGTCCGCAGCCATTCGCTATCGGGAGATCGCAATACGCACTGTTTTTTTGTGGGGCCAAACGCTCGCAAAAACCCGCTAAAAATTGCCAATGAGCTAACTCGATATCCTGATGTACTGCTCGCTGAGCCGAATATCATCATCGAAACGGCCTCACTTTACCGACCGAGCGATCCGCGCTATCCCGAGCAGTGGCATCTTTACCATCGAGGCGGCTCCTCACTGGCTCCCAATTCGCACGTCTCAGCCGAAAAAGCTTGGGACATTACGCGCGGCAGTCGGGCGATTACGGTGGCCGTTACAGACGATGGCTTCGACCTGAACCATCCCGATTTTCAGGGGGCGGGAAAAATTGTGGCCCCGCGCGACTTGAAGCATAGAGACGGACTGCCGGTGCCCGAGGAAGCAGAAAATCATGGGACGGCGGTGGCTGGAGTGGCGATCGCCGAAGAAAACGGTGAAGGCATTGTCGGCATCGCCCCAGGCTGTAGCTTTATGCCCATTCAGACCACGGGCTTTTTGGACGATGCCTCGGTAGAACAGCTCTTCGACTGGGCGATAGAACAGGGCGCAGACGTGATTTCCTGTAGCTGGTCGCCTGCCTCCGTGTACTTTCCGCTCTCGCGGCGCATCAGTCGGGCCATTAACCGGGCCGCGACCCAGGGGCGAGGCGGCAAGGGATGCGTGGTGGTGTTTTCGGCGGGTAATGCAAATCGGCCTTTAGCAGGCAAAGTGGAGGAGTCGGGCTGGCCGCAAAATTTGATTAGGGGGCTTACCGACTGGCTCAGCGGCTTTGCCGTGCATCCCGATGTGATTACGGTATCGGCCTCCACGAGCTTGAACCAGAAGGCGGCCTATAGCAACTGGGGGCGAAATATTTCGGTGGCGGCTCCGAGCAATAATGCGCCGCCCAATATGGCCCTATCGGCAGGCGTGTTCGATACCGGACCACCGATTCGTCAGGCGTTGGCAGGGCGGGCGGTGTTAACGAGCGATCGCACTGGCCCCCAAGGCTACACCCTAGACGACTACACCGGCTTTGGCGGCACCTCCAGCGCCTGTCCGCTCGTAGCCGGGATCGTCGGACTTATGCTCTCAGTTAATCCCGATTTGAGTGCGCGTGAGGTAAAGCAGATCCTACAAGTCACCACAGACAAAATCATCGACAAAGATCCCGATCCTCAGCTCGGACAAAAATACGGCACCTACGACAAAGACGGTCACTCGCTGTGGTTTGGCTATGGCAAGGTGAATGCTTATCAGGCGGTGAAGGTTTCTCAGGCTCGGGCGTTGAGTGATCGCGCCCTCCACCAAACCATCACAGCTACTAATAGCGCCTCCACACCCATTCCAGACAACGATCCAAGAGGGTTGCTAAGTGCTGTAGAGGTCAGCGATAGAGGTTTGCTGCAAGACCTCAAGGTCTTCATTCAAGCCGAACACGAGTTTTTAGGCGATGTCAGCTTCACGCTGCTGAGTCCATCAGACGAGTCAATCCTGATTCAAAGCCGCACGCTAGGCCGTCAGACCCGGCTACAAAGAACCTATTCGCTCGTCAGCACACCCGCTATTCGGCGATTACTAAATACAGAAATTCGAGGCCGTTGGCAGCTTCAGGTAGTAGACCACGTTGCCGGACACACCGGACGACTGAAAAAATGGGAGTTAGTATTTGGAATTTAGCGCGCACCTACCAAGATGAACGATCTCCATAATTTAAATGAGCCAGCCGCTATTCCCAGCATTTGGGCCGACACTCGCGAGGCCGGGTTCACGATGGCCTCAGATTCCTTAACTTGTTCGCTGTTGCGATCGCTAGCGGCAACCAAGCCTTCGTCACAATTCCTAGAGTTAGGGTCGGGAACGGGCCTCTCTACAGCCTGGTTACTCGATGGCATGGACGCAAACTCAAAGCTCACCACAATCGACAACGACGAATCACTGCTGTCTATCCTTAAAAATCATTTAGGCGCAGATCCTCGGTTAGAAGTGGCCTGTGGCGATGGCGATGATTTTCTAAAGTCTCTTCAAGGACAACGATTCGACTTCATCTTTTCCGACACTTGGAGCGGTAAGTACAGATTGCTAAATGAGGCGCTTGACTTATTGAATCCAGGCGGGATGTATGCAGGGCTATTTCATTCTAAATATACGTTTAAGTGTGTCTAGACTAAACTGGCAGC
>QBMC01000075.1:11184-19679 GCA_003242035.1 Nodosilinea foveolarum | reverse complement strand
ACTGCTACCTGCCTAGAATTTTATGAGCAGACCGTCATTATCAGCGATATCGGCCCTCTTATTTAGTCCTTGATCCTTAGTGCATTAGTGCCAAAACTGAGGCCGCGCGGACTGAGTAAAAACAGATTGACGCCCGGTGCTAGGCTGTTGCCACCTGAGATGGCTGAGGTGACGGTCACCAAGCCATTGATAGCCGTAGGCGCGCCAGTAACGCGGCTAATAACGTTGACAACATTAGGATTGACCACAAAATTGACGAACTGCCCGCTGCTGGTATCGAATTCGCTGAAGCTATGAAATAGGTTTTGCTGTCGGGCGGCGCCGCCTAAAATAATGTGGCCAAAAGGACTGCTGCTATTAACGACTGTACTGGGTTGGTTGCTGATAACCTGAGCGTTGGCTGGCATACCAAACGCCGCCACAGCGCCGAGGAGTGAAAGAAAAAGGGCTTTACTTTTCATAAGTCAGTGTTTGAGTGGGAGTCAGTATTTTGATCGGAAGATGCTAAAAGTTTTGTTGTTTAAACATTCCCTCTCGTCGTCGCCGTTAGCTGACCAAGGAATACGAGATAAGCACCAAGTCTGCTCAACGAAACTAAAAAAGCCCTAACATGGGCTTAGACTATCTCTCGCATATCTACGACCCTTTCACTTCAGCGCTTCTATACCTAGCTCATTCGATGTCCGTATCCCAAACCAGCTCAGTCAGAAGTCGCTCAGTTTCAGGTGATCTTAGGCCGGATTAACCAGCGGATGAAGCAAGATCAAGTCGTTCAAGGTACGACTGACGAACTCAGACGTTTTCTTCAAGTAGATCGAGTTGTGCTGTATTACTTTTTTGCTGAGTGGGAGGGCCGAGTGACGTTCGAGTCATTGAGCGATCAACTGTGGGGACTGTTAGTAGCCCATCACTGTCAGGGGACTAGAAATTGGACGCCCGTTGACGTTGACCGGATGGAGCAAAGCGCACTAGTACTAGCCAACGCCTCTTCTATCAACACCCATTAAGACCGACGAGGCCGTTTTTTCACACTCACTTATTGGTCGCGAGTAGGGTAAACCGCCAGCCTGTTACAGCGCTATGCGTTGGCACATTTGGTAAGCTGAGAGACAAAGATATAACCAGGATTGCCCCCCATATGACAGCCGCTACTTTTGAACAGCCTTTGCGCCTAGCGCAACTGCCTTCGCTCACTTACACCTCCACTGCGGATAAGTTCGATGAAACTTGGCGCGGGCCGCTCTCTACTTTGTTGGGGCTAGGTCGTGCTGTCGGTGCCGATTTCGTAGAATTTTTCCTAGAACGTAAAAACTACATTAGCTGTTTAGCGGAAGACGATGCCATCACCAGCATCGACCCTAGCCTGGTTTCAGGCGCAGGTGTTCGCGTATTCAAAGGTGGCTCAGACTGTTATGTCAGCACGAACGATCTTTCCTTCGGCGGCCTAAGAGATGCGCTAGAGAAAGGGCTGGCCATTATGGGCCTGGAAATGCCTGGAGAGAGTGCGAGCATTTCTGAGATTAATCTAGAGCCGCTGCGTGACTATGGCGTAACCCGTGCCAAAGATAACTGGCTTGCTAGCTGCCCTTCTATGCAGACGATGGGCGAAGTGTTGCTAGAAGCTAACGCGGCCTTGAACCAGAAGGCTGACCACGTGCAGGCTCGCCGAGCTGCCTATTTTCGCGATTGGCAAGAAGTGTTAGTGGCTTCTAGCGATGGCACGTTTGCCCGCGATGTGCGACTTACTCAGTCGGTCGGCTTTAATTTGCTGTGTGCAGATGGCGAGCATCGCTCTTCGATTGGCGAGAGATTGGGGAATACGGGCGACCCTAGCTTTTTGACGGCCTGGGACTACACCGAAACGGCTGAAAAAGTAGCTGAAGCGGCTGGCAAAATGCTGTACGCCGATTATGTTGAGTCGGGCAACTACCCGATTATTATGGCCAACCACTTTGGCGGCGTCATCTTTCATGAAGCCTGTGGTCACTTGCTAGAGACTACACAGATTGAAAAAGAGACGACGCCCTTTATGAACAAAAAGGGACAGAAAGTGGCGCATGAAAGTCTTACGGCCTGGGATGAAGGACTGTCTATCGAGTCTTTTGGTTCGGTGGATATGGATGACGAAGGGATGCCGGTTCAGCGGACGCTGCTGATTGAGAATGGTATTTTGAAGAACTTTATTTCTGACCGGGCGGGCGAAATGCGCACGGGTCATCCTCGCACAGGTAGCGGACGACGCCAGGGCTATACCCATGCCGCCGCTTCTCGGATGCGCAATACTTACATCGCGCCGGGTGAGCATTCTGTAGAAGAGCTATTCGCTTCTGTGGATAAAGGTATTTATTGTAAGAAGATGGGCGGCGGCAGCGTGGGGCCAACGGGTCAGTTCAACTTTTCGGTAGATGAGGCGTACCTGATTGAAAACGGCAAAATTACGAAGCCACTAAAAGGGGCAACGCTGATTGGTGAGGCTACCGGAATTATGAACAAGATTTCGATGTGTTCGAACGATATTAGTTTGGCTCCAGGATTTTGCGGCTCTGTAAGCGGCAGCATTTACGTAACGGTGGGCCAACCTCATATCCGCGTAGACGATATCACCGTTGGCGGCCGATAACTTGCATGGGTGCACAGCGGTGCGCCCCGACTCATTCCACCCATCGTTAACCTTCTTCTTTTTTTATGGCTAAAATTCAGACTATTGCTCGGCAGGCTGAGGCGATCGCGCAAAAACTCAGCATCTCAAAATACGATATCTTTGGCTCTTCTGTCGATGAAACCAGCGTTCAGGTAGATAGGGGCGAAGCCAAACAGGTAAAGGCTTCTAACCGTTCTAGCGTGATTGTGCGTGTCTGGAATGACCAGAATCAAATTGGCGTTACTTCTACAACCGATGTGGACGAGACCGGTTTGGAGATGGCGCTAAAAACGGCGGCTGAAGCCAGTGCGTTTGGCGTTAAAGAAAACGCACCCGACTTTAGCCCCAAGGCAAAAGCCCCTACCGCAGAGGTGAACTTTAAAAAGGCTGAGCCAGCGCCAGTCCCTGAACTGATAGAGACTTTGCTAAATGCAGAAAAATCGGTTTTGGACGCCCATGAAGCGATCAAGTCTGTGCCTTATAACGGACTGGCGCAGCGTGAGATTGAGCGGTTTTATTTGAATAGCGATGGAGCGCAGCGCAGTGAAGAGCGCACCTATGCGTCTATCTATTTGTATGGTAAAAGTGAGCAGGAAGGGCGAAAGCCTAGAGCCGCTGGCGCTATGCGGGTAAAAAATGGATTAGCGCAGCTAGATGTAGAGGGCTGTACGCAAGAAGCCGCAGAAAAGACGATTAGCCACCTGGACTACGAGAAAATTGAGTCGGGTAAGTATCCGGTGGTGTTTTCGGCAGAGGCATTTTTGAGTTTGCTCAGCGCATTTTCGAATATGTACAATGCGCAAAGTATTTTGGACAATCGCAGTTTGTCTACAGCGGAGTCGATTGGGACGCAGGTCGCTAGTGAGAAGCTAAGCGTGTATGACGATGAGCTGCATCCTGAGAATGTTTCGTCGGAAACGTTTGATGGCGAAGGGACGCCGACGCATCGCTTGGCACTGATCGAAAAAGGCGTGCTGAAGAACTTTTTGCACAGCGCTGGGACGGCTAAGCGGATGAATGCGGAGCCGACCGGTCACGCAGGTATTGGCGCGAAAGTGCGCATTGGGCTGAACTATCTAGAAGTACTTCCAGGAGAGTCGGCAGGTGACAACTATCAGCTAGATAAAGCGGATGGTGTTGTCCTGATTGATGATTTGCAGGCGCTTCATGCGGGTGTAAATGCCTTGCAGGGATCTTTCTCACTCCCGTTTGATGGCTGGCTGCTTAAAGATGGCAAACGCATTAGCGTAGAGTCTGCAACCGTAGCGGGAGACTTTAGAGAAGTGTTAAAGCACATCAGGCATATTGAACCCGAAGCTGAAGTGACTGCGGGTGGCGTCTGTCCTCGTATTTGGGTCGATGAGCTTTCTATCACGGGTGAAGCCTAACGTCTGAGAATCAGCACCTTAAAATCAGTGCTTTAGAAACAGAATGCTGTTTGGTGTTTGATACTCAAATAAAAACGACCTTCCTCTCAGCGTAGACCGCATCAAGAGGAAGGTCGTTTTGTTGTTTATGGAGCCTTATCGTTCGGCTTTTTAGCGCGCTAGTACAGCCTCTCCTACAGGAGCAGTTTGAGTAGCAGGCGCTTTTACAGAACGCGTTCTAGGCTCAATGGCAGCGGCCATTTCCTTGAGCTTGCGCTTGCGAGCTAGAATCCCTGGCGTAGCGGGCTGACCTAACGCTTCAAGAATCATTTCCCAGCGGTAGACCCAGTCGTGGTTAAGCAAAGAATTCATTGCATTGCGCGCCTGAATGCTTTCTATATACCCCGGTTGAGCATCTAGCTCGTCGATAATTTTAGAAATATCAGGCTCGTCGAAGCCAACTGGGATAATGGAGTCTTCCCAGTCAAAATACTTGCCGTAGAGATCGCCTTTAGGCTGAGCGCCAATGAGAACAGCCCCTGCTGCGGCCCCTTCAAAGAAGCGATAGCCAATTTCGTACTCTCCAGCAATA
Organism: Nodosilinea foveolarum; assembly: GCA_003242035.1. Classification (GTDB taxonomy): domain Bacteria; phylum Cyanobacteriota; class Cyanobacteriia; order Phormidesmidales; family Phormidesmidaceae; genus Phormidesmis; species Phormidesmis foveolarum. Next base: position 15,079 of record QBMC01000075.1, on the reverse strand, counting down.
AGTTTAGGCATGTCTGCCTTGGCATAGTTAGTGATGTAGTAGCGGCTACTCTTCAGGATGTTGGCCGTTAGCGTCCGGTGATGCTGGTGATCTTCAACGCGTAGAACCGACCCGTTGGTGAGTTCGTGGTAGTAGAAGAAGTCTTCTTTTTCGGCTTTGTTTAGCAGGGCGCTGTGCGTAGAGGGCGATCGCCGACCCAGGTTACAAACGTCGATAGAACGGCTTTTCTCTGCCTCAAAATCAGGACAGAACTTGATAGTATCAACGCCAGGTGGCACAAAAATACAGGGCGTATCGGTCATAGCTTGAACATCCGCTAAGACGTGATGAGTGCCGATACAGATCAAGTCGAACTGATCGAAGAACTTCATGAAGTTCTTCATTTTGGGAAGGTCTTCAGTCCAGACTTCTACGATGTAGCAAACCGCAGTTTTACACTTTTTGCGCCAGTCCTTCATCAAATTAATCGAAGCGCCGTACCAGGGAAAGTCTAGGGTGACAAAATACATGTCGTACTCGCGATCTAGGCTCTCTGACTTACGGTATGGATTGACGGAAGTGAGCGGCAGGGGCTTGACGTGTCTGGTGGTAGAAACGATGGTTTTGTTGAGAACTCTGCCAGTTGCATCGAACTGAGGAGGCGAGTAGATATCAGCTTTATCAACTTCGCTAATGATGTCTTCAAACTCAAACAAGCAGGAGTTGTAGACAAAATTCTGAATATTACGTAGAGACCACGTAAGGATACGAGAATCTTCTTGGCGGACGATATCTATATTTGTCAAGGTCTTGGCTCAGAAACTGTTGTTGTATGCGCTCATAGTATATTTGTGGAAAATACTGAGTCAAGGCTTTCTACGATATCGGGCTTGTTTTCATCTAATCTTTCAAATTGGTCAAAAATTAAGGACGTTTATTTATATAGTTGCCCGTTTTCTATGCGGAATCCGCAGATGAAGGGGCAATGGTCGCGCAACTGTAGCTTTGAGCTATACGAATGAGTTTGTTTTTTTGACACTGAGTGCCAAAAAAACTCAACTACTTAAACGGGTGGTGGGTCTGTTTGCTTTGGCATCATGGGTAGCAAAATTTCAAATTCGGTGCCAGTACTGGTTATTTCTAGTGAGTTATCCGTTTCTGGAGTATGTAATGAGCGCAATCTAAACCTACCGCCGTGTTTAGCCGTAATAATCTGATAGCTCAGGGCCAAACCGGTTTCTTTACGAGAGCGACTTTTGGTTGAGAAAGAGTTGAGAATTTGCGCTTTGCTGCTATCTAAAAGCCCTTGGCCGTTGTCGCGGATAGTGATAGAAACCCAACGGGGCGCATTAGGTGGGTTGTCGATTGTTTTATTGGCTTTTTGGCCTGAGCTGCTTTTGTCTACGCGCACATGGGTGGTAACTGTAATTTTGGGCGTTTGGCTAGTCGCTAGCATTTGCCCTGATGCATAGTCTGGTTGATAAGCCTGGGCAAGCAGAGTATCGATGACGTAGGTGAATAGCGTCATGAAGACCTGGCTAAGCTGTCCCGCATAGCAGGGAATGGGGGGCAGTTTGCCATAGCTGCGGTCGATGGTGATAGGGGTCGTAATGCGACTGGTGAGTAGATGTAGCGTACTGTCTAGCAGGGTGTTGATGTCGGTGGGGCGCGGATGAATTTCGTCGATGTGGCAGAAGTTTTGCAGGCTGGTGGCGAGCTGTTTTAGCCGGTAGGCTCCGCCTTGGGCGCTTTTGATGGCGGCGGGTAAGTCGCTACGCAGGTAGTCGAGTTCGATGTCTGCGGCGAGCTGGGTAATTTGCGCTGGGGGAGCGGGCAAGGCCGCTTCGTAGGCGGTTAGCAGCTTGCTTTGCTGCTGGACGTAGCTGGCAATGTAGCTCAGATTTCCCCAGATAAAGCCAACCGGGTCGAGAATTTCGTGGGCAACGCCATCGACTAAGCGACCGAGTGCGGCCATTTTTTCGCTTTGTAAGAGCTGCATTTGTAGACGCTCGTAGCGAAATTGGGTTTCGATGCCGCGAATTTGCCAGTGGGCCAGGTTGAGGGTACGGGCGTCGAGAAGCTGGCAGGCCCCGTTGGGCTGTTGGACGAGGATGGGGGCGTTTTGCTGGTTGGTCGATCGCTTCAAAGCCTGTTTAGCGGCCTTGAGGATAGATGTTTCGACTGGGAGAATCAGGGCTTTGTCGTTGGCTAAATAAAGCAGCCGCTGAAGGGATTCGTTGGGGGCGACCTGACCGGTGTGCAGCAGGCATTCTAAAAGCTGCTGGCGTGAGAGGAGGCGATCGCCGCCGATTCCAGAAATCAAGACACCCGGCAAATCTGGAAACTGAATGAACCGTTCCATGAGTGCCTGAAGCGAGCAGTCGGTGGCAACGCTAAATGTGCAGCATGGCAGGTCTTGCAGGGTTGACTGTATGCCTAAGGCAACCGAACCGCTCTGCGTGAAGGCAGGAATAGGCAACGATTTTGAGGTGACGGCGGGCACAGGGGTTCGCATAGGTGAAAATAGTGAGATTTCTATATCCGGGAGGAAGAAAAAGTCAGCTTGATAGCCTTAGTCTGAGAGCGAGGGATGAGAGATAGATGGGCGTATTGTGCCCGCAGCTTGGGTAAGGAGGTGTAAGAAAAGTAATCTTTTATGAAGGAAAGGGTATGAGTTTCGTTAATTTACCGAACGAGCAGTTACGGATTGTTTCTTTAATTCCGAGTGCGACGGAGATTGTGGCGGCGTTGGGGTATGCAGATTGTTTGGTGGGGCGATCGCACGAATGTGATTTTCCGGCGAGTGTGAAGGCTTTGCCCATTTGCACGGAGCCTAAGTTCGATCCGGTAGGGAGCGCTCAGCAAATTCACGAGCGGGTGAGCGAGCTATTAGCGTCGGCGCTTAGTGTTTACCGAGTAAAGCTGGAAGTACTGGAGGCGCTACGACCGACGCATATTATTACGCAGGCGCAGTGTGAGGTTTGCGCGGTGAGCTTGAGTGATGTGGAGCAGGCGGTGAAGTCTTTGATGAGCGGAACAGCGGCTGAAGGCGAGAAGTCTTCTATTCAGGTGGTGTCTTTGCAGCCTGAGCGCTTATCGGACGTATGGGATGACATGATGCGCGTTGCTAAAGCCATTGATAACTCAACAGTGAGCAAAGCCGCCGCTCAGCAAGTCGTGGAAAATTTGCGGTCGAGGCTGCAACCTATAGCGGGCGATCCGCCGTCTGAGGCTAAAACAAAGGTCGTCTGCATTGAGTGGACAGAACCCTTGATGGCCGCCGGAAACTGGGTGCCGGAGCTAGTAAGCTGGGCGGGCGGCGAAACCTGCTTTGGTAAAGTTGGTGAGCATTCAAACTGGCTGCGCTGGGAGGATCTGAGCGCTGCTGATCCAGAGGTGATTGTGGTGATGCCCTGTGGCTACGACCTGGCGCAGACTCGAAAGGCGACTGAGGCTATGAGCGTTGGCGGAGCCTCTCCAGGGGAGACTCGCGCTGAATGGAAGAAGTTAGCCGCTGTAAAGGCAGGGCAGGTGTATTTAGTCGATGGCAATCAGTACTTCAACCGTCCGGGGCCAAGGCTAGTAGAGTCTGGAGATATTCTGGCGGAGATTATTCGAGGGCAACCCGTAAATAGCGAGCGGGCCGCAATAGGCTGGGAGCGGTTTTAAATCTGTCTATATATATAGACGTATATATGGACAGCGGTAAGTCATGAATTCTAAATGGACCCTAGAAATATCAAGACGGTTTTTTCGCTGTCTTCTAACGTCGTTATTTTCTTATCGGCCTGGGCCTGTTTAACGGCTTCTGCTAACTGGCGAATGAGTTCTCCTGAGATGTAGTTTTCGGGCACGGTGGGATGGACATAGTATTTTCGGCAGGTGGCGGGGCGGTTGCCGGGGCGGGGGGGGGCGG
>QBMC01000075.1:0-11174 GCA_003242035.1 Nodosilinea foveolarum | reverse complement strand
GCCGAGGCGGGTGGCGGCGGCTTTAATCGCGGTAACGACGTTGCGCTTGGCGTCGGTCTCTTTTTCCCAGTCGCCGATTTGATAGAGGGTGTCGGTGGCTACGTTGGTGCCTGCCCAGGTGCGAAAGTCTTTGGCGGTAAAGTCTTCTCCGGTGACGGCTTTGAGGTATTCGTTAACGTCGCCAGAATCTACGGTTTGGCGATCGCCCGCTTCATCGTAATACTGAAAAAGTTCGTAACCAGGAATATCCTGGCAGCGCTTAACAACTTCAGCCAGCTTAGGGTCATCTATTTCTATGTGATGTTCTACGCCGCTTTTGCCTTTGAAGTGGAAGTCTATATGTTTTTTGTCTTTGCTAATGTCTACGTGTTTGTCTCGCAAGGTAGTAAGACCGTAGGACTTATTTTGCTTGGCGTATTGAGTATTGCCTACTCTAATTAGCGTTTGGTCTAATAGCTGGACGATGGCGGCTGTGACCTTTCGCTTAGAGAGGTTGCGCAGCGAAAGGTCGGCCTGGGTTTGTTCGCGCAGAGCTGGTAAGGCGAGACCAAAAGGCACCATCCGATCAAACTTTTGCAGGTTTCGCAGCTTGCGCCAGTCGGGATGATAGCGGTATTGTTTGCGGCCTTTGTCGTCTCGTCCGGTGGCCTGGAGGTGACCGTCCGGATCGGTGCAAATCCAAACGTCTTGCCAGTTGGGGGGAATGACCAGCGCTTCTATGCGGTCTTTTTCGGGGCCGGGTTTTAGGCGATCGCCATTAGGCAACTCGTAGCTAAAGCCGCGCCCCACAGATTGACGATGGATGCCCACCATCTCGTCATGGACGTAGCGAAGTCCAGCTTTTTTAGCGGCTTTTTCAGGGCTTACCTTAGTTGGGGTCTTCATAGTGAGCTTGCGTTTGATCCGTTTTATTATGGCGCAGAGATTTGACCGCCAGTGACATCGAGCAGTGCGCCGGTGATGAAGCTGCTGTCTTCTGCGGCTAAGAAAACGTAGGACGGAGCGAGTTCTTCAGGCTGTCCTGCTCTTTCCATGGCGTTGGCATCGTCAAAACTGCCGACCTGTTCTTTGGTCATGGTGGCTGGAATATTAGGTGTCCAGACTGCGCCGGGGACGATGGCGTTGACGCGAATTTTTTTGTCTGCTAAGGCTTGAGCTAGAGATAACGTGAAGGTATGAACAGCGCCTTTACTGGAGGCGTAGTCTACCAGGAACTTTTTGCCGAGTTTGCCGACAATAGAGCCGGTGTTGATAATAACGCTGCCTTCTTTGAGGTGAGGGTAGGCGGCTTTGAACATATGGAAGTAGCCAAATATGTTCGTCTCAAAGGTCTCGTGGAATTGTTTAATGGTGAGATCTTCAATATCCATCTGCACCATTTGAAAAGCGGCGTTGTTGATTAGAATATCGAGCTTGCCAAACTTATCAACGGTCTGTTTAACTGCGTCTTCGCATTCCTCTGGTTTGCGAACGTCTATTTTGATGGGTAGGCATTGGCCACCGCGTTCTTCTACGAGTGACTTGGTTTTTTGAGCGTCATCGTCGCTAGCGTTATAGATGATGGAGACGTTGGCCCCTTCCATGGCGTAGGCGATCGCCACCGCTCGACCAATGCCAGAATCTCCGCCGGTAATGATGGCTACTTTATCGGTGAGTTTGCCTGCGGCCTTGTAGTTAGATAAATCGCTATCTGGCGCGAGTGCCATGTCTTCTTGGCTGGCGGGATAGTCCAACTGTTGAGCGGGCATTTCGTCTGGGCCGGGGCGACGTTCCTGATTTCCTGACATAGCTTTAGGGGATGAGGGGTAGTCGGTAAATATTAATAGAGGCAGTCGCGCTGATAGCCGAACGGCTCAAGGCGATTCGGCTATCTGTTCACTATTTGCTTCGGCTTCTTGGTTAGCAGAGATGCTACTAGCGAGCTTCGGTGCCCTGGTTAGGGCTACCGGGTAGCTTGCCGTCATTACCGGGGGCTTCTGCTTCTGCGCCAGGACGTGTTTCCTGATTGGAGCCTTGTCCGGTTTTGCGCGTTTTTTCATCGAGAGTAGTTTGCTTGCCGCCAGTGTCTAGCTCAGCGTCCTTGTCTTCTCTGATTTCTCTTGTATCGCTTTCGTTAGCCATGATGCTTTCTCCTATTTCGGTTCCTATTTTGGCATTGCGCCGTTGAGCTAGCTGGCTGTGCTGGTTAGCAAATTTAGCAAAAAAATTTGCTAACCAGTGGCTGCTACGGTGCTTCTGTATTTACGATAGGAGAGGTGTGGGCGATCGCTACTCTCTCTGAAGGGACAGTCTGGCTTAGGCAAAGGAAAGAGTTTGGCGGATTGTCATGAATGAGTGACCTATCTTACGGGTGAGATAAACCACTCCACTGGCTCACTCTTTCGATTGCGGAACTATGCGCTTTGGGTGCGGTCGCGATAAGCTAGCTGATAGGCTGAGGGTAATGACGAAGGCGCTCGATAATCGGGTCGCTAAGTGTGTAGATTTCAAGGTGTTTATGCGGTTTGTATCTGACCCGACCATTGCGACTAAAATCGCTCGGATGAAGCAGCGAGTGCGCTGGGGAGATCCGGTATTAAAACAACATAGTGTTGATCAAACTCGATTAGAGATTACGGGCGACGATAGCGAATTGCGTCAAAACGGGTTCTCGTTTTTAGTGATTGGCGATAGTGGTACTAGCCGACATCTGTACAATAAGCCTCAGCGACATGTAACCGAGCGGATGCTGGAGCACATAGAGGACTGCGAGTTTATTTTGCATACGGGCGATGTTGTTTATTTAGCGGGATCTAGCGAGCAGTATCCTGAGAACTTTATCAAGCCCTATAAAGAGTTTATTGTGGGCGGCGAGTCTCCTGATCGGGTGCGCTTCGACCAGATGACGTTTAAGCTGCCGTTTTTGCCCACATTGGGAAACCACGACTATTACGATTTGCCGATTACAACTAGCGTGGTGACCAACTTGTTTACGCCTTTGCGTAAGCTGTTGCGTCGTCGGATTAATTTAGATATGGGCTGGCATGGCTCTCATCAGGGAGAAGGGTATGCGAAGGCGTTTATAGACTGTTTGCAGTGGGTGGCGGGCGATCGCCTCACCGAACATTTAGACAAGCACTACACCGCTAAAACTGAGACCGGTCGATGCCTGAGCTATGTACCGGGCGAGTTTACGCGAGTGCCCAATCGTTACTACAGCTTTCGTCGCGGCGGGATTGATTTTTTTGCGCTCGATAGCAATACGTTTAACGCGCCGCAGCCGCTGCCCAAAACGGAGTCCGGACGCATACAGCGACAGAAGATGGCGGTTTATCGAGCAGATCTAGAAGCGCAGGTAGAGGCGCTTACTGTAGAGTCTGATGCATTGGATATGGATATCCCGGAGCAGTCTGAGCGAGCGGCGCATATTTACGCCAAGGTGGAGCAGCTAGAAGAACAAATTTGGGATATTGATAAGCAGCTAACGGCGGCTCAGCGAGATGATGATTTGGATGTGGAGCAGTTGGCTTGGCTGCGCAATCGCCTAGTCGCATCCTGGAAAGACAAATCGGCTAAAGGAAGAGTTTTGTTCTTTCACCATCCGCCCTACGTGACGGAAAGCACGAAGTGGTATCAGGGGCAGACGCTAGCAGTACGGACTAATCTGCGGCAGGTGCTAGATGATGTGGAAGCCGCAGTGGGCGAGCAAGCAGCCGGTAGACCATTGGTAGATCTGGTCTTAAATGGTCATGCGCACTGCTTTGAGTATTTGCGAACGGTGGAGACGGGACATGGCGATCGCAATATTCCCTGGGTAGTTTGTGGCGGCAGCGGGTTTAGTCTGCGACGACAGCGAAAAGAAGGCCCTGTGCTAGAAGAGTATGGCGATCCGGTTGCAGAATGCCATTTATTTTTGGGCCGAACAGGTAGTGGACGTAACAAACGTCGGCCTTATACGGCGCTACGTGTAGACGTGAAGTACGAAGGAGATTGTCCGCAAATAGTATTAAGGCCATTGGTTGCGGAGCGGCAAAATGGCGAATGGCGAAATTATGATGCGGAGCCGATTGCTTTGAGTTGAATTAAAGGTGTGCAACGATTCACTGGCCTAAGCTGCTGGCTCTCTAAGTTGGTTTAGTTCAGCTTGTCCATTTGCCAGGTCGTTGCTGTACCGATGGGACTCCACAGTAAGTAAGGAAGTAATAGAACCGTAGCCCAGCCTGAAATGCCCAGAATGCTAACGGCTAAAGCTACGCAAACCACAAAGCCTGATCCGCCGATAAAGGTGGCTAGCTTGAGATTGTGCGTAAGGAACATGACCGGAGTATACAAGATCGTCACCAACTCTAAAATGATGTAGAAAATCATCCAGCCCCAGGACTGAGTTTGTTCCCAAACGATGTAGGCAGACCAGCCGCCACAGACAAACACCACTGTCCAAATAACTGGAATGAGCTTTTCAAACGTGAGCCAGCTAGGTCGCTGAAGCCGCTTGAACCACTTAACGTCTTTGGGGCGAGAGACACCCGCAAGTAGGGCGATCGCCAGCGTAACAATTCCAATCACTATCCAAGATTTCATCGGCTTATTCGTAGACCTCTGCTAGCAACAATGCTAATTATCCTCTGACAAAATAAGCACTTTGGGAGCCGCTTTGATCAATTCCTTAGAATTCTTAGCCTGTCCAAGGCGTACGAAAAGAAGGATAAAGCGTGAGACCGCCATCGACGAACAGGGTTTGCCCGGTAATGTAGGCAGCCTCGTCGGAGGCTAAAAAGGCGGCGACCGCTGCCATTTCTTCGGGTGTTCCAGAGCGACCCATAGGAATATGGCTTTCGATATCTGCTTTCTTTTCAGGATCGTCTTTCCACGGATTAATCGGCGTTAGCGTTGCCCCTGGCGCGAAAGAGTTGATGCGGATATTATCTCGGGCGTATTCCAGGGCGAGCGTACGCGTCATGGCTTGCATCCCTGCTTTGCTCATGGTGTAGCCAACGTATCGGGGTCTTGGAATGAGTTCGTGGACGCTAGAGTCGTTAACAATAACGCCGCCGCCGTGGTCTAAAAAGTGAGTAATGGCTTTGCGAGCGCAGAGATAAGCCCCGCGCATGTTGATATCGATCATTTTGTCGAAGTCTGAGATCGGAATCTCGTGTGAAGCCCCTTGAATTTGCAGTCCGGCATTGTTGATCAGGATATCTAGTCCGCCTAGCGTAGCGATGACCTGCTCAAACATGCTATCGACGTCTTCCTCTTTGGAAACATCGGCTTGCACGGTCATATTTTTTAAGTCGTCTGCGGGAATGCCTGCTTTTTCGCAGTTGCTGCGGATTTCGTGAATCACCTCGGCGGCTTCTTTAGGACTGCTGCGGTAGTTGACGGCAACATGTGCGCCTGCTGCGGCAAAGTGAATGGCGATCGCCCTACCAATGCCACTACTCGCTCCGGTTACCAGCACGTTTTTACCTTTTAGCCCACGCATGAATAGTCCTTAAATTAAAGAAAAAAGATCGACAAAGACAGGCAACACCCTCTAGACAAGAGATTGCTATAGCAGTATAGAGGCTGGTTATCCCAATCGGTATCTCTCTGTAGTTTTTGAGCATACCAGTCTTGCTCTCTAACCTAAGAATAGAAAAAACATCCCTATTGATTCTCTATACGTTCTGTGGAGTCTGCCTCGTTGTAGAGGCAACCTCAGCCCATACTTCTCTAATGTGATAGCGATTAGCAGAGGACTTATTCCTATGGAAGATACCGATAGCAAACCTAAGCAAGCTGCCGTAGATGGCAAAAGTGCTTATGCCGGTAATGCATGGACAGAACCCACCGATATGGGGGTGGACAAAATGGGTACGGAGGCTGGACTAGATGTACAGCCGGAAGAACCCCTGGCCATTGCTGAGGAATTGTCTGAGCGCGACGAAGAACGATACGAGCTTAATCCTGATTCGGCTAATCGTCCGGCTGTCGAATAATCGCTGAACGAGATATTTCAAACTGTAGATACAAAAGAGGATTTTACTAACATGGATACTAAGACATCTGGAGACGTTTTTGACGCGGCTAAAGAAAAAGCCGATCAAGTCGATGAAACCGCTAAATCGGCTGAAAGAGCTGTTTTAGACAAGGTTGATGACCTTCAAACCGCCATCGGCAAAGCAACGCCCGTGCCCACCGATTTTAACGCTGTTTCCTCACCTTCAGATGTGAGAAAGCGTCTGGACTGGGGCGAGCCGGATTTGACTATTGTGGATGTTCGTTCTAGAGAAGCCTTTAACGAAGAGCGCATTATGGGCGCTATTCCTGGGTTTGATAAAGAGACCATGGAGTTGCTTACCGGTTCTACTTCTAAAGACAGAGATATCTATCTGTACGGTAACGCTGATCAAGATGCTGAACAGGTTGCGTCCCAACTGCGTTCGACTGGTTACAAGCGTGTGAGCATTATTAAGGGCGGTCTGTCTGCTTGGAAGGCAATTGACGGTACGATTGAAGGCCAAAAGTCTATCTAGATTTTTTGGCCTTGCGCCTGCCGGATTCCGGCTACTGCTGTGGCTAGGTCTTAAGGCTCAGAAACTGATACAGAGACGCTGGTATTTACTGGCGTCTTTTTTTTTAGCCTTATCCCCACTTACCCCAAAAAGGATCGGTTATTGCCACTTCAGATAACGGCGCCTAAGCATGTAGATTATGACTTGCGATCCAAATTTAGCAGTCTCGACCTGAGAGTGCTAAATTCTTGGAATAGGATTCGAACTAGGAAATTGTAAGAGCTGGCATATGGCAAAATTAATACTTTTTAACGAAAAATCGCGTCAGGCTTTAGAGCGTGGCGTAAACGCTCTAGCAGACGCGGTGAGAATTACGATGGGGCCAAAGGGCCGCAACGTGGTTCTAGAAAAGAAGTTTGGCGCACCCCAAATCGTGAACGATGGCATCACCATTGCCAAAGAAATTGAGCTAGACGACCCCTACGAAAATACGGGTGCACGTCTCATTCAAGAAGTGGCTTCTAAAACTAAGGATTTAGCTGGCGACGGCACGACCACCGCGACCGTTTTGGCCCAGGCTCTCATCCGTGAAGGCTTGAAGAACGTTGCCGCAGGCGCTAACCCTGTGAGTTTGCGTCGCGGCATTGAGAAAGCAGTGGCTCAGCTAGTGACTGATATTGCAGCGGCAGCTAAGCCCGTTGCCGGAAACGATATTGCGCAGGTGGCTGCGGTTTCGTCGGGTAACGATGACATGGTGGGCGACATGATCGCTCAGGCGATGGACAAGGTGACTAAAGACGGTGTGATTACCGTTGAAGAGTCTAAGTCGCTAGAGACTGAGCTAGAAGTAGTGGAAGGGATGCAAATTGACCGGGGCTATATGTCTCCGTATTTTGTGACCGACCAGGAGCGAATGATTGTAGAGCTAGAAAATGCTCGCATTCTGATCGTGGACAAAAAAATTAGTTCTGTGCAGGACTTGGTGCCTGTGCTAGAGCAGGTGACGCGTTCAGGCCAGCCTTTGCTGATTATTGCTGAAGATGTAGAAGGCGAAGCGCTAGCTACTTTGGTGGTGAACAAAGCTCGCGGCGTCCTCAACGTGGCTTCGATTAAGTCGCCTGGATTTGGCGAGCGACGTAAGGCTTTGCTAGCTGACATTGCAGCGCTCACAGGCGGTCAGGTGATTTCTGAAGAAGTAGGCCTGAACTTAGAGACCGCTACAATCGACATGCTAGGCACGGCTGGCAAAATTACGATCACTAAGGACACCACGACGATTGTTTCTGAGAATGGCAACAGCGCCGACATCAAGAAGCGAGTTGAGCAGATTCGTAAAGAGCTAGAGCTAACGGATTCTGACTACGACAAAGAGAAGCTAGCCGAGCGATTGGCTAAGCTCGCTGGCGGCGTGGCGGTGATTAAAGTCGGCGCGGCGACCGAGACTGAGCTGAAAGATCGCAAGCTGCGGATTGAAGATGCGCTGAGTGCAACTAAGGCCGCAGTAGAAGAAGGCATCGTGCCGGGTGGTGGGGCAACGTTGCTTCACCTAGCGGGCAAGCTGGAGGCTCTGAAGGATTCTTTGGATGCTGAAGAGAAAACTGGCGTTGACATTGTGATTCGGGCGCTAGAAGCACCGCTGCGTCAGATTGCTGATAACGCGGGTGCGGAAGGGTCTGTTGTGGTTGAAAAAGTTAAGGTCATGGACTTTAACTTTGGCTATAACGCCATGACTGACCAGTACGAAGACCTGATGGCCTCGGGAATTGTTGACCCGGCTAAGGTGGTTCGTTCGGCGCTGCAAGATGCGGCTTCTGTGGCCGGTATGGTGCTGACGACTGAAGTGCTAGTAGTAGAGAAGCCTGAGCCTGAAGCGGCTATGCCCGGTGGAGACATGGGTGGCATGGGCGGCATGGGCGGCATGGGTGGCATGGGCGGCATGGGGATGATGTAGTCCCTGGCTAAACGCCACTTGCTGCTCTGTTAATTGAGTAGTCTGAATGAAAAGAAAAGGAGGTATGGTCTGTATGGGCTGTGCCTCCTTTTTTTGGTTGAGCTGAAGGGCCATTGATGTTTTGGTAGTTCTAACGTACTATTTTAATGACTGTTGGCACTAGGCTAAACCACTGCTTTAGACAGACTGGACGCCCCAGAAGTTGACCCAGATAAGAGCTTGTCTTTGCGGCCTGTCTTCTTTTTCGGCAACGCGCTTAGCCTGTCTATCTACTTTAGAAATGGTCTCGCCCGTGCAGCAGTCTTCGAGAATGACGCTAGAGACCGAGAAGAAATATTGGCCGTAGGGAATCACGTCGCCCACTCTGGGCATCAGCGGACTGCGCAAGAACCAGCTAATTTTGTTGGTGGGTGCATGAGGAGACTCGCTCGGATCGGCTTCGGGGAGATAGAGGACTTTGCACAAAAAAGGAAATCGGTTTTCTAGGGCAGCAGATTGAATTGAGTTTCTCATAAGGCGACTAGCGAACAGGCCAGGATATGCAGAACACTAGGTGGCCCTGCAAGCGTGTATGCTCCTGATAACAGTGGCGTCTTTTCGTAGACTGTCATAATCCATAGACTGACATAATCTGGGTCAATTTTCCTTAAGCTATCTATTAGCCCCGTTTTCTGATGATTTGCCCATGTTTCTACTGATTGAAGTAGTCAAGTTACCATCGTTGCCCATTGATACAGCGATTCGGGACAATTTGGTTGGCTCGGTGGTGGGGCTAGCGATTGTTATTGCTTGCAGGATAGGGGCTAGTCGGCTCGTTAATCGGCAAATTACCGATCCCAGGCAAAGCTATATATGGCGTAAATGGATTGGCTATGTTTGCTATGGCCTGTATGGATTTGCGCTGAGTTTGCTGTGGCTCCCGAATATTCAAGGGCTGTCTACCTTTTTGGGCTTGTTTACGGCGGGTTTGGCGGTGGTGCTGCGCGATCCACTGGTGAATTTGGTGGGCTGGTTATTTATTTTGTGGCGGCAGCCGTTTCGTATGGGCGATCGCATTCAAACCGGCGACCATGCGGGCGATGTGATTGACATTAGCGTGTTCCAGTTTACGCTAATGGAAATTGGCAACTGGGTGGAGACCGACCAGAGCACGGGGCGGATTATTCATTTGCCGAATGGCTGGGTGTTTAGAGATGCGATCGCCAATTACTCGCAAGGATTCAAATACATCTGGCACGAGATTCCGGTGCTGATTACGTTTGAAAGTGATTGGGAAAAAGCGAAAGCCATTCTCTTTACGCAGGTGAATAATCACGCGGAGCATCTTAGCGGCTCGGCAGAAGAGCATCTGCGCAGGGCTGGACATAAATATATGATCTCGTACTCTAAGCTGACGCCGACGGTATATACCACGGTGAGGGAGAGTGGGATTTTGCTGACGATGCGCTATTTGTGCGAACCGCGTCGGCGCAGAGGATCGGAGCAGGTGGTGTGGGAGAGCGTGCTCAGGGAGTTTGCGAAAAATGACGACATTTCGCTGGCTTATCCAACGCAGCGGTTCTATGCCACTTCAGTCGATATTGCCTCGCCGCTGCTGCCGAAGCATAATTCTGGCCCGGTAAGTAAGGAGTAAGCGGGCACTACGGGTGCTAAATGTTGCCTGATGTACCGTTAGCGTTTACAAGTGATTCAAAGGCGAATGCTGGCTTTTTGGCGAGTATTTGCTGTGAATAGAGGAGCGCTTGAGATGATGAATAAACGCTGGCTGTGGGCGATCGCGACAACCGTTTTATTGAGTAGCTGTGCTAAAGGACTGCAAGAGTACCAGCAGCTAACGCTGGAAGTCACGGTGCCTAAAGTTGAGGAAGTGAAGGCCGCTAAAGGATCTATTAATACGCTAGATTATCTGGCTGAGACGGAGGCGGTGCTGGCGCGGCGACTAAGAGGCTTTGGGGTAGCGGATGGGGAAGTGACTTCGCAGCGCAATCCGGAGCGGATTATTGTGCGGCTACCGGTGGATGTGGATGTGGCAGCGGCTGAGACCGTTCTGACTCGCCGGGGACAGCTCTATTTGCGTAACGAGAAGCCGGAGACTGAGGTGGATTTGTCTGCGGCGATTGAGAATTTGCAGCGGCTGCTAGTGAAGCAAAATACGCTGTTGCAAACTGAGAAAACGGCTGAGGCTGAAGCGCTGACGGCGGAGATTGAGGAAACGAGGAGCAAAATTTCTGACTTTTTTGAGCCGAGTGAGTTGACGGGCGATCGCCTGCAAAGTGCCAAAGCGGTACAGCAAGAGGGAGACGTTTGGGCGGTGCTGATTCAGTTTGACGAGCAAGGTTCAGAAATGTTTGCGCAACAGACAAAAGAGATGGCGGGAACCGGGCGAGTGATTGGGCTATTTTTGGATAATGTGCTGCTAAGTGCGCCAATAGTTGAGGTGGATTTTGCAAAGACTGGCATCACGGGGGGAGAAGCGCTGATCGCTGGTAACTTTACGGCAGCGGGGGCTAAAGATTTGGAGATTCAGCTCAATAGCGGGGCGCTGCCAGTATATTTGAAGACAGTAGCGATCGCTTCTTCAGAAGAGATCGAACAAGAACAAGATAATGCCTCAGAAGGCACAAATAAAAACGTTGATGCTGAAAAAATGTAAACGAATCGGATGCAGAAAATGAATAGGTAGATTATAAGGCTTAGGGAAGCGCTTACAAATAGAGTACCCGCTATAATAGATGGGGATCTAGCATGAT
>QBMC01000074.1 GCA_003242035.1 Nodosilinea foveolarum | reverse complement strand
TTCGTTCGCAAAACAAGCCTATCTTTTTTTGTCCTCAGAAGGCAAAACCTATATGTCACATAGCCTTCGAGCGTTGTGTCACCCCTTCAGCGCTCATCGCTTTTCTCCTGATTATTTTGGCTCTCCAGGAATTGCCGTGGACGCCACTAGATGTAGCGTTTAGTCACTACCGAATAGCTGAAATCCTTGGGTGTCGAGCGTCAGTCGCTGAAAAATCTGATCAATATCGAAAATGCCATAGCATCGTCGCTTGAGCACCTTCACTCGGTTGTTGAATCCTTCGACAAAGCCACTGTTGAGCCGTTCGAGAAAGTAGTTGGTAATCTCGTCGAGCCAAGTTTCAACCGTGCCCAGGAATGCGTCAAACGCAGCTATCTCGCTCTTTCTCACCCGCTTACACCAAGCCCTGATAGCGCACTTTGCGCCTGACTTGGTGTAAGCCTGCTCAAATATCTGCGTCAACTCTTCTCGTAGTACATAGGCTTGTTTGAGTTTAGGCGAGTGGATGAACAATCGCGCTAGCAAGGCGCGTTCGCTAGCTTTGAGATGCTTGGGCGACTTTCTAAAGGGCCACATCGCCCCTTTGATTTCCGCATACGCGGCTTTGGATAGCGCGCCTTTGAGCCGTTTGACTTCTTGTTTGCGAACGGTATCCGCGCCGTCACGATAGGCTTTTGCCACATGAAAACGGTCAATCACAATCTTGGCCGCAGGAAGTTGTGCTTTCGCCGCACCGACGAACCCCTTGTACATGTCACTACAAACGCGCTGAACCGTCGATTTAAGTCGCGAGGGAATCGAGGCAAAGAAATCAGCGACCGTTTGCTTCTGGCGGTCAGCGAGCACGGCTAACACCTCAACGCCGCCTGAGCGTGGCGTGGTGACCAAAACCACATAATCCCGATGGCCTCGCTTCAGGGCAATCTCATCCACGCATAGCACGGCTAACTGCTCAAACCTATCCCAGTTAACCGCTTTCGCTAGCCAGCGGTTTAAGACACCCATCACCACCCCATCACGGACAGCTAACTTTTTGGCCACGTCTGTCACCGTCGAGTTAATCAGCATCCGCAACAGCCAACGCTCGTAGGGTTTGGTGTTGGGACTACGATTTTCGTGCCAGCTCAGTTTTTGGGTGGTCGTGGGCTGGTTTTTACAGAACTCACAGCGGTAGCGCTTAGGACGTAATTCAACGAAGACAGGTACTTCAAACAGTGGCAGATGCCGCAGCCGCAACGCCTGATCAAACCCATGGAATTGGCTGACCTGACACCCGCATTGACGGCAAGTCGTGCCTTCCAGAGTGCTTTCTATCCGAATCAGCCAGTCTCCTTTGGCCGTTTTATCTACGGCTAAAACCTGGACATCTGGCAAATCAAGCGGGATCTCAATTGAGTTATTCATGACGCTCTGCGGCAACGCTGCATCCCTATTCTCCCAGAATTCTTTACCTCAACACAACGCTACATGTAGGGGGAGTCCACGGCAATTCCGAGAGAGCCATTATTTTTCAATCATACTTAGCTATGTAAAAACAGAACAAGTTTGTCAAAAAGATTAAAGTTCAAAGAGCCAAAGACTACCTTTTCACAAGCTGTCCGGCTCTCTGAACTTATCTTTTCACTCGCTAGCTTCGGCCCACAGATGGGTGTTTTGACGAATGGATATGTGCTCGCCGCCTGAAACAATCACATGGTCTAGCACCGGAATGCCCAACAGCTTGCCACCCTCAATGAGCTGCTTCGTCAGCACAAGATCTTCCGCGCTCGGCTCAACGCTCCCAGACGGATGATTGTGGCCAACCACGCAGCGCGTACCGCCTGACTGCATCACCCACCGAAAGATATCTCTTGGATGAGCGCAAGTCTCTGTCGCGGTGCCGATCGAGATGATGCGCACAGATAATATCTGATACTTCACGTTCAGAGCGATCGCCGCAAACTTCTCAACTGGCTCGCAGGCGATCGCATGGAAGGCATTTGCTGCCACAGAAGGATCGTCTATCACGGTGCCAGTGGCAGGCACATCGTTGTAGAGCGCTCTGCCTAGCGAGATCGCACTCTGCAACCGTTTCAGACCGTTTGGCCCTAGTCCCTTCACCGATAAGCTGCCGCTCCTCAGAGCTTCTCGCAGGCGCTGCTGCACATTGCGGTCGCTCGGCTGCTCTTCAGGCAAGAACAGGCTAAGCATAATCCGTCGGGCAATCGCTGGAGAAACGATATCGCCTATCAAACGTTCGGTGCTAAGCGCAAACCCGTAACGGCCTTCTGTATCTTTTGCTTTCATGGCTTCACTGAATAGACTTCAGCGCCTCATTGCGCAGCAAAAAAGCCAGAAACTGTTTCGGCAAGAGGTTCTCACTGTAGGAAAAGAAACCGCATTACCGTCAGCGACCAGATCGCTCAGTAGGTCGCAGAAAATTAGCGAGTGCTTCAACTGACCTAAAATAGAATGTAAGTACTCGTTTGATCGTCCTATGGCTCAATCTATCAATCTCGATATTCCAGATAGCATTGTCCAACAGGCGCAGCAGCTCGCCAGCCAAAGCCAGCAACGCATTGAAGATGTTCTAGTGGAGCGGCTTACTCACAGTTTCACCGAACACCCCGTCGAGACTTTACCGGATAGCCAGATCCTCGCTCTCTGCAATATGCAGCTTGATGAGCAGCAGCAAGAAACGCTCAACACGTTAACCGAGAAGCAGCGCGAAGATGACCTAACCCCGGCAGATAGCCAAGAACTACAATTCCTGATGGGACTGTACCGCCGTGGCTTACTTCGCAAAGCAAAGGCACTCAAAATTGCAGTTGAGCGCGGCCTTCTGCCCCCTTTGAGTGCCGCATGAGCCGATATATTTCCGCAGCACTCGCACAGCGAATTCGAACCTCAGCTCAAAACCGATGCGGCTATTGCCTAAGCCCACAGCGGCTCGTCATGGCACGGCTTGAGATTGAGCATATTATTCCGCTGATCAAAGGTGGCACTAATAACGAGTCTAATCTCTGGCTAGCCTGCCCTTTGTGTAACGGTCACAAGTCCAGCAAGATCAAAGCTGCCGATCCGAAAACAGGAAAATCTGTGCCATTGTTCAATCCAAGAACTCAAATATGGGCTGACCATTTTTGCTGGTCAAACGGGCGTTGTTGCATGAATAAAGCTTCTCTGTGCAAGGGTTTCAGGCTTCATAAAGCCTCAAAAAATCAGAAAAACGGCCTTCTTGAGGTTCTGCGATGGCTACAGCCCTTGCCATGACTGATTTTATTCATGCAACAACGCCGGTCAAACGATGGAACTCGCGTGACGGGTACGACGCCCGTTGGAAGGGCCACAGTTGTCGCACTCTGTTTGGATAGCGACTTAGATGCTATAGAGGTTCGTCAGTACTGGGTTGAAGCTGGCTGGCATCCCCCTGATGAGCCTTGAGCCATACTACTTCTCCATATCTTGAAAAAATAAGCGCCCCACCAGAGCAATCTAGTGGGGAGAAAGGGAGCTGAGTTGCAGGAATTTAGCACGGCTTGCCAGACACATCTGCGCCCAGGTCGTAGTCAGGCGTTGTGCGGCTCAGCTTGATATAGTCGGCGACGGTAATCAGCTCAAAATCAGCCAGCTTTGACGCATAGGGTGAGTTCTCTCGCAGGTAAAATTCACCATCCCAATCGCCTAGACTGCCGAAGAACATGGCTGCTACGGTCTCAGCTACGTCTTGTGTTCTCTGATTATCCTTGCCGTGGGCGATCGCATACCGAACGTACTCTTGAGTCCCGACCAGGGTAAGCACAGTCACCAGCAAGTAGAAAGCGGCGACCGGCACACCCTCCACTAGCGCTAGTTCTTCAAAGCTGAAGGTCTGCACCAGTCCATCCGGATTTGGGTTAGCCGCTACCGACTGCGGTAAGTCGGCAAATCTGACCTGGATGCCGTCACATACGGTCATCACCATCGCAACCCGCCCATAGGCCAGCGAGCGGGGAGAAGTAACTCGAACTAACTGGCCTGCATTAAGTGTGTTCATGAAGAAGCTCTCAATTCGTCAGCCTCTCCTTGCGCAGCAAAAGAAACCCCCGCTAGGCGTTCCTAGCGGGGCTTTCCAAGAGGTCTGAGAGAATACGGCTAGTCGAGTGATGGAGCCTGCGCAAATTCAAAGAACTGGGCAACCGCTGCATCAAGCGTTAGGCCACAGTCACTCACCTCGCCGATGTCATGGGGATCGCTGCGAATATCCAGGCAGTAGAAATCGCGCTCAACAACCGACGTGCGAAAACTAGCGCTATAGCGACGCTTACCAATCTGAAACCGAAAGCTAATTCCATACGGCAAATCCGAGAAAGCAGGCCAAGCGTGAAGTATCTCAAATTGGCTTGCCTGCATGGTCTTTCTTAATTGATGCGCACCTCCCAACGCCCGCATCATCGCGTTCGGAGTGGCTAAATACGTCTGTACTGCACTGGCTTTATGAGAATCCATGATGGTCACCTATGAGCGGGGCAGCCTCTCCTTGCGCAGCAAAAGGCATACCCTCATAGAACTGTCAGGGCAGTAGCTCTATGAGGGTATGAACTATTCTGCTGGCGGCAGCAACTCAGCACTCTCTAGCAGCAGGTTAGCCGCCACCTGCGCCAAGTGTGACGCTCGGAAGAATGCCTGCTTGTCGTCAGCAATGAGGCGCATCCAGTTAGCCAGATAGCTCGCGTGGTGCTCTAGATCGGGATTGATGCCTAGCACACTACAAACGAACGCCGCTGACATGTCCGCAATCAGCTCCTCGAAAGCATAGCCAGGGCTGTCTTTCTTGGAAGTCAAATCGCGGCCCAGACGACTCTGGTGACCAGTACGATGAGACAGCTCGTGGATGAACGTGGCGTAGTAAGCCTCAGCGCTGGAGAAGCTCTCGTAAACGGGCATGTTGATCTGGTCTATCTTCGGCGCGTAGCAGGCCCGGTTCCCGCCAAAGACCGCCGCCGCTTGCTGCGCTGCAATCAACTGCTCAGCCTTATCTAGACGCGGTGCGGTGTTGGATTCACCTCGATAGCGTTTAATGAGTTCGCAGATCTTCACCTCTGCGTCTGCATCGGTGAAGCAATCCAAGTTGAAGACTTTAATCCACTTGCTGAAGCCAAAGCGTTTCTCCTTCACTTCGCCGGTCGCTGGATCAATCTCTTCTTTCTTCGCAGTCCGGCCCAGCAGCAGCCAGGTTGCCTTGCTACCTTTGGTCATCTGCAAGCCCCTCTCCTTAGCTTGGCCGAAGCCTAAGAACAGAGTTGAGTTGTAGCCCCGTGTCATCACAGAGATTTCCGCGAGTACAGGATTAATGCCGCTGTAGCGGTGTCCTGAATGAGCATTGCAGTAAGGCGTTCTCGCCCAGCCACGCTGCCACGGCACTGTGCCTTGCTCCAATAGAGCCAGTAGCTGCTCAATGACCAGTTGGTAGTGGTCGGTCGCGGGCTGCTTTCGATTTGCCATGAATTTAACCTTGTAAACTTCATGGCGTCAGCGCACCGCGCAGCAAAAGAAAATCCGCTGGCCCGTTAACCCAAATGGGCAAAAGACTATGCGCGAAGAGCTACGGCATCGTTCACGTTGCAGATAGTCGCAGTGGCAATCGCATTCCAGTCGTCGTCATTCTGCCAGCCATTCGATAGTTAAAGGCCGGGAAATCGCGCCGCAAGATTGCTAGTATTCTCATCAACAGAAGTCGAGTCCTTGATCGCTTCAGCAGAGAAAGCATGTCAGAATGGACGAAAGGCAAACTATGCAGAGTTCTACATGATCGCTATTCCGCACTACATAGGGCCTGAGGAATACCTCAGCATCGAACGTCGGAGCACTGTTCGGCATGAGTACCGGTATGGCTTGGTCTACGCGATGGCTGGTGGAACCGATAATCATGATCGAATTGCGTTCAATTTACTAAAAATTATCGACAATCATTTGGGCAATAGTTCTAGCTGTAGGTTCTACTCTGGAAACGTCAAGGTTAACTACGCAGATGACGTTTACTACTATCCTGATGCATTTGTAACCTGTGATTCTAGAGATCGCAAAGATCGGTATATTAAAAGGCATCCAAAGCTAATTGTTGAAGTCCTCTCATCTAGCACTAGAGAGTTTGATTTAGGTGAAAAATTTGAGGACTATAAAAAGATTGATGAGCTAGAAGAATACGTTTTAATTTCTCAAGATAGACAGTACGTTGAATGTCATCGTAGACAGGCTAATAACATCTGGAAATCAATAGTTTACGAAAAAGATGAGCTGGTTTTCCTAGACAGCATTGAACTGAGTTTTAAGCTCATCGAACTCTATCGTGGGCTGAACTAAAACAGTTGCTCCTGCAAACGTCATAGTGTTATCGCACCGTGCTGTAAAAGAAAGCCCGCTTACCAGATGGGCAAGCGGGCTAGGGACTATGCGCGGACGGCTATAGCGTCATTTACGTTGCTGATAGCAGCCGTGGCAATCGCATTCCAGTCGTCGTCATTCTGCCAGGAATTCGATAGCTGAATGCCGGTGCGATCTCGCAGCGAAACCGCTAGCGTCTTATCGCCTGTTCGCAGCTCCTTAATGTAGGTCGCTAACTGAATCTGCTGTACTAGAACTTCAGGCGAAGTCAGCGCAAAGGCGGCAAGAATGGTCTTGCTGAAGAAGCAGTCGTGACCCGACTCAAAGGTCACCGTCTGGCTGTTCGCTCGCATCACCAGATGGAACTTGCGCACCTCCTGACCGCGACGCTCTACGGTAGGGAAGCCAATGCTGACAATCTCTCCGCGAAACATTGGTTTCTGGGTAGTGGCTGCGCCGTCTGCGAGGGTGTACCAGCCATCGCCATTACCCTTGGTCACATTGCAGTACACCTTCAGGCCGTAATTGCAGAAACCTTGCGGGACGACGGGTGCAGCCTGACGCTCCAGCGCCGTTGCCATTCTCATCATCTGTTCAATCAATTGCGCAGTTTGATTCGACATAAGTTGTCTCCTGAAGAAACGAAAAACTTCATCGCGTCGTTGCGCAGCAAACAGAAAGCCTCACCAGTTGAAACGGATGAGGCACAGGGCATTGAGTCGGACTAGAACGGAACAGTCGGCTTAAACAGTCGGCACCGCTGGGCGTAGTCCTGCGACATTTGCGACAGGTCAGCCGCCGCTCTAGTCTCACAGAACCCTGGCCTGTGAAAGATAGTACCGTCAGCTAGATGTAGCGGTCGTTCAGGTTGCCAGTTGACGCACTGGGCGCAGACGGGTGGTAAAGGCTGACTGGTAGGTGGAGATGTTTCACACTCGCTCCACTCAGCCCAATCATCCTGAGTAACGGTTCGATTCTCTTGCTCGCGCTCGTAGTCGGCAGTTGCTTGATCTATGGCCATTGGAGCTTCTCCTAATGCTTCAGCTCATCGCTGCGCAGCAGATGCAGGCAGAAAAATGCCCTCAGCGCCGTAAAGACGTTGAGGGCACCTAAGTTTTCAAGCTATAGGCAGGGGCCAAGAAGACTACCACCGTTGGCCAGTCTTAAACCCAGCTCGACGCACATACTTTCAATAGTCTTCTGAGCCTCAATAGCTGGCTTTTCTGCTGTTAGGCAAAGGAACCGGCTAATCCAATCGGCGATGGCGATCGCATGTTGCAACGCCTGGAAGTCTAGACCGTGTGCCCAAGGAATCTGATTGTCCGTGACCAGCAGGTGGGCCGTGTTAAAGCCTGTTGATTCGTCTGCATCAGAAACAGTCGCACTCCGGTCGGCACGGAGACTGACGCACCGCTGCGTGTTGCCATTCTCAGCGGTTACTCGGACACATCGGGCGGGTGTATGGAAGCGAAACTGCGCCTTGATACTCCATTGATCGCACTCAATCATGCAGGTGAACTCGGTCTCTAGCTGTGAGTCATTCACGATTACAGGAGCGATTTGTTGGTAATTATTCATCTATTTTGGCCTCGTATTCAAGATAGTCTGAGAGATTGATTGATCTCTCCAACCATCGGCGCACCGCGCTACAAAAGAAAAACCCTTGAACCTTATTTTGGGTCAAGGGGTAGGTAAGTTCTTTAAGCGATCGCCTAGCACATCTGCACATAGCCTCTAGAACCGTGACGCTGCATCGTTAGCAACGCTAGGTCTTTCAACTGAAGAACTCTACGGCGCAGGCCCTCAACCATATGAGCATCCGTGCCGACGTTGATAACCTGTGGGCCGGAGGAATCACTACCGCTAAGCTCAGTCAAGACCTGAGCAACAAGTCGATCTTCAGCGCAAGTGAACTCTTCGATGGCAGCGCTATCCTTAAGCAAGGCGGCATGGCAACGCTGGTATAAGTCAGCAGCGGCCATCTCACCATAGCCATCCTCGACCGGCAGCGCCAACAGCGGGATTAGTTTAGCAGCACTAGATTGGTTGAACGAAAGCATGTCGCTGAAATCTTCCATCGGTTCGTCAGCTTTCAAGGTATCGATCTGATGAGTAGAGAGATTAGAAAATCGACCAGCCTGAGCGGGATAGAAATCTAGAGACATCGTTGTTTCTCCAAAAGAAATACGTCATAGAACCGCTGGGCAGCAGCTCTATGACGCGAGTAAAAGGCCCATTAGCCAAACAAATCCATTTGCCGATCTAGAACAACATCAGGCTTCTGAGGCGATCGCTTTTTCGTCAGCGACTCTCCCGCAAACTGCTTCAGATCGAACAGCGTTTCTGAAGGCGACCGTACCGCTACTAAAGGCGCTTCCATCGCTGACGCAGCGGATGTAGCAGGAGTCGTTGCGCGACCGCCAGTCAGGATAGATCGCATTGATTGGGCTAACTGCTGCGCTTTCCTGCTACTGCCTAACCACTGATTGAACCAAAGCAACTGCGGCGTAGGGCGGCTCTCCAAAATCTCCAGGCTCAGCGTATCGCCGTGGCGGACAATCGCTTGCAGACCTAGCGCAGAGAGCTGGACATAGGCCATATTGAAGGCATCACGGCTGATATCGGTACAGTCGAACTGGATATGGGCGCATGGATCAACACACTGGTGAGCGGCTTCTTCAGCGGTGGCAATCACTAGTCCACCCGCGCCGACCGCTGGCTCGCAAACGGTGATGATGCCCTTTTCCTCAACGAGCGATCTCACATCGCCCATCGACAGCTTGGCGAGAAATCTACACAGGTGATAGGGCGTGAAGAACTGCCCAACGTGCTTATTCAGCAGCTCGTACTCGCCCGCGATATCGCCGAGGAAGTCGCCGTAGCTGTCGTTGTGCGCAATGAGCAGCAGAGACAGCATTTCTGAAAAGCTATTCAGCTCATCGCGCTTGTACGCTTTTACGCGCTCCAGGTATACTCTCGACGGCTAACGATTGGATTTTTCAAGAGGCTGGAACCCTCTCAGTATAAGGATTGGCTAGTTCATTTCTAAGCCGTCGGCAGTATACTGCGCTTCTAGCGTCTCGAAAGCAGCGTCTTTTGCCAGCTCGCCGCTGTGATAGGGAAGCTGGTGCAGGGTAATGGCTGCAATCTCTAGCCAGTCGCTAAAGACTCGGTGGGGCGAACGACTATCGCTCAGCGACTTTAACTTAGAGCTAAACTGTTGCTTTATTTTGGCTGGATGCATGGTTACGCGATGAATGAAGGTCATTCACCCATCGCGCAGCGGTAGCGGTCAGCTATTGACTCTCAGCGGCGATCGCGCCAATGGCGACCTCGTATGCGAACATCTGCTGGTCGGCGGATACTTGCAACTCCAGCTCAGCCCAGCACTCATCAAGGCATTGGCTCACCGGCAACCGCTCGTAGGCAAGCTGCTCAAGCCATAGGCCGCTTTCAGACAAGAGCTGCTGCTCAGCGTCTACTAGCCAGTAGCCAAGCGCTTGACCAAGATGCTGCTTTGACCCATCGTACAAACGGATTGCAGTACAGCAGGTCAGCAGAATCAGCCCACAAATCAACGTCTCAGCGGCATCGCGGTACTTGCCGCCAAAGGTCTCGTCAGACCATGCTTGCATCCGGTCGAGCTGATTAGAAACAGTTTCTTTAATAGTGGCTAGCGAAGGGGAAACCACAGCAGAATCAGCAAAAGAAGGAACGAAAATCATTGTAAAAGCCTCAAATGTATTGGTTAAATTGGAGCGATCGCAGACCTGAAACGAAATCTGCATAGCGCTCTCATAGCGCCAGCGCACGGCGCGGCATTGTGTTTGAGAAAGGCGAGTTCTCGTAGCAGAGGCAAGGCCAGCGCACTTCAACGGCGATCGCCTTTTGTAATGATCAACAGATTAAAACGGGGGCAACAGCGTCACCTGCGACCAGGCCGGAAGCACTAGCGCATCGGCAATAGGATCGGCCCAAAAGCAGCAGCGCAGCCGAAGCTGTAGATGCCTTCAGCACATCCACCCCCACGAACGTAAACCAGATCACCTGAACGAAGGGCGCTCAGTACCTGTGCCTGTTGGCGATCATCGTTTCTCTGGCTTAACGGGTGCGGGCATTTCAGTAGCAGACGGCTGTGAGACATCAGTGAGATCGCCCTCTATCCGCTGATAGCCAATCATCCCGAGCAGCCACAACAGTATCGGCACGAAGGCGACTGCGGTGGTCTGAATCCCTCGACGCAAACCTTGGTTGAGAGGGCTTTCAGGCTTCTCAACCAACTTAATTCGTTTCATCTTCTTTCTCTCGCATCCAAAACTTACGACGGACAGAGAGTTATACACAACACTGTAGCAGCATCTTGCATAACTCTCATGTCAAGGACGCAAAAGCGCCTTCTGAGTTAAACAGCGCTACCAACCGCGCAGTTTATTCTCTCTTTCTATCGCTTTCTGCTGTACTATCCATCCCAGACGTTGACCTTAATCATCATAGGTTCTCTCACTGGCTGCTCTTGGAATAAAGCGATCGCTGATTCTGTCCAGCATCCTATCAGGCGATCGCTTGTCTAGTTTCGACTAGTGCGTCATTTCTCCAGCCCCCATACAGTTCTGACACCAGCAACCAATATCATCGCCATCAAGCCAACCTTTTGATTTCGCATAGACAAATAGCTGATCGTACGTCTCAAATCTTCCAACCTGCTCGCCTGATGGCTTTCCTAATACATTTATCAACAGGATGGTTAGATAGCTTTCACCTGAATCTGGATTTACTTCGATGGCCTCGTATGTTCTCATTTTCGGTTTCTCCTTAGAATATGAAATCTCTTGCAGTAGTTCGACTGGGTGGCAATCGCTCTCTACTTCGGACTCGTCAGCAAGAATCGGCGTTGCGCAGAGATAAACAGACTACTCGCCATACAGCGGATAGTCTCGCTGTATGTACCGGCTTCTAGCTTCTGCTGAGCCACTTGCAGGCAGTGCGCATACAAGTCGCCCATCGAATCAACGTAGGCTGCTATCTGTTCTCTGCGATTTTCAGACGCTGGTTGGGCGGGCGGCGGCGGAGTTTGAGCCAGTCGCCCAAGCTGAGAGGACTGAGCTGGTTGCACCGCTGCCGGTTTTGCTGGCTGCGATGGGGGCGTTGGTCGTTGGGTTTGTGGTTTCGCCGACTGCGGCTGCGCGGGCGTTGTGGGCAGGCAAATGTTCCCGCTCTCCTTACTCTTTTTTATGACTGGGGTCAGCGCAACCGCCTGACCTTTGTGCAATGACTGCGCTTCCTGTGGCTTCAGCGCTCGCCACAGCTTGCCATACTTCAGTTCAGCCGATTCAAACAGCACGGACTGATAAGGGCCATACTCTCCCTGCGTCTCTTGCGTGATGTGCGCCACTACTGCATTAATCGGCGCAGTCGTTACTAATGCATTGGTCTCTCCTTCTACTCTTGGGGTACATACAAAGGTCGTTGGCGATCGCTCTTTAACCTCCAACGACCACCTTTGTTCTGCTATTGCATCAACGCAGCTAAAAATCTGGACTCAGCGCTCAATGGTTCTAGCGTTGTCAGATACTCATCTAACGCCTCATCAAAGGCACTTGTAAGACTGTGCAAGTTCACATCCGTCATTAGCTCGCCGATGTAACCAAGAACTGCAATGGCTTTGCGATCGCCAAAGCTCTCAAAGTTTGGGAGAAAGCGTAGAACCCGGACGTTATAAGTAAAGAAGTTGCCTTTCTCATCAAGCATCTCGGGTTCAACCTCACGGACAGTCTGATCGAATAAAGCTCGAATCTGCGTGTAGCCATTCGCTTGCAAAACGTCTCGGCAAATCGAAATAGCTTGACCACAGTCCCATTGGATCGCTGTCGGCAGCTTGCCTAGTTCAGTCGGGGCAAGCTGGTAATACTGATACATCTTAAAATCCTCTACTTGAAAATGTGTTGACGGGGCAGTTTATGAGCACTGCCCCAAAGCTCAGTGACCTAGTACTCAGAAGGCAGTAGAACAACGTTGTTGCAAACGTAGAGCTTCACTGCTTGCAGCGGAAAGTCAGTAAGCTCAATGTCCCGTACGATGACAGGCGCAACATCACTATCTTCTGAGCAGGTCAGACGGCAGGATTTATCATCGTTTACGGTTAAAACCCAGATCTGAAATTCTTGCAGTCGAGGCGAGCCTTTGACAGGGGATTTGAGCTGATGAAGGGCGATCTCATCAAGCAGCCAGTAGGCACCGGCTTCGTCTGCGAGATATTTAGCGCCATCGGTGCAAGTCAGATTAGTCAGTCGGCTCCACCGATGCCACTGAGTTGTTCCGGTGAACTGGTTCAAATCTAGCTGCAAGGTTTCATGAGTCATTGTCCAAATCCTGTAGTAAGTGAATGTGTTGAGCGGGCAGTTTCGGCCTTGCCCAGGGCGAAGAAGTTAAAACGGCTCAGCGTCGTCGAAAACATCTGCGGTCGTCCACCAGTCCCGCATCGTCCAGGCAGGAAACTCGTCAGTCACATAGGCTTCAATCGTCTGGCGAACTGGGGGGTTTTTGCACTAACCCTCAAAAAGGTATAGTCCACTTCGAGACGATTGAGACTCAGTGTTGGCGGAACGATATCGTCTGCTCTAAATGCCCCTGACAGCAGTCTGTTCAGGTTCCGTCGATTGAGCGCTAGGTGCTTCGTCTCCTAATCTGGCAATGCGCTGGGTAGCAGCTAAACCTATCGAGCGTGGTTCACTGATGGATATGACCATGTGCCGCCAATCAATACGATCGTTCATTGAGCGGTTTTAAAGTATTGATAAAACCTGAGTGCTAACCATCTATCAATGCTTTCGTTTGGTGAGTATGTTTGCCAAACGTAGCTAGGTTTTATGGTTGCGAAACTGTGGAGGATTTTCTCAATAACGTTTTTTCTCGGTTTGAAAAATTCACTATCAGCACAAAGGAATTTTTTAAGGCTGTTTAGTTAGATATCTGTACAGCACGTATTCTAGCGTTTGGCTAAAGCTGAAATAGTTAGGAACAGACAAGGAACTCGATCTTTGATGAAACTATTTGCTATCGATAAGCTAGTGGCCACAAGCAAAGACGGCGGTTCAAAGTACGCTTCAAACGTTAACTAACAAAGCAGAGAAAATCAGATGCTTACCGTTGAATATGCTCAATTGCGCAGAGTATCACTGATACTCTGCGATCGCTAAATGCGGAAAGACCATGATGAGACTCTACTGTCTTAGAGTGGACTATACCTTTTTGAGGGATTGTGCAAAAACCCCCAACTGGCTGAGCGTTGCTTTCAAGTACCAGCGTCAGCAGCATTTCGTCTGATAGACCTTTAGGACTGTAGGCTTTTGTCGCCTTCGATAGAACAACCTTTACCGTCTGCGTGTATCGAGCACCGAACGCATCAGAGTGCGTCTTCTGAATGCGCAGATTGAGCGGCTCTGATGGCTGACTGTTATAAGGTGCTTGAAGCTTTGCGGGTTTGAGTGCTGTAATAGTCATAGTTAATCCTTTTTACGGAGGTTTAACGCCGGGGCAGAGCTACCGTCGAAAGTTCTCTGCCCCTTTGCTATACTCCTATTATAACGCGGTATACCGCGTTATAACCTGCTGTTTACAGTTCTTAATGGCGGTATACTGGGATAAATAATGTAGGATGGCACCATGAAGTTGCAGTCAATCTATGCCTAATCCGAATCCCACTCAATCAGAAGAGTTCATCAAGAAACGGTTCCAACCGGCAAAAGATCTCCCGGCTAATGTTCAGCTCGCTAGAAAGCCACGCTGCGTCAAGCTGCCTCAAGAGGTGGATACCCTAATTTCAGAGATGCCAAAGAAGGAGCGCTCTGTTTGGATTCGACAGGCTATTTGCAAAGCTGCCTTAGAACAAGGGCTAGTAGATGAAATCAAGTAGCCATAGAGAACAGCACCTGACAGTCGAGTCACGGGGCGGTGAAAACTGCGATTGCTTACGGCACCAAGTCAGCACCTGTATGAGTTTTCATCGGCGACAGCGAACCCCTTGACGGGCATTACACCGCTAAGCTTTGGGTCTATTCGGGGAGCACCCTATTCAGCACTCAGCCGAGAACTCAAAACCAGCTCCCCGGATATGGCTAGCGCCGAGCGTTTTCTCAACTAGAAACAGGAATTTGAAAATGATTGATGAACTGTTCAACTATGCAACACCGCACAACCTTCAAGACTTGCTATGCCAGTCGGTAAAGCTTCAGGGCAACGCCCGCTGTCGCCTTCGCATCAACGGCAACACAGCGATCGCTACTGAGCTACCTGACAACCCCGGCATGAGCCTAACCAATGCTGCCGCTGCTGTTGCTATGCAGGTTTGCCAATTTCATGAGATTCCGGTAAGCGAATTAATTTGGATCGAGCACTATCCGGACGAACCAGGTCAGCACGAAAGCTTTGACCTAGTGCATTTCGGGTCTGACAACGGTCTGCTTAAGCTTGAAAGATGGGAGCGAATTTCAAAGGATAAGGCAGAGCGGTTGTTCAAAGAGCCGCTCGATTAGCTAGAAGACGGCAGGCGCTCATCTGGCGGCGATGCCGTCAATCGGTGCTGCTCTGAATTGTTAGCACAGAAGGTGATCGCTACCATAGAAGGCGGGCAACTCATCGCTCTGTCACCCAGAGTCTCATTCCACATGCTCCACCTCGCAATCCTTCAGCAACTGCTCGCCTTCGATAGTGCCATCTACGACGCCAGACGAACGCCGGGGCAACGCACACTGTTACTGACCTCTGAAGCTGTC
The DNA here is from genome assembly GCA_003242035.1 of Nodosilinea foveolarum. Classification (GTDB taxonomy): domain Bacteria; phylum Cyanobacteriota; class Cyanobacteriia; order Phormidesmidales; family Phormidesmidaceae; genus Phormidesmis; species Phormidesmis foveolarum. The sequence goes on along the minus strand of QBMC01000074.1, from coordinate 4,742 downwards.
GGCCAGTGTCTGCTCAAACGGGCGATCGCCATCGCCAAGCGGAACATCGATCAACTAGGTAACGCTTACGAGCCGACGCTCATCAGTCAAATAGGCTACGAGATTATCTTCAATAATGGCTCGCTCATTCAATACAGTGAAGCGCGTCCGCTGAACTATCGCCAGCGGTATCATGCTGTATTCTGGCAACCACCCGCTCAACAACCCCTAGCAGCGAAGCCTGATCTGGAGACTACACTCCAGACGAACGTCCTAACCCCTGGTGGCTCTCTAATCAAAGTCAGTGAGGCGATCGCTCAGTTCTACGCCCGCGCTTGATGTGCCCCGTCTGTTGAAGCTAAGAAAGCCCGCTGGTATCGCTCCAGCAGGGCCATTGGAAATGTGCAGTATCCTCGCTGATGATACTGCGACAAGTCCCCTATTCACACGCTGTTACCCGTCAATAGTTCACTCAGGCCCGTGACAGCAGCCTAGTACGGCTTCAGAATTTCGGCGATAGCAGCTTCTTTCTTCAACTCAGCGAAGGTATGATCTCCTACCAGATGGGTCAAGTCGTAGAGCTGCTGCGCTAGATTGTCGCTGTTCCGATAGGGTTTCCAATAGGGGTTGTCTAAGCGCGATCGCCGCTGTGTCTGGCTGGTCGTCTGGGAAATGCGATCTCGCTGGGGAGTACGGATAGGCAATTGCCTGAGCAAAGTTGGAGATATCACGATTTCTTGGCTTTTTGTCGAGAACCTGTCCTTTATACAACAAATCCTCAGCATCCGGGTTGTACGAATAGCCGAAGCAGTAGACATTAAGCTATTATCAGCAACTGTAAAGAGAAACACCACTATTTATATATGACAACAACTGTCTTGCCCCAACTTCAAGAAATTGAATCTGAACTCGCCGCTCAATCAGAAAGCCTTTCAGCACAACTAGCAGCCGTCCAGGAAAAGCTCAGCGGCATCCGCGCCGTCTTGCCGATGTTCGAGCAGGCGTCTTCAGCAAGCGTAGAAGATGCTGCTGTGGATGACCCGTCAACCACCACCACGCTTTCAGAAAAAACGGACGCTGCATCATCGGCGCAGGAACCAGATACGCTTAGCAGTTCGGCTAAGGTGTCGAAGCCAGCAGCTAAAAAAGCAGGCGCTAAGGGCAAGCATAAGCAGACTACATCGAAGAAGACAGACGGTCGCGCTGCCGATTGGCAGAAGTACACTCGGCCCGGAGTGAAGAATCAGTCTATCCCAGATGCTGTAAAGCTGGTACTGGCCACACAGCCCGACAAAGGCTTCAAAATCGCTGAAGTGATGGAAGCACTATTCAAAGAGGAAATGCCCAAAGCACAGTACTTGAAGGCTCGCAACCGCGTATCGAACGTACTCTCAGGCGGCGTTCGGGCAGGCGACTGGCATCGGGGCGATCGCAGTACCTATCGAATGAGTGCATAACCTGCGGGTCACTCATCAGGCGATCGCGCTAGACCGATTGTTCAGGCTAAGACTATTAGAGAGAAGGGGAACGATAGGTTGTCCTTCTTCCTACCTCTGCCAAAATGATTCTTGAATGGCCACACCCGCAAATTGACCAGGACTGGGAGAGCGGTCAGCACCAATGGCGCGAGGTTACGCCGCTTGCCTATCGAGAACTGAAGGCGGCTACACCCTTGCGACAAGAATCGACTGATGGCTTCATGCAAAGTGAGGCCGTCGATATCCTAGCCAACGGTGATGGACTCTACGTCTGCGGCAAGCAGGAAAACGGCTTTTACTTCGCCCGACTGCTACCCGGTGAGGACTGGTGGAAGCGAGACTATATGCCGCTGCCAAAAACTGGGATGCTGGCATCAAAACTATTCTGAGAGCGATCACACAAAAGTCTACAGGCTGGCATAGCCACGCTGCGATCACCTAATAATTTCACTCACAACTAAAGTCTCTCCAGGTAGTCATTGCAGCGATCGCCATTGGAGGATTCAACAACATCAACCTATCCATCACACAAGCAACTGTGAGATCGCACTGATTTAGACTGACCGACTGATCCAAATCGGAGGGAACCCTCGGAGGGCAAAACAAATGAAGTTCGACCATGTGGAAGCAACTGAGATCGCTCCTTCCCGTTTCCCGACCAGAGCAATTGACCATTAGCAGCCACGGGCAGGAAACCTGTGACATCTCCTTTGAACAGATTAAAGCAGTCATGGAATGGCTAGCGCTGAGCCTGATGGCGGCTGGCTACGAAGCTAGAGCGCATATTGTTTGGGATAGCCCGGAGGCTCGCGTGAGTCTAGACGCTTTGCCAAAGGGAAGCTTAAAACGCCATGAGCCAATCTTTTTGTACCGCTGCGGCGATCGCCCAATGCAACCACCAACCGGCTACTACTGGCGACTGATGACGGAGTATCCAACGCTACGGATGTATCAACTAGAGTTGAAAGACAGGTAGGAACGACAGTTGAACGCTGTTTAGCCGCCCAAATCTGACCGCGCTAGAAATGAGTCGAAGGTTAGATTCAGTTAGAGAAGCGCTGATCTTAAGATTAGCCATTCAGTTCACTTACGACCTTGAAATATGACACCCGATGCTAGTGCTGCTGGACAATTTACCCTTTCAGGCCGCACCATAACGCGGCTGGGGTTTGGGGCGATGCGGCTGACCGGCGAGGGCGTATGGGGGCCACCTAAAGATCGCGACGAAGCCCTGCGTGTATTGAAACGACTGCCAGAGCTGGGCGTAAACTTTATTGATACGGCGGATAGCTATGGCCCTGATGTCGCTGAAGATTTGATTGCTGAGGCGCTGCATCCCTATGACAACATGTTCGTAGCGACCAAGGGCGGGCTGACTCGGACAGGCCCAGGCGTATGGCCGATGCTTGGTCGGCCTGAATATTTGCGGCAGTGCGTGATGATGAGCTTGCGCCGTCTCAAGGTAGAACAGCTAGACCTATGGCAGCTACACCGCATCGACCCGAAGGTGCCACGAGATGAACAGTTTGGCGTTATTGCAGAGTTTCTTGAAGAGGGACTGATTGCCCGAGCGGGGCTAAGCCAAGTTTCGGTCGAAGAGATTGAAGCCGCCCAAAAGGTATTCCCAGTTGCTACGGTTCAAAATCGTTATAACCTGACGGATCGCGCTGACGAGGAGGTGCTGGATTATTGCGATCGCGAAGGCATTGGCTTTATTCCCTGGTTTCCATTGGCAGCAGGCGATTTGGCTAAGCCAGGCGGCATAGTGGATAAGATTGCTCAGGCGCATGAAGCATCAGCCGCTCAGATAGCGCTGGCCTGGGTGCTAAAGCGTAGCGCTAATATGCTGCCAATTCCAGGGACGAGCAAAGTCTCTCATCTAGAAGAGAATGTTGCCGCTGCGCAGGTTGAGCTATCAGATGAGGAATTTCAACAACTTAATAAAGCAGGTCAGGAAGCTAGCGCCGCCTGAGCCGTGGTATTGATCCTTACCTAAGAATGCTTGGCAGACCTCTGGTTGCTTGCCGAATCAGTATCTACAGATCAAAGGCTGCGGAAGCTACAGAAGACAGTCCTAGCGCTCTGCGTCTGGATAGTCTTCAGCCTCCAACAGCTTAAGCTCTTTACCGATGTACCAGCTTTTGAGCTTCTGTCCCTGCTTCCGATAAGCATACCAATAGGGGCCGTGGAGTTGCTCCTCTGTCGCACACCGGCAGTTAGGCTTGCCGCACTTTACCAGTTCAGCTTGGTAGGTCACGCGCCCTATTTGCTTTTTCTCTGCAACTTCCCGACCCTGCTGCGGTTCGACTTCGGGCGGTGCTTGTTCTGCTTCGATCTGCTGGTCTAACCATTCTCTCAGCGCCTGCTTCTCGTCTAACGACAGACGCTGGATTTGTTTGTAGAGGCGGTCGCGTTGAGAAGCCATAGGAAAACAGCGTCTTATGTAACTTTAGAGCGCTAGAGAAAAGCACAAAGTTACATAAGACAGGCAGAAGAGATGAACAGTAGTGGGGTGCTTCTGCCCAAGACAACAGGCGTGGTTCGATAGAAAGGTAAGGCTCGGGCAGAGATTACCGTCTGCTTTTATCTATCATAACATAGTCAACCATGATATAAGCTTAAGCTTCTCATCGCAGTCGGCTGACTCGCCGCGATATCATAGATAGCACTGCCTTCCTTTATTTCCACTATGCCTAATCCCAAACCTGTCCAGTCAGAACTGCTGAAGCAAAGACGGTTTCAGCGGGCTGTCGTCCAAGAGTCTTGTGTCCCGAAGGATATAGCTTTGGCGGGTAGAGCCATTTCTGTGAAGTTACCGGCTGAGGTAGACCAGGCCGTTAGAAGTCTGGGGAAGCAAAAAGCAGCGTGGTTGCGTGAAGTTATTTGCTCAGCAGCGCTACAAGATGGGCTGATAGACAAGTTATGAGGCGATTGCTGTGGGGCTGTGTAATGCTTTCTTAATTGTCTTATGTAACCAGAACACTTTTCCAAAAGCTCGCAGTTACATAAGATCTATCAGATCATGCGCCTCATCAGATGTTTGCTCTGTGGTTTGAATTAATTAGGCGTTACGCATCCATCATCCTATGCAAGACCCATCAGTAACCGCCATCGACCTTGACGCCTATTTTCACCGGATCGGCTATTTAGGAGATCGAACAGCCAGCTTAGGACTGACTCATCAATAACTGTCACTTTCATCTGATTCCATTAGGCTTTAAGCTTGTCAAGCTAGGCGTCATTTCCGAGAGGAGAGTCACGATGACATTTGAATTTCGTAATCAG
>QBMC01000073.1 GCA_003242035.1 Nodosilinea foveolarum | reverse complement strand
GGCGGGCACAACGGCATGAAGTCGATTATTTCGCACTTGGGCACGAAGGAGTTTCCTCGGCTGCGAGTGGGGATTGGGAGTACGGAGAAAGGAGAGGCCCGAGACAGTGCTGTCGTCTCTCACGTACTAGGTCGCTTTGCGCCGGAGGATCGGAAGATTGTGGACGCGGTGATTCCGATGGCGGTGGATGCGATTGATTTGAGTTTACGTAAAGGCGTGGAGCGGTCAATGAATTTGTATAACGGTCGAGAAGTGGAGCTTTAAGAAGGTGATTGCGCTGGCGCTATTTCCTGTTTGTAGAAAGCGACGCCTACTCGATTAATGTGGTGAACGACATTTGGGTTGTCGATATGACTCAAGATAGATATGTCGAACAGGTAGGGCAGTAGCAAATCGTCGATTTCGTTTTCTATGCGGGCCACAACCTGATGAGTCAGCGCTTTGCCCGTCAGGGTTAGGTCGATATCCGAGCCGGGTCGAAAGTTACCCATAGCCCGAGAACCATAAAGGATTGCTGACTCCACTTCAAGATGTTTTTTAAGGACAGCTACAACTTCTTGAATGACATATTCCTTGAGTCCAAATCTAACTGAAGGCTCATTATGCTTCGTCTTCATCCTGAATAGCCTGTATTTTGGTTCGCAATGCGACAAACAAATCAAAGAAGGACTCTTTGATGTTACCTGCAATCTCTTCTACGGTTTCTTGATTATAGGTATGGCTAGTACGATTGCGGTCTTTGATCATTTCCATCCAGGTTTCGCCATCTTCAATCAAACCTAAGCTGAATGCTTGGCGAGTAGCGTCTTTAGATCCATATATGTCTTCAACGCCTTGATAGTTCAAAAACGCTTTGAGCAGTTTCCAAGCCAGCTCATGTGTAAATTCAAAGGCTTTAATCATCCCGATTTCTTCTAGCTCATTAAGATCTTCTTTTTCTATAAACTTAGCGAGCTGAGCAAGTGCTCTTTTGTAGCTATCGAGCCGCTGACGCCAGCGAATGTCTAAATCAGCCATGTAATGACTTGCTTGTTGAGGGTTTCTTGAATTTCTAATATTGTCTTAGAATGCGAGCGATAATCATAGCTATAGTCTATTAAGCAGTGAGGCTGATGAAGCCACGAGAAAGGTTTTATAAGCTGAGCGAAGTGGGATATGGCGAAGTCTGGCAAAAAACGAAGCGTAGCGGGTAGCCAAGGATTTGGGAAGCCATTATCTGTGCCGACGCGGGACGCGATCAGGTTTATGAAGGCGGTGAGGCAGACTATTACAGAGGCAAAGGGCGATGAGAAAAAGGTTTACCGTTTTTTTGAAGCGAACCTTAACAAGTTAGATGAGTCCTTGCTGGAAGCTTTGCCCGCCGTATTTACAAAAGCCACCTCTCATGAGCGTCAAGGACAACAAGAGAAGACCACTGCGCTTTTCTGTAATTTTGGTGTCTTTATCTCACAGTTTCCCCTTGGAGATCACGCCGTCAATTTGGAGCTGGCCGTTGGGGTATATCAGCTAACACTAAGAGTTTTTCTTAAAGAGGAATCGCCAGAAATTTGGGCAACAACCCAAAATAACTTGGGAGTAGCCTATAGGAATCGAATTCGAGGAAAGCGAGTTGAAAACCTAGAAAAGGCGATCACCGCCTACGAACTAGCATTGGAGATTAGAACCCGCGAGGCGCTCCCAGAAGATTGGGCAAAGACTCAGAACAACCTAGGGAGTGCATATGGTGATCGCATTCGAGGAGAACGAGCTGAAAACCTGGAAAAGGCAATCGCGGCCTACGAACTAGCATTAGAGGTTTATACCCACGGGGCGTTCCAAGAAGATTGGGCAACGACTCAAAACAACTTGGGACTTGCATATAAGGATCGCATTCAAGGGGAACGAGCTGAAAACCTGGAAAAGGCAATCGCGGCCTACGAACTAGCGCTAGAGGTTCTAACCCGCGAGGCACTTCCAGAATATTGGGCGATGACCCAAAATAATTTAGGAATAACCTATAGGGATCGCATTCGAGGAGAGCGAGCTGAAAACCTGGAAAAAGCGATCACCGCCCACGAACTAGCACTAGAGGTTTATATTCGCGAGGCACGCCCAAAAGATTGGGCGATGACCCAAAATAATTTAGGAATAACCTATAGAGATCGCATTCGAGGAGAGCGAGCTGAAAACCTGGAAGAAGCGATCATTGCCCACGAACTAGCACTAGAGGTTTATATTCGCGAGGCGTTCCCAGAAGATTGGGCAATGGCTCGGCACAACTTGGCAAATGCCTACCGCGACCGAGTGAAAGGAACCATGGAGCGCAACCTAGAAGAATCAATCTTGCTGCATAGCCAAGCTGCTGAAGTCTTTACTCGTGAATCGTTTCCCGATAAGTGGGCAGAAAACCAAACCAGACTGGCAGAGTCCTTTATGAAACGTGCTTCACTGCTTGGAGATTTTGCAGATTTAGACAGCGCTATTTCTCTTTTACAGGACGCTATAGAAGTCGCAACACCAAATAGTCCTCACTGGATTGATACGCAGCATTTGATAGGGAAAGCGTTTGCTCGGCGTTATGACAATAGCGAAAATCCGCAAGACCTAAAGCAGGCATTGCTTGCGTATAAGCTGGCGTTAGAGGCCATTAGCCCTGAGCACTACGACAGGAGCAAAATTTGGACAGCGCTGCCGATAACTCAATCAATCTTGGGTAGCCGCCTTGTACGCGACGGGCAATGGAGAGAAGGTTTGCAGCTTTTGCTCAACAGCGTGAGACACCTTAGCTCGGGAGAAGATGATTTGGCGTACGCTAAGGCTTTGTTTGAGATTGGGCGTACCTATGATACAGCGCTGTCTGACTGGAACAATGCTCGCCTTTACTATCGAGATGCGCTGCGTTTATACAAGCATCTAAATAACCTGTCTGGCATTGCTGAAACTCAAGCAGATCTAGGCGGCGTTTTGTTATCTCAAGGTCACTTTGAGCAGGGATTAAGTCATTTAGCTGAAGCGCACGAAGGTTGCCTTCAGCTAAAGATGCCAGAACGTGCGGCCCGCGTAAAGCAGCTCTATCAAGTTGCTAAAAAAGAGATTAAGGATCAAAAGATAGGGGTGCCTGTATGACCACTGCCGACGATATTTTCGATCAGTCGTTTGATAATTTGAGTCGGTTAGGACTGAACGAAATTCCGTTTACCGAAAGTCCGGTTGATTTAGGAAGCGAAACGCTGCGCCACGTTTTTACCGGACGAGAAAACGAACTAAGGCAGGTATTTAATCAGTTTCAGAGTCGAGAGCGGCGGCGCATTTTAATTTATGGGCGGCTAGGCATTGGGAAGAGCGCCTTTTTGCTGAAGGTTTTGTCGGTGCTACGGCGTAAGCGCCCTCAAATGCTGACTACATACATTTCTTTGCCTGAAGATTTGGATTTGGCCACCACCGCGCTGATTGCGCTGGCTAGAGAAATGGGCGATGACCCCTGGGCGCAGCGTCAGCTCTATCAAATGGGAATCCCGACTGAAAAAGTATTGAAAGAGCGAAACGCTGAGGTGGGCGGCACCTTTGGAATCACCGGAAAAATCGGCGAAAAAGACTTGCCCATCACCAAGCCTTCATTTCCTACGGTCAGTTTGGAAACGTTGTTAGAGCGGTCGCAGAAAAAGTATCCTCAAGGGATTGTCATTGCGATTGACGATCTTGATAAGCAACCACCTGGGATTGTTCGTCGGCTAATGCATGATGCGCAGGGCATGTTGAAAGGTCGGGCCTGGTTTATGTTGACGGGCCATCCGATTGGGATGGCGGGCGATTTGCTAACGACTGAGCGGGGTCTATTTGATTTGCAAGTGCAGCTTAAAGAGCTGGACTTGCCCACAACTTATCAAATGCTGATTAATTATCTCAGCAGCGCTCGCTTTGATAACGACTGTACTGATCCAAAAGATCCTCGCTGCGTACTGCCTTTCCTGCCAGAAACCGCTCAACGACTATGCGAAGTATCTTCTGGGAAACCTCGCCTTTTTAACCGACTGGGCAATATGATTCTTTCGACCGCTGCTGACTTGCAGGCTGATTTGATTACGCCAGAGGTGCTAGAGCAGGGGTTGAGACAGGCAGGCCCCACTTTAAAGCAGCGAGCGTCTTTGTCTATTGAAGAAGAAAGGGTGCGATCTCTCCTCTTGCAAAAAGGCTCCCTCTCCGATGAGTCCATCACCCTAAACGAGCTGGCCGAGCTAGGCTTCCGCAGCTTCAGCGAAATCCTACCCTTCCTAGAGCGTCTAGAAGAAGCTGATTTAGCCTTTCAGCAAGATAGAGAGGATGCTATATCTTTTGCACCTGTGCCGCTACCATCTGCTGAGGGTGATGCCTGATAAAAGGAGCGTTCACCTTATTCGCGCTAGTCGTACCCTTGTATGCTGCTAGATCAAGTAAAACAGAGATAGCGGTATTTGAAAGAGGCGATCGCAATGAACTCAGCAATTATTCGTCAGGGCGAGCTAGTGGGGATGGGGCTAATGGCCTACGAGACGACGGAAGAAGTGGGGAGCGTCGATCATCTACTGGTGAACGTGGTGGACGCCGAAGTGGTGGGATTTGCCTGCAAGTCGGGCGGGCCGCTGGGGGGCATGTTGGGTCGAAAGCAGGCTGTGAGCTGGTCGCAGTTGGTGAAAGTTGGGCGCGATCGCATCATCATCCACACCGCAGTCCCGCCTTCGGAGGCAATAGAAAATCAGCTAGCAGCGGCGCAAAATGTGACCGGGTTAGAGGTTTGGACAGATGGCGGTGACTGTATTGGACAGGTAGTGGATTTTTGCCTAGAAGTAGGAACGGGGAAGGTACAGCAGTATTTGTTTGCGCTCGATTTGAGAAAAGATGCGCCAGATCAAGACAGTGCGGAAGCAGGAGAATCTGAGGAGCCGGAAAGCGTGGAGGTGTTTGCGATCGCCCCTGCGACCATCATCAGTGCTGGACGCAAACGCATGATGATTGCCGAAGAAGATGCCCGACGCGCTCAGCCTTACGATCAGCGCCTTACGATTGGAACCTCTAAAGCTGAACGCGCCTCAGACTGGCGATCCGAACAGCTACCGACAGACTTTAACGATGTGCTTCAAGGGGCGCAGTCTTTCGCGGGGAAGGTGAGCGATCGCGTGAAGCAGCAGGCCAAAAAGTTTAGCGATGAGCAGTTCTCTCAGCGGCGGCGTCCGGGGCCAGCGCAGCCTGACGATTTACCCGAAATTACTGAGCAGCTTCAGGCTAAAACGGAGCAGGTGAAGCAGCAAATGCAGCGGCAGTTTGAGCAGGCTAAAAAACAAGCTAGAGGACAGGTAGAAGGCAAGCTGAATGATTCGCCTATGGGCCGCTCGATTAGCGAAAAGCTGGGAGCGCGACTAGATAAGTTTGTGCGGCCTCAGTCGGAGGAGCCGGAAGCGCCGATTGATGTAGAAGCCTTTGAAGTTTGGGAGGACGATTGAGCTAGGCGTTGGGCTGAGTCGCTATAAACAAGGTCACTAGCTGCTCAAAATCGGTGATCGCCAGACGAATATGATCACCATCTTTAGCCGCCAAACAAAAGCGAGTAAGACAGCGCGTGGCGAAAAGCTGTCTTTGGGCGGGTACGTCGGCTTCAGGCTGGACTGAGATTGCCTGCTCTACATCTTCTAGAGCGCCTGCATTGTCCTGGGTTTTGAAGCGGAGAAAGGCTCTGTCTCCGTAGGTGGGTTTGTAGTTGGGGGAGAGGGCGATCGCCTGATCAAAATCAGCTTCGGCAATGGCTAAATTGCCCATGGCTAAATGGGCTAAGCCTCGATGTCGGTAGGCGTAAGCGGTGGGCTGAATCATGATCGCACTCGTGTAGTCGGCGATGGCAGCGGCAAATTTACCCTGACGATAGCGGGTACTGGCTCGCTGCCGACAAAAGGCGGCATCGTTGAGCGAGAGGTTGGCGGTAGCCCTGTAGTCACTGGCGGCGGCGGCGGGTTGATTAAGGGTAATCGCGGTGGCGGCTCGGTTGAAATAGAGTTCGGCAAGGTCGGGATTGAGGGCGATCGCCCGGTCACGATCCACTAGCGCGATCGCTGGTTCGCCCAAAAGCTGATAAAGATTAGCCCGGTTGTTGTAAGCTTCGGCGAGCCGATTGTTTAGCCCAATGGCCCGATTGAAGTCGGCGAGCGATTCGGCAAAGTAGTCGAGATGAAAGTAGGCCACGCCGCGATGGTTATAAGCTTCGGCGCAGTGGGGAACGGCCTCAGTTGCTCGGGTGAGATCGGCGATCGCGGACTCGAACTGCTGGCTGCGCACGTAGGCAATGCCTCGCCAAAGGTAGCTTTGGGCAAAGGTAGGGTGGCGAGCAATGGCGCGGTCAAAATCGGCGATCGCGCTGTCATAAGCGCCCATATCGACCAGCAGCAGCCCCCGACAACCATAGCTTTGAGCCGAGTTGCCAGCGCTGGTAACCGCCGCATTCAAATCGTCTAGCGCCAGCTCGTAACAGCCGATATGACGGTAGGCATTGCCCCGATGAATGTAGGATTCTACGCGCTTTTCGGCCGCTGCTATTAGACTATCGCTGAGCCGAATCACCTGAGTAAAATCGGCAATGGCCAAGTCGTACTGCTGGGTTCTACAGAGCGCACAGCCGCGATGGTAGTAGCCTTTGACGACGGTATCTTGATGGTCGGCGTAGGCTATCGTCGTTGGCGCAACGGTTGGATCGGGGGCGAGATGGATCAGCCGGGTGAAGAGGGCGATCGCTCGCTGAAAATCGTGAGTTTGAGCGCATTCCATCCCGCGAGAAAGCCAGTTTTGGGCAGAGCGATCGCGCTGCATAGACTGATTCATCACGATGTCAGCCGGAGGATCAGCCGGGTTTTCAGCCGTCATGTCGCGGGGTCTCTAAAAAATTGGCTCGCGATGAAGTGAAAAAGGTAGCAGCACTGACAGATGGATTAAGCGTACGACAAGTGCCGAACAGTCTCAAGCCTATAGATTGCCGCAACATGATCGTGATAATTCTCTTAAGAATGTCGTCACAGCGGAATTAAGCAGGATTATTTATAAGTAGACTATTCTTTGTGGGTCGCCTGTGAGCATCAGTCAGCATAACGGTATCTTTTCGGAAGCCGCGTTTACCCGACCCGCCAACGGGAGCCAAATTCGCTGCTCCATATTGGTTGCGGGCGGCTCCACAGCGGCTTATTCGGCAACGCTGACGGCCCTGCGCCTGGGCATCGATGTCTGCTTGGTGCAGCCCCAAAAAGTAGTCGGCGGACAGTTTACCGCGCAGGGACTGCCCGCTTCGGACGATGGGGATTTGCTGAAGCAGACCGCTAGCTACAGCACCGTAGACGGCGAAGCATTTGCGATTTCAAAAAATCAACGGTGGTTTCGAGTGCGGCAGCGGCAGCTACAGCCGGTCGCCGGAAAGACTCAACAAAATCCTGGCGGAGCCTGGGTTTGCCCCTTCACCACAACGCCTGCCGTCGCCGCCACCGCGATGAACGAGCGGCTGATTCCCTTTTTGCAGTCGGGTAAGCTAAAGCTAATTCCGGAAAGCGAACCCATTGAGGTGATCATCGAGTCGCCAGCGGGAGAGCGGCAGCAGGTTAAGGGCGTTAAGTTTCAAAGTAAGAACGGTCAGCAGTTTACAATTACCGCGCCAGTGACGCTAGAAGCCACCGAGTTTGGCGATTTGCTAGAGCTGGCAGATTTGCCCTCTCGGGTGGGCCAAGAATCTCGTAACGATACGGGCGAAGCGATTTTGCCGATTCAGGCGATTCCGGCCTGCCAGCAGTCTTTTACGTTTAATGTGATTGTTGAGCGAGCAGCGGGCCAAGGGCGGAAAATGGCGGCTCCCGCAGGCTACGGCAAAGAAATCTGGCTGAATCCGCGAGACTTTACCGAGGACTATTGGACGCAAAGGGCGGGGCGCTGGGAAAAACGAGATTTCTTTTCGCCGTTTGGCATTTTTCGCTATCGACGGGTGCGGCGACAATCGCTTAACGAAAGAGTCGTCAGCGTTGGCGATGTTTCGGTGATTAACTGGGGCACCTCCGACCATCCAGAACTCGGACAGTGCTGCGGCAACGACTTTCGCTACGGATATTTGATTGGCGTGAGTCGGGCGGAGCGAAAGGTGCTGATTCAGCGGGCGCGCGATCGCGCTCAAGCCTACATTCACTACCTCCAAACCCACGGCAGTTCTAATCTCAATCCCCGGCCTGATATGACCTGGAGTAGAGACGGTATCGCCATAGAACCCTACATTCGCGAAGCGCGTAGAGGCATTGCCACCACCACAATTCGGCATGAAGATGTGGCCGAACGGTTTTTCCCCGATCAGGCTCGCGCTCGCTGCTTTGACGACAGCTTGGGCATCGGTCAGTATCACTATTTAGACCTGCACGGCAATTTGGTAGCAGGCCACGTTACGCCCATGGGTAAAGATGTGATAGCGCTGCCGTTTTCTTTGCCTGCGCGATCGCTCATTCCCATGACCACCGATGGCCTAATTCTCTCGGCCAAAAGCATTGGTACTACGCACATTACCAACGCGGCCTATCGAATGCACCCGATGGAGTGGGCAATTGGAGAAGCCAGCGGATTTTTGGCAGTATTTGCGATTTGGACGGGTGAGGAGCCGCGCCGGATTGTAGAAACCCTGCCCCTGCTGCGAAAGCTTCAGGGCTTTGTCGCTCGTAACGGCATTCCGATTTTTTGGTTCGACGATGTGGGACATGACGACCCCGACTTTGAGGCGATTCAGGTGATGGCAGCAACCGGCGTCATTCGCAGCGAGAATGCGAACGATCTGCACTTTCGCCCCTACGCCAATGTCTCTAGAGCAGTCGTAGCTACGGCCTTAGTAAACCTGCTCGAACTGGAGAAAGTAAGTCCCGCGCGGCCTAGCTTTGGAGACGTGCGCCTCGGACAGCACTGGGCCTATAGCAACATTGAAACGCTCAAAGCGCAGGGCATAATTGCGGGCGTAGGCCAGGGAAAATTTGCCCCCGATGAGAACATCACCCGGCGGCAGTTGTCGTATCTGATAAAAGCCTCCTTGCCCCAAGCGTATGACCGCGCCCTGAAAAACATTCCGCTAGACAACACTCCGCTCACCCGGCGCGAGTTGTCTCGGGCGTTCTACGCCATGCTTCAGTTCAAGCTAGATATTTGAAGCAGCCATTCATCTGCCTAGCTGACACTGTTGGGCTAGGCGCAGCACAAAGTGTCTGATGCGCGGCGTTTCTGGGGTAATGCTTCAACAGCGGAGTGTCATGTGAAATAATAAGCAAATCCACTGACGACATTGGAGCGCATCCTTTCCTTTGCCTTTTGCCTATACCGCTTGCCCATACTCTTTACTAGTCGTGTCACGAATGCTGCCAAACGCTAAAAAATCAACGGTTAGAAGATTTTCCTGGTCAATGGCCGCGCTCCCGATGGCGCTATCTCCACTGCTGGTATCAGCCGCTAGACCTCCCGCGCTAGATTCTATTAGTGCGACTTGCAGCCTGGAAGAGTCTGCGACCTATGTGCCCACGCAGACACAGGGTGTGAATGCCTCCTATCGCCGAGCGGCGGGTATGCAAGCTGGGTCGTCTACTCGGTCAGAGGCGGCGGGGAATGAGGTGACTGCTTTTGTGCGCGATCGCTGGAACACCGTTCGTCAACTGGTTCGCGAAAATCCCTACTTCAGCAATCGTACGCCAGCAGAACAGGCCCAAGCCGAAGCCCTTTGCTTAGCGCAGATTAGAGCCGACTATGAAGTGCTACTCGCCCAGGCTGATATCAGCGAGCAGCCACAAATTCAGCCGCAAATTCAGCCGCAGATTCAGCCACAGATTCAGCCGCAGATTCAGCCACAGATTCAGCCACAGATTCAGCCACAGATTCAGCCGCTGCCAGAACTAGGCGAAGTGCCCAGCGATGGGGCTGATAGTCCAGCAATCAGTCCAGCAACTAGTCCAGTAGTCCCTCCAGTCCCTACTGTTCGTCCGTCTATTCAGCCAGAGCAGAGCCAGTCACCAGCGATCGCGCCAACCGTAACGCCAACCGTGACGCCAACCGAGCCATTGTCGGCTCCAGCGGTTGATCCAGCTACGATACCTACGGCCCAAGACCCCGGCACTTATATGGGGCCAACCGGTAACCCTACGCCCTTCGACGGTGTTGTCACGAGAACACTATCGGACTTTCCAGATGGCAACTATCGCTACATTGCCGGGGTTGCAGAAGAGCGAGCCTATAGCAACGAAGAACTCCGGGGGCGCGGCGGCGCGGTATTTGTCTTGAACAAAGTAGGCGACACCATCACGGGCGATTTGCTGCCTAGAATTGGGCTGCCGGGTATCTGTGTTACCGGAACGGTGAGTGGCGATATGATTACCGGCGCGGCCTACCCGTACGACACCACCGACAGCCTGCAAGACAGCGCCCGACAAATCGGCGAAGACTACGAACCATACGGCAGCGGCGCGCTCAAAATCCGCCGAACTCGCACCGAGGGCAATCGGCTTTACTATGCAGGAGCCTTGCTAGATCTAACCGAGTTTACGCGGATTAATGCTGGCTCTAGCTTGCCGCCCGCTAGCTGTCAAGTGGGTCGTACAGGCGGCAGAGATCAAGGATAGAGACATAGAGACTCAAGCAAAAATTGTTGCTCCCTTTTAGAAAAATTATGCTGCTTACTTCTCAAACAGGTGCTGTGTGGAGACTTGTATTAGGCATGATGCCTTTGAGTGCGATCGCCCTTTACCATCCTCCTAGCCTAGCCCAAGCTATCATCCCAGACGCCACCACGCTTTGCGCTTACAGCCCAGACTCAGGCGTCTCTAATGCACTCGGAATGCGCGCCTACATCACCGTAGGACAGGTCGGCGACGACACCGTGTTTGTCTTCGAGCAGTTTTCTTCACCCGTTCTCAACGAAAACGACAGCAGCATTCTCACCGACATTAAGAGTCGCCAAACGCTTACCATTTACAACCAGCCGATTGCCGAAGCCAGACAAATCCTGGTGGACTCGCCCCAGTCGTATGCCGCCTTGTTGGGGGTCGAACCAGCACCTACTACCGACTTCAGCTTTGCAGAGGTAAATGACACCTTAGTTTGCCAGGACGTGAGCGCCGAGAATGGGGCGATCGCTCCAACGCCTCCAGCCACTACACCCGCCCCCGCCGCCCCTCAAACAACGTTTGCAGACTTACCCAACGGCAACTATCGACTGGCCTCAGCCACCTACCCGCCTAGAGTAGTTGAAGATGCAGAGCTGATAGAAACCGGCGGTGCGCTATTTTTGTTTCGCAAGTTTGGCGACGAGGTCACGGGTAGATTCAGCTATATTGACAGCGACCTTGGTGCTTGTTTCACTGGCAAAATAAAAGGCAACGAAGTGACCGGACAAGCCTATACCGACGACGACGGCTTTTATCAAGAAGAGAGCACTGCCATCTTCTTAGGTTCAGGCGGCTATCTAAAATTAGGAGAGAATCAGGGGGGTGCCCCCCGTACTGGTGAAAGAACTTACAACATGGCCGTGCTGAATTTAGAGACATTTTCTCGAATCAACGCGGGCGCAGTCCTTCCACCCGAAAGCTGTCCCTAAACAGCTACAAAACAGATAAGCTCAACGCCAAATATTTGTAAGACTCTCTATTGCCATCTACTCTATGCCAAACCATTAGTTAGGCGAATATGTTCGACTCAAAACCAACTCAAACTCGATTATCTGTTGTAAACTCACTGCTAAAAAAGGCGATCTTAGGCACTGCACCTGTGGCTGTTATTTTCGGAGGTGCAGTGCCCGGTCTATCGCAAACCCCTGACTTGCCACAACCTTCTAGCGAAACCGTTTGTACCTACGATCTCGACTCTAAATTTCCCGATCCGTTGGGCGCAAGGGCTTCTCTGACGATAGAAACGTCCGCTGGGAACACCACGTTTATCTACGAAAGACTGCCTGCCACTGTTAGCAGCGATCGCTCGGACGTACGAGCAGACGTAGACAACAAGAGAACGCTGATGCTTTACGAAACGCCACTTGCAGACGCTCGGCAGTTGCTGTTAGATGATTCTACTTACTACGCAGTGCTGCTAGGCTTAGCGCCAGAAGATCCTTTTGTGGCTAGGGGGTTCGAGATGATAGATCAATCCTTGGCTTGTGTTGAAGAGAGTCGTGATGCGGCTGAATTATCGGCACCACAGCCACGTGTGCCGTAGTCTTTTGTTCAATTGTCTGCTTGAATCGTCGCTCGTTCAAAATATGACCAGATCAGTCTTGAGCGGCCTCTCGTAGAGCAGCGTACTGCTCGGTAAATCCGACTAGAAGCGCGTTGTATATAGGCAAAAACTTACGATAGCGCCGAACATTTTCAGCAATAGGCGTTTTGATTTGCGCAATCTCGACTCGCGCTTCTATTTGCTCTAAACTGTCCCACTCACCTAGCGCCCAAAAAGCTAGCGCCGCCGCGCCCAAGGCAGAACTCTCTATTACCTTGGGCACCTCAATCGTGCGATTAAAGATATCGGCTAGCATCTGCTGCCACAAATCTGACCGCGCAAAGCCGCCAGATGCTCTGAGTTTAGTCACGCGGCCGCCCGACTGCTCTAAGGCTGAGAAAACGACATGCAGGTTATAAACCACCCCTTCTAGAACGGCTCGTACTAGATGAGCCTGCGTATGATGACGGCCAAGGCCGAAGAAGCTAGCGCGGGCCTGGGCGTTCCATAAGGGCGATCGCTCACCCAAAAGATAAGGATGAAAAATCAGTCCTTCTGCGCCAGGTGAAACGGTTTCAGCCATTTTAGTCAACCGCTCGTAGGTTGAGGCACTAGGCTCCGGATTTGAGAGATGTTTCTCTTCGTGTGGAATTGAGTAGGGCATGAGGCTGTCTCGCGCCCACTGTAAAGCAATCCCGCCGTTGTTAACAGCGCCGCCCATCACCCATAAATTTTCGGTCAGCGCATAGCAAAATAGCTGAGCGGAAGACGCCGTAATTGGACCGTTAACTACCTGTCGAACCGCGCCACTCGTGCCAATCGTAATGGCGGCTGTCCCTGAAGAAATAGCGCCTACGCCAAGATTAGAAAGCACTCCATCGCTGGCGCCAACAACAACAGAGGTATTGGCGGAGATGCCCATTTTTTGAGCATAGTCGGGGTGAATATGAGAGAGCTGGTGCGTAGTGGGGACTAGCTTAGAAAGCTGTTGTTGTTTTATGCCTGCTAGCGTGAGGGCTTCGCTATCCCAGCAGAGCGATCGCAACTCCAACAATCCGGTTGTAGTCGCCATAGAATGATCGATCACCCACTCACCGCACCAATGCCACAGCACATATTCTTTAATCGCGATAATTCTGGCCGCTTGCTTAAATAGCTCGGGCTGCTCGTACCGGAGCCAGACCAGCTTGACTAACGGAGACATCGGATGCGCGGGTAGACCGGTGCGCTGATAGAGACTGTTAGCATTGGTGCTGGCTTTAACAAAATCGGCCCAGCGATCGCTGCGATTATCTGCCCAGGTGTACATTGGCGTAATCGGCTGATTCTCTTTGTTGATCAACAGCAGCGTATGCATCGCGGCGCTAAATGAAATGCCGAGCAACTGAGCAGGATCGATGCCACTAGACGCAATGACCTCGGCCACCGTTTGAGTCGCGGCTTGCAAAATATCATTGGGATCTTGCTCGGCTGCGCCCGGTTCGGGCGACTTTAGCGCGTACGACTGTGCACTCCGCGCGATCTGTTGCCCCGCCGTATCAAACAGCACAGATTTTGTGCTGCTTGTGCCAATGTCTATTCCAACAACATAATTCATAGTGCGAGATCAAGCCGTCTGAGCAGTTCTATCTTAAGAGGTTTCGGGTTCAGACTCGGAATGCGCTGCTACAAGATCTGGCTATATCGGTATGAGAAGATGGGTCCTATTGGGTTAGAGGCTGCCGGTATGGTGCTGTTGTTTGTTTTCGTAGTGGGATTGATGGCTGGTTTTGTGGATGCGATCGCTGGAGGGGGCGGTTTGATTATGCTGCCGGGGCTGCTGTTTACCGGACTGCCGGTGAGTAGTGCGATCGCTACCAACAAACTCTGCGGCACCTTTGGCTCCCTCACCAGCTCCGTTAAATTTGCCCAGGCCAAACAAATAGACTGGCGAGCCTGCGCCCTGATGGGTTTGCCCGTTGCGTTAGGAGCCTACTGGGGCAGCCGAAGTATTGACCGTCTTCCTTCCGAATGGGCGGAGCCGGTGGTAATTGCCCTGATTGCGGCTATCACCCTGTTTGTTGTGTTTAACCCCGGATTTGGAACCGCAAAACCTGTCACAAACCGCGAGCCAAAAACCGACCTTCGCAAACAAGTGATTTGGAGCTTACTTACGGCCACTGCGATTGGCTTTCACGATGGCTTTTTTGGCCCTGGCACAGGCATTTTTTTAGTCTTCGCGCTGATTTCGATTTGGCCGCTGGACTTTTTGCGAGCCACTGGGACGGCTAAGGTTTTGAACTTGGTCGCGAATGCGATCGCTCTAACCACCTTTGCCCTATCTGGCAACATTCAGTACGACAAGGGCCTCTGCGGTGCAGCGGGCGTCATCATCGGCTCTTTTATAGGCGCAACATTCGCCACTAAAAAGGGCACGAAGCTAATTAAGCCGCTCTTTATTGCCGTAACCACCGCGCTAGTTAGCAAACTTTTGTTCGACTATGCAACCGGAAGATAGTCTCAGCGCTGGCTCCGCGTCTTTTCCCACCTAAAAGATGAGTCCAAAGGCACTTAGATATAGTGCGACAGACTTCTACCGTATAAATATCTCAACTAGGAGAACATTATGATTACCGTTCATCATTTGAACAACTCTCGCTCTCAGCGAATTCTGTGGCTATTAGAAGAACTCGGCCTAGAATACGACATCAATCGCTATCAGCGAGACCCAGAGACCATGCTCGCACCAGACGCCCTGCGCAAAGTGCATCCTCTGGGAAAATCCCCAGTTATCACCGATGGCGAGTTCACCCTGGCAGAATCTGGAGCCATTATTGAGTACTTAATTGAGCGCTACGGTAACGGCCGCTTGATACCGCCCCCCAACACGCCAGAGCGCTTACGCTATACCTATTGGCTGCATTACGCAGAAGGCTCAGCCATGCCGCCGCTGGTGATGAAGCTGGTGTTTGGCCAAGTCGAAGAAAAAACGCCTTTCTTCTTACGACCGCTCGCGGGTGCCATCGTCAATGCTGCCAAAAGCTCGTACATTAATCCTCAAATTAAGCTCCATTTAGACTATATGGAATCCGCGCTAGAAAAGAGCCTGTGGTTTGCCAGCAGCGAATTTACCGCCGCTGATATTCAGGTGAGTTTTCCAGTAGAGGCGGCGGCGGCTGACGGTTTAGACGCTGAAGGCGCTGAGCGCACAAAACTAAAAGACTTTTTAAATCGTATCCACGACCGTCCTGCTTATAAAAAGGCATTAGAGCGGGGCGGAGAATATCAGCTCATGAGTTAGCGGTAGTCGGTAAGCTAGAAAGTCTTGCTAGCTTACCGAGTTCGCCCAGTCCTTAGCCCAAGCTAAAATCTTGTGGACGCTTTCCGTATCCGCTGCTTCGGAATATAGCCGCAGAACAGGCTCCGTACCGCTAAAGCGAATCAACAGCCAGCTATCGTCTTCTAAATTGAACTTGTAGCCGTCGATATCTATACAGCTAGCCACCTTCTTTCCTGCCACTGTTTGCGGCGTACTCGATTGCAGTGCTTCTAAAAGCTTGGCTCGCACTTCCATATTGGCCAACGGTAAGTCGATCCGGTCATACTCGGCGCTAAAGTGAGTCTGCTGCCGCAGTCCATCATTTAGCTCGCCAAAGTCCTGGCTGCTTTGTACGACGGCCTCTAGTAAATACAGCGCCGAGAGTAGCGCATCCCGCTCTGGAATATGGTGGCCATAGCCAATGCCGCCAGACTCTTCGCCGCCAATCAAAACCTCTGCATCCAACATGCGATCAGCGATGTACTTGTAGCCAATCGGCGTTTCGTATACCGGCAAATCGTACAGCTTCGCTAGAGAGAGAAAAATATTAGAGCCGCTGAGCGTTTTTACCACTTCGCCGGTCATGCCCCGGCGCTGGGTGAGATGTTCCATCAGGATAGGAATCAGTACCTGGGAGCTGAGGAAGTTGGCGTTACCGTCCATTCCGGCAATGCGATCGCAGTCCCCATCAAATATCAAACCTACGGTCAGCCCATCATTCGTCTTATGCTTCACCGCCTCAAACAGCTTCGGAATGTACTTCGGCAACGGCTCTGGCGCACCGCCTTCAAACAATGGGTCGGCCTCCCCGTTAATCTCAGTAATCTCGCGCGCTAGCAGCCGCTGCAACCCCCCCGAAGCGGCCCCGTGCATCACCTCACAAAACACCGTCAGCTTCCCGTCATCTAACGCCTGACGAATGGCTTCAATATCCACCATGGACTGAAGCGCTGTGCAATAGCTTGGCCAAGGATCGAACTCGGTAATGCTGCCAGCCGTCTCTGATTTGGGCATTGGCTCATCCAGCTTCGCCTCTACTTTTTGGGTCACCTCGGGCGGCACCGACCCACCAAACGCACTCTTTACCTTCAGACCGTTATAAGCCGCTGGGTTGTGGCTAGCCGTAATCACAATCGCCCCGAGCGCCTTCTGGTCGAACGCAGCCCAGCTAAAGGCAGGCGTGGGCGCGAAGCATTCAGATAGCTTCACCTCGTAGCCCGCCGCTGCAATGCATTCAGCCGCATAGCGAGCAAAGTCTGTCGATAGAAACCGGCGATCGTAGCCAACAATTATCGTTTTACTGCCGTTGTCGCCGTACGTTTCCTCCAGCACCTGAGCGGCGATCGCGGCGACCTTTCCGACCCGGCCAAACGTAAAGTCGGCGGCGATAATGCCCCGCCAGCCGTCTGTACCAAATTTGATGTCCTTATCGACAAATGTAGCGGGAGAGACAGAGGCCATGGGTAAGTCGGTGGGAGTATCGGGCAAGTGCAATCGTGATAGTGTACAGACAGACGCTATCAAAAGGCTAGCGTCTGGGACACAGCTTGTGTTTCATCCACGATAGTTGATGTGCTAATCTCTTCGAAGACTGCCGTTGTAAATCGGGATAAGACTGCGATGAAGTCTTTTCGATGTAAGCTGATCAAAATTTAATGCCTATGATAATCTTGATAAGCGGTGGTTGCTTTAGGCGATCGCGTAGCGGGATGTAGCGCAGCTTGGTAGCGCACTTCGTTCGGGACGAAGGGGCCGCTGGTTCGAATCCAGTCATCCCGATTAAGTAAAATGAGGCTACTGGCCTTCGTCGCCTAGCTGTAGCGCATAGAGCTTCGCATAAACGCCATCTTGCTCGATGAGCTGCTGATGGGTGCCGCGCTCGACGATGTTGCCCGCTTGAATGACGAGCACCTGGTCGGCCTGAGTAACGGTGCTGAGGCGGTGCGCGATCACAAAGCTGGTGCGGTTTTGTAGGAGTTGAGCGATCGCATCTTGCACCAATCTTTCTGTCTGAGTATCAATGCTGCTGGTCGCCTCGTCCAAAATCAGAATACGCGGATCAACCAGTACCGCCCGAGCGATGCTGATAAGCTGCCTTTGTCCCTGGCTCAGCGATGCGCCCCGTTCGCCTAAAACGGTGGCGTAGCCTTGCGGCAACGTGGTGACAAACTTATGAACATTCGCCACCTGTGCCGCTGTTTCAATTTCAGCGTGACTCGCATTAGGCCGACCAAAGGCAATGTTTTCGGCGACGGTACTGGCAAAGAGAATATTGTCTTGCAAGACAAATCCCATCTGACGGCGGAGGCTGGCCTGGGTGACGGTGCGAATGTCGATGTCGTCTATTTTTACCGCGCCGCCGGTCACGTCGTAATAGCGTAAAATCAGGTTGATGATGGTGCTTTTGCCCGCTCCGGTGGCTCCTACGAGAGCAATCATTTGTCCGGGCTGAGCGCAGAGATTGACCTTGTTTAGAATGGTTTGGCGGGGTTCGTAGCCGAAGGAGACGTCTTCGAAGGAGACTTTGCCTTTAATCGGCGGCATTTCGGTGGCGTTGATGGCGTCTTGCAGCAGTTCGGGTTCGTCGAGTAGGGAGAAGATTCTTTCGAGTCCGGCGATCGCACTTTGAGCCTGCGTATAAAACTGACTGAGAATCTGAATGGGTCTAAAAAACTGTTGTACATACAGTAAGAATGCAGTGACGGTGCCCACCGTGGCCCCACCGCTGACCGCTAAATAACCGCCATAGGCCAACACGCCTGCGGTCGCGAGCGTATTGAGAAAATCAATCGACGGGAGAAAGGCAGAGGTGACGGCGACGGCCTCAATGTTGGCGTCTCGATTGGCAGCGTTTAGGGCTTCAAATCTGTCGATGTTGTAGGCAACCCGATTGAACGCCTGCGCTTCCTTAACGCTGCTTACATCTTCTTCTATCCGAGCTGAGAGATCTCCAATGGTTTCACGGGTGACTCTAAATTTGACTCTGGCCCAGCGAGAGAAAACGCTGGTGGTGATAATCATGATTGGAACAACTAGGTTGCTGAGTAGCCCAAGCTGAAAGTTAATCAACAGCATGGCAATGATGATCCCAATCAGGCTCAAGGTGTTGCCCAAAATCTGAGGAATCTCTGGCCAAAGGCATTGTTGATAACGCTAACATCGTTGAGCAGGCGGCTCATTAAATCGCCCGCTTCGCTTTTGTCGAAGTAGCCAATAGAGAGACTTTGAAGCTTAGTGAAAATGTCTTGCCGGAGCTGAGCCAGCACCTTTTGAACAATCGCGCCTACTCGAAAAATCTGAGCGCGGATAGCAAATGTGCCAACGATATAGATGCAGGCTAGTCCGGCAATCATCCACATTAAGCCAGAGAGATTGCCGGGGCTAATGAGATTGTCGATAGACCAGCCGATGAGAAAGGGGCCAATGGCCTGAGTAGACGCGCCGATGACGACTGCGCCGATAGCAATGGGGAGTTCGCTGCGGTAGGGCTTGACGTAGGCCAGAAAGCGATTGACGGTAGGGAGCTGCTTTTTGGCTGGCTTTCCGGCTGGCTTTTCGGGGGCGATGGGTGCTCTTGTCATGAGGGGAAGCGGGGCTAAGAGTTAGGCGACGATAGCAGGCTGTTTTTGATTGACTTGCGATTCTAGAATTGCGCCGTAAAGCGAGCTGGTGCGCATGAGTTCTTCGTGGGTGCCCTGGGCGGCGAGTTTGCCATCGTCGATCAGTAAAATGCGGTCGGCGTTTTGGATGGTGCTGATGCGCTGGGCGATGACGAAGGCGTTGCAGGTGCGATCGCGCATAATTTTGTCGAGGCTGGCCTGAATGCGGTCGGCGGTTTCGGCGTCTACGGCGGAGGTGCTGTCGTCGAGGATGAGGATGTGATAGTCGGTAAGGAGGGTGCGGGCGATCGCAATTCTCTGCTTCTGTCCGCCCGAAAGCCCGACGCCGCGCTCGCCCACAATTGTGTCGTAGCCTTTGGGTAAGCTTTCGATAAACTCGTGAATGTAGGCGGCTTTAGCGACTGCGATCACTTCTTCTAGCGAGGCGTTGGGTTTGGCGTAGGCGATGTTCTCTCGCAAGGTGCCTGAGAATAGCGTGGTTTCTTGGAAGACGATACCGATGTGCGATCGCAAACTCTCCAATTCAAAATCGCGCACGTCACGGCCATCAATCCGCACCGATCCCTGTGTCACATCGTAAAAGCGCTGCAACAGATTGATCACGGTACTTTTTCCGGAACCCGTCGTGCCTAAAATCGCAATCAGTTCCTTCGGCTGGGTCTCAAAAGAGATACCTTTGAGCGTGGGTTCGGTTGCGCCCGGATAGCGAAACCAAACGTCTTCAAAGGTGACGCGTCCGCCGCATTTATCAAAGGGTGCCGCCTGGGGTCGATTTTGAATTTCTACCGGGGCGTCGATAATTTCGTAGACGCGTTCGGCGGAGGCAGAGGCTTGCGCGATCGCCGGAGCCGCAAAACCGATCAGCAACACCGGCTGCAAAATAAACAACAGATAGGCATTAAAAGCGACAAGTTCGCCGATTGTCAGATCTCCATTAGACTTAATCGGAAATTAAGGAAATTTGGATACAATTAGGCAGTAGGTAAGTCCGCTGGAGGTGGTTCGATGAGAATGCGTTACGC
>QBMC01000072.1 GCA_003242035.1 Nodosilinea foveolarum | reverse complement strand
GCTGCCAGTTTAGTCTAGACACACTTAAACGTATATTTAGAATGAAATAGCCCTGGGGGATATAGCCATAGCTGCCGACGATAGTAATGGTGCCGCTTTCTTGGCTGGCGACAGTGTGCACAGAGCCAAAGTCTATGAGATAAATGTCGTTGATGCGGCTGTTGGAGTTGCTATCGGGATCTTCTTCTGTGCTGCCGTTGTCAGCGTAAGTAATCGGAATATTGCTGGGCTTAATGTCTCGGTGAACAATAGGTGGAGCCTGTTCGTGCAGATATTTCAAAATCTCTAGCAGCCGTTCGGCGAGTTCTAAGACTTCTGCTTTAGAGAAGGTTCTGCCAGATCGAATGGCGAACTCTAAAGAGATGGCCTCGATGTGGGTTTGAACCAGCACAAAGCTATGAACGCCGTCAATTTCGGTCTCAAAGTAGTCTTTATACTTTGGAATGGCAGGATGATCGACGTTTTGAAGGATTTCTGCTTCTCGCTCGAAGAGTTTCAGGTTGACCCATTCAAACTCTGCTCCGAACTGGATAATTTTGATGATAACGGTCTCTTGTGACTGCTGATCTTGGGCTAGAAAAGTTCGCCGACCGCCTTTGTTGCTCATCTCTGATTGAATGAGGTAGCGGCTCTGAAGGGTTGAGTTGAGTTTCATGACTTGTCGTTGTTAGTTGGGGTAGATAGCGGTTTGTTGGCGATCGCAGTTGTTAGGAAAGAAAGTGAAGGTAGAACAAGCACCAGCAAAGTTGCTTTGAACCGCGCTGAAGTCCGGTATCTGAGCCTTAGGTGCGGCGTTGTGTAGAAAACCTGAAATTCGTTCGGGGTAGGGTAGAGGGTGAACATGATGCCAGCCCAGAAAATAAGGAAAATTGGCTCTTTATGACTCAATAAGATTGCTTTTGAGCGATCACGAGCTTATAACAGTAGCGACTAAGTAACGATTGAGTAAATACTAAGTTACTTCTCTTGATATGTCAAAGAAAAAGCTAAGTAATTACTATGTAAGCGTTTGAACAGTCGGATAGGTCTGCTTTGGCACTGAACGATGCGACGGGTTTGTTTTGCTGCAAATGATGCGATAGTATTTGCCTATGTAACGCTCACTTAAAGAGCGTGCCAGATTAGCTGAATTATGGAAACGGGATGAGCAAACGCTATGGCTAAACCTTCACTGAGTGCGTCGTCGCAAGGTCAGCAAATGGCCGCGCAGTCGCTGAAGCTAGCGAAGCTGACCAAGAAAGGTCTGGCCGAGAGGGTGGGCTGTAGTCGGCAACCGGTAACCAATTTTTTTAAGGGGGTGGCGATTGAGCAGCCGCTGTTTGTGGATTTGTGCGATCGCCTAAATCTAGACTGGCAAGTAGTCTCCGGACTTTCGCCGTCCGCAACCGCTCAGACGGCGGCTAGCATCCCTCAACCAACAACTGATAATCTACCTTTACCTGACTCTACTGAACCGGTTGAATCGCTAGTTCAGCGGCTGCGCCAGACGGCTTACGACAGTCTACAAGAGCGTTGTGGCACGATGAGAGTGTTAGATATGTCTCGTCCGATGACGCTCAACGAGATTTATACAAACGTCAATATTTTAGAAAAGATCAGCCGCTATCAGTGGCACGATATGGATGAGCTAATTGCTAGCGTGACGGCTGACGATTTTGACCGCGTTGGGTTTGGTCAGGTGGCTCAGGCCCATGTATCGGCGATCGCAGCGGTAGCGCAGTATCAAAAGCTGATTGTGCTAGGCAAGCCGGGTGCCGGTAAAACCACCTTTTTGAAGCACCTAGCAATTCAGTGTATTGAAGGCCATTTCGAGGCGGATCGACTGCCTTTATTCGTCAATCTCAAGCACTTTTCCGAGCAGCCGGAGCAGATCGGACTACTAGATTTTATTAGTCAGCGACATTTGAAAAGTCGGCTGACGGCTTTGAGTTTGGCTGAGGTTGAAGATCAAAGAAGACTGCTTAAGCGGGTGCTAAATGCTGGACAGGCTTTAATTCTGTTAGACGGTCTAGATGAGGTAAACGCGGCGAATCATGAGCGAGTTTTGCGAGAAGTTCGCGTCCTCTCTGAAGAATGTGCGCACAATCATTTTTTAATGACCTGTCGGATCGCCGCTTGGGAGTATACGTTCGAACAGTTTACCGAAGTCGAGATTGCAGATTTTGACTGGCCGCAGATAGAGATTTTTTCTCAGCAGTGGTTTTTGTTGAAACCGCAGTCGGCGCTGGCTTTTTTGCGCAGCTTAAACCAGCGGCCCCAGTTGGGTGAGCTAGCTTCGACGCCGCTGTTGTTGACGCTGCTGTGTCTGGCGTTTGAAGCTTCGGGCAGTCTGCCAAATAGCCGCTCGGATCTCTACCGCGAAAGCATAGAAATTTTGCTGAAGAAGTGGGATGCCTCTAGAGGGATTTACCGCGATCAGGTATATCGGCGGCTTTCGGTGAAGCGTAAGGAAGATTTGTTGAGCCAAATAGCGCTGAGTACTTTTGAGCTAGGCCATTATTTCTTTAAGCAGGCGCAGGTAGAACAGTCCATCACGGCTTATACTCGCAACTTGCCCGAGACGAGCGAAGATCCGGAGGTTTTACAGCTAGATAGCACCGCGATTTTACACTCGATAGAGGCACAGCACGGTTTACTGGTGGAGCGCTTTAAGCAGCATTATTCATTCTCTCACCTGACGTTTCATGAGTATTTTGTGGCTCGCGAGCTGGTGTTTAATAGCAGCAACTTAAAAGCAGCCATGCGAGAGTTAGTGAAAAAATATGCACTGGTTCCTCAATGGCGAGAGGTTTTTCTGTTGGCTAGCGAGCTACTGCGCGATGCCGATCTCTTACTAACGCCTTTGCTTCAGCAGGCACAGACTTTGCTAGCCGCTACCCCAAAACTACAAGACTTTCTGGCAGAAATTGACCAGCAGGCAAGTTCGCCTTGCTTTGAGGGCGTTAAGCCAGCGGCGGTGAGATCCTTTTTGTTTGATATTGATTTTGAGATTGATAACGAGCGCCAGGTCGCGATTAGGCTAGATCGTTCGGCAAACTGGTTAGTGTGTGCCAGTTTTTTGACGCGGATGCTTGATGGGGTAGATTTTGACGCGGCGATCGCCCAGGTAAAAGACTACGATCAGCAAACGGGCGATGAGGGAAAAATTGCGCAGGTGAGTTCTGCGAATGAGGCGATGAGAATTGCGATGGCGATCGCTCAAAATTCTGCACAAATTAAGCCTGAGCTGAAGCAAAAGCTGCGGAAGATATATAATCCAGCCGAATCAGCTACCGATGAAGCCCTCGACGAAGACCAAACTAAGGCCGTTGCCGATGCTGGAAGACAGATGGCTAAAGGTCGTCTGCATATGGGCAAGGATGCAAAGTTTAGCGTGGCCGAACAGTCTTTGCTAACGGCTTACTATCGAATGATTCACCTGTTGGTAGACTGCTTGTATAGCGATGGATCAATGCTCGATCCCAGGCGGCGACAGGCCATTGAGCAAGCCTTATTTGTGCCACAGACCATGTTACAAGACTCGCCGCCAGATTCGGCACTAGCCGACTAAACCCTAATGCCGATTGAACTGATGTCGATTGAAACTTGTTCGCTACCGTCTGACTGTTCTGAGTCGTTTGGCCTGAAGCCAGAAGGCAAAGCGTTTGACGATCATTCTGCTACGGTACGCATCCGCGTTTGGCAAAATGAAGTGCTGGTGCTGCCGGACAGGGGCACTCACTACGGCTTTGTGTGGCAGGGGGCAGCGAGTTTGAAGCGGGCGGGGCAGATCGCGTCGTTGCCTTTGCAGTCGGGGATGTATTTTTCGCTGGCGGAGGCTGGTACGCTTTGCGGGGAAGGATCGGCTGGCATGGTAGTGACCTATTTGGCCCATCGGGGCGAGTTTTCGCTGGGTGGCCCGGTGGCTGCTGTCGGGCGTCTAGCTTATATAGATGGGGGCACGACTAGCCTTTTGGTGGCTCCTTTAGAAGCGGGCGATCCCTGTTTGAATGCGCTGTATATGCCTGCGCAGGTGGTGCAGACGGTGCATTCTCATCCGAGCGATCGCGTGGGAATTGTAATCCGGGGCGCGGGGGACTGTATTGCCGTGGAAGAGACTGCGACGCCAGATCAGCGGGTGCGTGATCGCCACGCTCTACGTCCAGGAACCGTGTTTTACATCTCGGCTCATCAGCCGCATCAGTTTTGTACGGGGGCCATGGGGTTAGATCTGATCGTGTTTCATCCCGATAGCGACATGGGTGTGACGCATCGAAATCATCCGATGCTACGGCGGACGCTGGTAGATAATATTAGTGCGGTTGATTTACCCGAGATTCAAACTCAGATGTCTGCACGGCAAAATTAGCGAGTGGGGATCACAAATCTAAGATGTTTTGAGTGGGTAGTGATCAGTGCTCAAAAATGCTGCTGTACTGTTTTAGATCTAGCTCGATAAAGGTGGGCAGGCAGCTAAAGCACTGCTGCGTGAGTTCCCAGCGGTCTTCTCGCTTCAGCATGTCGGTCAGCTTATCTCTAATGGTATGAAGATAGCGGACATCGTTAGCGGCGTAGCTGAGCTGCTCGTCGCTGAGGGCCGACACGTTTCCCCAGTCTGAGCTTTGCTGCGTCTTGTCTAGTTCAATGCCTTCTAGCTCTTGCACAAGCGCCTTAAGTCCGTGGCGGGGGCTGTAGGTGCGGGCAATTTTGCTGGCGATTTTGGTGCAGAAGACGGGGGTGGTGACGATACTGAGGTGGTGCTGTAGCGTGGCTAGATCGAAGCGGGCGAAGTGAAAGATTTTGGTGATTTGGGGCGCTTCGAGCAGTTGCTGAAGATTGGGTGATTCGGTTTGGCCCCGTTCAATGCGGATGGCGGTGACGTATCCGGCTAAGTCGCTGATTTGGATAAGGCAAAGGCGATCGCGCAGCGGATTGAGACCCATAGTTTCGGTGTCTACGGCGATCGCGGATGATTTTAGATACCGGGCGAGTAGTTCTGGGGTTAGATCGCGATCGCAAACTTCAAACTTTTCCACCGAATTCTCCTGAGCTGTGATAAGTGAAAGACCCCTTATATATTGAAAGGGTTCAGCATTGCTAAACCCCTACATTAGACCTTATTTCGATTGTTTTTTAATCAAATTTGCTCAATCAAACTTCAGGATTTTGGCCACAGTCTGAACATCTTTATCGCCGCGACCCGAACAGTTTATGACGATTCTCTCATTCGTCAGCGTCGGGCAAAGCGTCTCTAAATAGGAGAACGCATGAGCAGTTTCCAGCGCGGGAATGATGCCCTCTAACTTAGAGACTAGCTGAAAGGCTTCAAGCGCTTCTGCATCGGTCACGCTATAGTATTCGGCGCGGCCCAAGTCTTTGAGATAGCTGTGCTCGGGGCCTACGCCTGGATAATCGAGTCCGGCACTAATGGAGTGGGCTTCGGTGACCTGGCCTTCGCTATCTTGCAGAAGGTAGCTCATAGCACCGTGCAAAACACCGACTCTGCCTTTAGTCAGAGTTGCCGCATGTTTGTCAGTTTCAGCGCCCTCACCAGCCGCTTCTATGCCAATCAGGCGGATTTCAGTGTCGCCGACAAACTCGTGAAAGAGGCCCATTGCGTTGGAACCGCCGCCGACGCAGGCAAGCAGAATATCAGGCTTACCGTTCCATTTTTCCAGGCACTGAGCGCGGGTTTCTTCGCCAATCACGCTGTGAAAGTCGCGCACCATCATTGGATACGGATGGGGGCCAGCCACCGAGCCAAGAATGTAATGGGTGCTTTCTACATTCGTGACCCAATCGCGGATAGCTTCAGAGGTAGCGTCTTTGAGAGTGCCACTACCGGCACTGACGGGGCTAACGGTTGCGCCCATCAGCTTCATTCTAAAGACATTGAGCGACTGACGTTCCATGTCTTCTACGCCCATATAGATGACGCATTCTAGGCCAAAGCGAGCGCAAACGGTGGCGGTGGCAACGCCGTGCTGTCCGGCCCCAGTTTCGGCGATGACGCGCTTTTTGCCCATGCGCTTGGCGAGCAGAACCTGGCCGAGGGCGTTGTTGATTTTGTGTGCGCCAGTGTGATTGAGATCTTCGCGCTTGAGGTAGATTTGAGGGCCGCTACCGTCAGGCCCTTTACTTTTAGAAGCGTAGTGCTGCGTGAGGCGTTCTGCAAAGTAGAGCGGATTAGCTCTGCCCACGTAGTCTTTGAGCAGACCCTGAAGTTCTATCTGAAATTCCTCTGTGTCGCGATGCTGGTAATAGGCTTCCTCTAGCTCTTTAAGCGCAGGCATGAGGGTTTCGGGAACGTACTTGCCGCCGAACTGACCGAAGCGTCCAAGTTTGTCGGGACGAGCTTCAAGTGAGAGGGGGGCAGCGTTAGATTTTTCGGGTGTCGTTTTTTGAGTTTGCAGAGGCGTTACGGTCACGGGGGGTTACCTATGGTGATGTCCAGTACTAATGAACTGTTTATGACGAAGGCAAAATTTATAAGTCCCCCATTCTATATGACTCTGGGCCTTGAATAAAAGGATAGTAGAATAAAAATTCAGGTCGCGAGGAGACCTTTAGCGCTGAAGGCGGCTGGACGGATAGGCTGAACTACGAGAGAGTCATCTTTTGAGAGATTGTGAATAGTCTTTGCGACCGATAGGATGGCTTCGGGTTCTGTGCTTACTCTGGACTTGTTTGTTGCCCTTACTTATCTACATTCATGACACAACTTCTCTCTGGCGATATTGGCGGGACTAAAACCATTTTGCGGTTGGCTCGGGTGGATGATGCGAATGTGCGATCGCACGTTAGCCATAAAGCCAAAATAGAGACGCTATATGAGGCGAAGTTTCACAGCGGCAACTATCCTGAGTTTGTGCCAATGGTGCGAGACTTTTTGGCGCTGGCTTCGGATCAAGCAGGCATTGTGCGGCCTAAGGCGGCTTGCTTTGCGATCGCTGGCCCCATTGTAGACAATACCTCTCAGCTCACGAACCTGTCCTGGTTCCTGCGAGCCGAGTTTTTGAGCGGGGTGCTGAATATTCCGAGCGTACAGCTAATCAATGACTTTGAGGCAGTTGGCTATGGGGTGCTGGGCTTAGCGCCTGAAGATATTTACGAGCTGCGAGCCGGGGTGCCTAATTCTAATTCACCGATGGCAGTGCTGGGGGCGGGTACGGGCCTGGGACAGGGATTTTTGCTGCCTTCTAATGGTGAATATTCCGTGTTCCCTTCGGAAGGGGGGCATGTGGATTTTGCGCCGCAGTCAGAGCTGGAGTTTCAGCTCCGGAATTATCTAATTGAGAAGCACGGCATTTCGCGGGTGTCTGAGGAGCGAGTGGTCTCGGGGCAGGGGATTATTTCGATCTATCAGTTTTTGCGCGATCGCCAGTACGCCAGCGAGTCTAAAGAAATTGGCGAGATTATGGATATGTGGGAGCGCTCGGCGGGGCAGCGTAGCGAACTGGCTGACCCGGCGGCGATGATTTCTCAGGCAGCGACGGAGAAGACGGATTTGCTGTCGCAGAAGACGATGGAGATTTTTATTCGGGCGTATGGGTCGGAGGCGGGTAATATTTCGCTGAAGTTTTTGCCGCGTGGGGGACTGTATATCGCGGGTGGCGTCACGGCGAAGAACCTAGAGCTGATTAAGACGGGCGATTTTATGCAGGCATTTACCAGTAAAGGACGGGTGAGCCATCTGCTAGACGAGGTGCCGGTGCGCGTGGTGCTTAATCAGCATGTGGGTCTCATCGGCGCGACGATTAAGGCGACGCGGATCTATAAGGAAGCGATGGCCGCCGATGCGGAAAGTGCGGCTGTAGAAACTGCTAACGTTGAGGAGTAGAGAGTAGACAAAAGAAGATAGCGCACCGATGGCAGGACATAGTAAGTGGGCGAATATTAAGCGGCAGAAGGCGCGTGTAGATGCGGTTCGTGGCAAGGCGTTTGCTAAAATATCTCGGAAGATTATCGTGGCGGCGAAGCAGGGCGGCGGCGACCCAGACGGTAATTTTCAACTGCGGACGGCGATTGATGAGGCGAAAGCAGCGGGGTTCCCGAATGACGGTATTGATCGGGCGATCGCCAAAGGCTGCGGACAGCTAGCGGGCGAGGGCGACTACGAGGCGATTCGCTATGAGGGCTATGGGCCAGGTGGCGTGGCGGTATTGATTGAGGCGCTGACGGATAATCGTAATCGGGCAGCAGCGGATTTGCGGACGGCGTTTGGTAAGAACGGCGGCAATTTGGGGGAGACGGGCTGCGTAGGCTGGATGTTCGACCAGAAGGGTGTCGTGACCTTGGCGGGTGAGATTGAGGAAGAGGCTTTGTTTGAAGATGCGCTAGAAGCAGGCGCGGAGTCTTATGAGCTGGTGGATGAAATTGATGAAGGGACACCGGGGGCAGAGATTTTTTGTGAGGTGTCTGAGTTGGAAACGGTGAGCGCGGCGCTCAGGCAGACAGGTTATGAGGTGCGCGAGGTCGATTTGCGCTGGATTCCTTCGAATACGGTGCTGGTGGAAGATCCTGAGACGGCGACTTCGCTGGTGAAGATGATGGATGCGCTGGAGGAGTCTGACGATGTGCAGGCGGTGACGGCGAATTTTGAGATGGCGGATTCGGTGATGGAAGCGGTAATGGGTTGATGAATCTGGGCTGACGCGTAAGAATGTAAAGGTATATAAATACTTTCTTACTGGCTACTTGAGCTTATGAGCGCCGATCTGCTGGATCTTCCGTCGAATGCTGCTTTGAACGCAGTTACTCATAACTATGACGTAGTGGTTGTAGGCGGTGGCATTGTAGGGCTGACCTTCGCCTGTGGATTGCGACATACTCATTTGCGAGTAGCCGTGATTGAGACGCAAACAGCAGCGACGGCGGCGAATCGACAGCGGGCCTACGCGTTTTCTCCGGTGTCGGCCAAAATTTTGGCGGGGCTAGGGCTTTGGGATGAGGTGGAGCCGCAGCTTACGCATTTCTCTAGGGTGAAGCTGTCGGATGCGGATTATGACAAGGCGATTACGTTTCGACCGGAAGATGGCAACAGCGACGCGGTTTATTATTCGGCGCAGCATTTTGTGTTGATGGCGGCGCTGCAATCGGCGGTGAAGGCTGCACCCAATATTGACTATTGGTGCGAGAGCAAAGTAATGGAGACCTGTGAGGGGAAAGCTTCTTCTCGGACGGAATTGGCGATTTCTCATGGTGATACACAGATGCAGTTTTGCACTGGGCTAGTGGTGGGCGCCGACGGAGCCAGGTCTGTTGTCCGCGACCAGGCAGAAATTGAAACGTTTGGCTGGAAATATTGGCAGTCTTGCATTACGGCGGTGCTAGAGCCTGAGCACTCGCATGAAAATACGGCCTATGAGAAGTTTTGGCCGAGCGGTCCGTTTGCGATTTTACCGCTGCCAGAAAACCGCTGTCAGATTGTGTGGACGGCTCCGCATGAAGAGGCTAAGGCGCTGCTGGCGCTGCCGAAAGAACAGTTTTTGGCTGAGCTGACGGCTCGCTATGGCGATGAGATGGGTGGGCTGAAGCTGCTGAGTGAGCCGATGATGTTTCCGGTGCAGCTCATGCAGAGTAAGGCTTATGTGCGGCCTGGAATAGCGTTAATCGGGGATGCGGCGCACTGTTGTCATCCGGTGGGCGGACAGGGGTTGAATATGGGAATACGAGATGCGATCGCCCTCGCCGAAGTTATCGAGAATGCCGCGAAGCAAGGCGAAGATTTGGGCAGCTTGGCCGTGCTAAAGCGTTACGAGCGCTGGCGAAGAACAGAAAATTGGTTCACGCTGAGCCTGACAGACTTCTTGAATCGGTCTTTCTCCAATCGGTTTCTACCACTGCTATTATCCCGACGGGCGGGGATTTGGGTCTTAGACAGTGTAGTCCCCCTGAAGCGGCTAATATTGCGGTTGATGACGGGTTTCTTTGGCAGACTCCCGGTTAGCGCAAAACAAAATACTCTTTGAGGTTTCCGACGATGCCGACGACTTTAGCTTTGATTGCTCACGACAGTCAAAAAGATGAGCTAGTAGCGTTTTTTAGAGATTGCGTAGGGACAATCTCTCGCTACGAACTGGTGGCAACTGAAGGCACGGGTAGGGCGCTCACTCAGCAGGCTGACGCGGTGGTTGAGTCTGTGCTGCCGGGTGCGCTGGGCGGCGATGTGCAGATTGCGGCGCGGGTGGTAGAAGGCACGATTGCGGCGGTGATTTTTCTCAGCGATTCACTGACTTCGGATGTGTATGGCACCAGCGTGAGCATGTTACTGCGGGTGTGTCAGCTACATAATGTGCCGATTGCCACTAATTTAGCGACGGCGAAAGCAGTCGTGATGTCTTTGGCTAAGAGCCGATTGGCGCACTTAATCTTCAATCCGGTGGCGGGACAGGGCGACCCGAATCAGGAACTGCGGCAGATTCGGCAGATATTGGAGCCGCAGATACAGGTGAAGGTGGTGCTGACGGAGCCTGAGGTGAGTCCGGCGGAGCAGGCTAAGGAGGCGATCGCCGCAGGGGTAGATTTAATTATTGCTTCGGGCGGGGATGGGACGGTTTCGGCAGTGGCAGAAGCGATGATTCAGACCAATATGCCGCTAGGAATTATCCCTCGGGGCACGGCGAATGCGTTTTCGGTGGCGCTAGGCATTCCGACCGATTTGCGCGGAGCCTGCGAGAATATTTTGACCGGAACCACGATACAGGTGGATGCTGCGACTTGCAACGGTACGCCGATGGTACTGCTAGCGGGCATTGGCTTTGAGGCCGAGACAGTGGAGCGGGCCAACCGAGAGATGAAGAATCGGTTTGGCGTGCTGGCGTATATTGTGGCGGGGATGCAGCAGTTTGCCGATCAGGAGGCGTTTGAGGCAGAGCTGGAGATGGATGGACAGGTGAGCCAGTTTGAATGTAGTGCGATTACGGTCGCGAATGCTGCGCCACCGACTTCAGTAATGGCACAGGGATTCGGTGGGGTGATCGCCGATGATGGCTTGCTGGATGTGACCATTGGGCTGAGCCAGATGGAGGCGCAAGGGTTCGGGGCCAGGTTGCAGGGCATGGGCGCGATGGCCGATTTGCTACGGGCGGCGCTGGTGAAGCAGCCGACGCAGAACGAGAATATTTTGAGTTTGCGGGTGCCCAGCTTGAAGGTAACGACGAATCCACCGCAGAAAGTTGTTGTAGATGGCGAAATTACAGGGACGACGCCCGTGGTGTTTAACTGTATTCAGAGAGGCTTGACGGTGATCGCGCCGATTGCAATAAGTTAAGAATTGATAGTTGAGCTAGTAATATGACTCAACTTGAAAACGATGTTGTTTGAAAACAAACAACATCCAAACAATATTTGAAGCAGCTACAAAAAAGTGCTGGCGTGAGTTTAGCAATTGAGTCATACACCCAGTTTCTAAACGAGTAAGAGAATGAGCTGGTTTTTCGCTCTTCAAAAAGAAACTGCTGTCTTCCTTTACAATTGGTATTTGCCTTATGATCATTTCTCCGCTTACCTGCGCTGCGCTACTTTCTGATTATTCTGAAGACTGGCAAGCGGCTACAGTTCATCCTTTTTTAGAACAGTGTCAGCAGGGCAGCATTAAGCCCGAGCAGTTTAATACTTGGCTGGTGCAAGACGCGCTGTTTGTAGTTGAATTTACGCGGATGGCGGCTCGATTGCTAGCGGTAGCTCCGACTGAGCATTTTGATACGCTTTTAGGCGGACTGGGCGCGATTAAGGACGAGCTGCTGTGGTTTCAGACGAAGGCGGATGAGCGATCGCTCAATCTACTAACTTCTCCTCAGCCAACGTGCGAAAAGTACTGCGAGTTTATGCAGGGGCTGGCGAATCAGTCTTACGCGGTGCAGGCGATCGCGTTTTGGGCGATTGAGCTGGCTTACAACCAGGGCTGGCAGCGGCACAGTCCGATGGCTGAACCCTATGCGGAGTTTGCCGACCGGTGGGGGAATGCGGGGTTTACGGAATATGTAAAGGTGCTGGAGCAGCAGGCAGATAGGGCGCTGATGACGGCGAGTGAAGATGAGCGATCGCAGGCAAGGGAAGCATTTTTGACCGTAGCTCGGCTAGAAAAAGATTTCTGGCAGATGGCATTTTCCGCTTAGTAAGCGCGTTCAATTCTTGTAGGATGGGCCTCTGGCCTGTCCCCATCTTAAATGCACGGTTCAATGCCATCCGGATTTAAAGCCGTCACTTCCTCATCCCTAATTCATCTCATTGTCCCACAATTTAGGAAAGAAGGCATTTTCTGTTGTACGTGCCTTTACACCACTTGGCACGAGATAGAGAATTCCAGGATGAGCACAGAGAAATTTCGGCAAGAGCTGCGCGATGAGTCGGCGCAATGGCGGCAAGAAGGCTTAATTAATACCGAGCTATACGAGCACCTGCGGCAACGATATCAGCTCGATCAAATTGAAAGTGGATCGAGCAGTCGCTTTATTGCCGTCTTGCTGGGTTTAGGCGGAATATTGCTAGGCTTAGGCGCAATTACGCTGGTGGCGGCTAACTGGCAGGCGTGGTCTAGGCTGCTGAGGATGGCGGTGATATTTAGCGCGTTTTTGGGCGTGAATGCGACTGGTTTTTATGTGTGGCAGCGGACGGAGCGGCAGGCGGGCTTAGCGCGATTGGGCAATGGTTTGTTGCTGGCAGGGGCGCTGCTAATGGGTGCCAATATTGGGCTAATGTCGCAGATGTTTCACCAGAGCGGTTCTGTTAATGGGCTGTATTTGGTGTGGGGGTTGGGCGTATTGGTGATGGCCTATTCGCTGCGGCTGACTTCTCTAGGGGTGCTGTCATGGGTTTTGATTTTTATGAGCTATTGGGGCGCGACTGTTGGCGGTGCCTGGGGCGGTCAAAATGCAGAGGTTGATTGGATAGGGTGGCTGATACGATATTTGCCGATCCTGATTACGCCGCTGTATTTACCGCTGGCGCACTGGTGCCGGTCTCGGGTGCTCTATGGAATTTGGGGGGTGGGGCTGATGACTTTGCTGCCTTCTGGTCTGATATTTGAGCAGTTTAACCCGGTTTTTCAGGTCTTAACGATTATGCTGCCGCCTGCTTTGCTGTGGGTGTATCGTGCTCAGTTTGGGCGGCGACAGACGGACCGCTTTGAACCGATTGGGCGATCGCTCTCTATCTGGTTTGTGAGTATTGCCACCTATGGCTATTCTTTTCGGATTGTTTGGACGGACGCTAGCAACTTGTCGAACAGGTTGGGATTTGCGGGAAATTATCTGTTTTTAATAGGGTTAGCGGGGCTGTGGGCGATCGCAGCTTACAGCGGTTGGCAGTGGTTTTTGCAATGGTCCCAGCGCTCAGAATCCCGCGAACTGTGGATGAAAACGCCTGTATTTGCCGCTGTTTTGCTCATCCTGGGAGTAGCGGTATTCTGTCAGCTTCAGGTTTTCTCTGGGCAATTTGGCAGTGCTCTCGCTTTTGGCCCAATAGCGCTCAATATGCTGCTGTTTTTCATCGGCTTTGCCATGCTTCACGACGGGACTTTGCTGGGTATTCGCCGTCGCTTTTGGGGCGGTATGGGCATTGTGGTTATCGGTTTGGTTACTCGCATGTTTGAGTACGACACCGATTTGCTGCTGAAGGCTTTGGTGCTAGGCGTTTGCGGCATTGGCATTATTGTGGCCGGTCTTTGGTTCGAGAAAAAGGCGCGGCAGTCGGCAACGCTACCGTCTGCACCATCTGCTTAATGTTGAGCGAGTTATCAATCGTTACTAGAAATCTTAAGGAGAGAAATTATGAGCAGTCCAACTTTATCAAATTCGGGAGCGGCGATCGCGTCTACGCCACCTTCAGCACCGCGCTTTTTAGCAGGGCGATTTTGGGCCGCGATGCTGCTTCAGTCGGCGCTTATTGTAGCCGTTCCTTTTCAAAGCTT
This sequence comes from Nodosilinea foveolarum, assembly GCA_003242035.1. GTDB lineage: Bacteria > Cyanobacteriota > Cyanobacteriia > Phormidesmidales > Phormidesmidaceae > Phormidesmis > Phormidesmis foveolarum. The sequence goes on along the minus strand of QBMC01000072.1, from coordinate 6,344 downwards.
TATGACTTACACAAACGGTCAAACCGTTACGCTGCAAACGGCACCCGTCGATCCTTACGATTTAATCCGAGGCTATTCTCAAACGCTGGGCTTCGACATTTCTGCTAAAGAAACGTTGATAGCGCTACCGGGCGGCCAAAGTGCATTGGGCGAGGGGCAAGAGGTTGGTAAATGGGTGTATGTTACGCTGCAAGCGCCCGCTGATGCGAAGGGTGATGTACCGGCGGCGTGGGAGCCGGTGGCCGTGAGTCGCGATCGCCCTTTATCTCTGCCTCAAAACCAAGTTGCTTTAAAAGGTCGCAACACCGGATGGCAAGTAGAGTACGGCCTAGAAACCTACTACATGCCCGAGTCTCAGCGCAACGACATCAACGCGCAAATCGATACCATACAGCGCTCTGAGAATCAGGCGTTTGTAGTGGATGTAAAGGTAGATAATAAAGGTAACAGTGTGCCCGTGAGTTTGTGGGTGGGCAATCAGCAATACCAGTTTTAGGCACGGCAATGGGCAAATTGTAGCCGCCAGCGACTATCTAATTTAGCTCTTTTACTCTTAACTAGCAGGTTATGACTTCAAACAATCTTGAGCGCCAACCCCAGCGCTCTATTCAGATCCAGTCTATTCAGCGCGATCAGGTGCGGCAACGGTTGGCGATCGCGGCAGTCGTGGCTCTGCTCGTCTCTAGCTGCGGTTCCAACAGTTCGCCCCCTCAGCCGAACCCAAACGCCGTTACCGACCAAAACGCCAACGACGAAGTTCCGGCAGTGTTTTATAAAACGACTGAGGAATGCGAAGCCGATACGCAAAAGCAGCAGGCCGAATACGAAGTCCTCAACAGCGCTTTTGCCGCCGGAACGCTAACCACCGAACCCACTGCGCCCCCCATCAAACCAGCAGACTGCGAGCCACAAATGCTAGCCGCGCAGCAAAACTACCAGCAGCACGCGCCCGTCTACGCCTCCCTCGCCGACTGCCAAGCAGAAGGGCTAGAGTGCCAACCCTCCCCAAACGCTCAAAACACAGGCTACTATCAGCCCCGGTTTGGCGGCTCTTACTTTCATCCTTTCGGCGGCATTCCTAGCTTCATTTTCTTCAACTATGGCGGGTCGCAGCGGCGGCTCTATCAGCCCAGCGCAGTCTATCAAAGTGCTACGCCAGGGCAGGTCGTTACGCCCAACGGTCAGGTCGTCACCAATCGAAAAGCAGGCGTCGTTAACGCTCCTCGATATACCGCAGCGCCAGCGCCTGCGCGACCTCAAGGCACTGCCGCTAGAGGCACCATCAAAGGTCGAGGGAGTCAGGGATTTGGCTCTACTTACAAAGGCACGGGTCGCGGTGGTAAATAGGAAGCATTCAAAACTATGAGACCTTTAAAGATAATTCGCCGACCCCACTGGCAGCGTCACATTCGCGAAAATGCTTACCAGGCAGATGTCCTCAGCGATGCCAAACAAAAGTACTGGGTGGAATCGCTTCCCCAACCTTTTGCCATTCAGTTTGATACTCGTGAGGAGGCAGCGATCGCCGATGCGACAGAAAGCCTCTGGGAAATGTGCGTTGAGTTTTTAGACTGGTTTTTTACAGATGAAACCGAAGGCGACGTTGACCAGCGCCTAGCGAAGTTAAAAATTCCTGCGGCCTACTGGCAGGCCATTAAAAATAGCTGGGAGAGAGAAGACCCGGTTGAAGATCTCTCTTTGTGCAGTCGCTTTGACTTTGCTCTAACAGAAAATGGAGACATTAAGCTGCTCGAAATTAATGGTGAAACTCCGCTGCTAGGGGCTGAGACCATTTATCAGTGGAACTGGTATGCAGACTACATGCGCAATCATCAAAATAGTGCCGAGCCGCTGCCTAGCAATGCCACCCAGTTCAACGATTACTGGGAAAAAGTCGCAGGGCAGTGGCGCAGAATTAATGAAGACTACAACCTTAAAGCAACGGGCATTTCTTTTTTGGTGGATGAGAACCTAGAAGAAGATTTGGAGATGGCGATGCAGCTCATCCAAATTTTGCACGACGAGATAGACGCGAGTATCTACACTCAAATCGTTTACCTAAGAGAACTTTTAGACGATCAGGGAAACCCCATTCAGCGCGGTCTTGGCTTGGATGACGACGGCTACTTTATCGACCACGTAAACGAACGAATCTTCATGCTTTGGAAAATGTACGACTGGTCTGATCTGGAAAACGATATGGCCCAAAGCGGCTGCACAGAAGCCTTTGCTAGGCGGCTAGAAGTCGGAGATGTAAAGGTAATCGAACCCCTTTGGAAACAGATACTTTCTAACAAGGGCGCAATGGCCTTGATGTGGCAGCAGTTTAAATCGTCGCCCTACAGCCAGTATCTATTAGCTACCTATTTTGAAACAGATATTTCCGTAGCGTCTACAGAGTTAGTGGTAGGAATGCATGTGAGGAAACCTCTGCTAGGAATGGAGGGCGTGGGCATCTCTATTGAAACGGGGGTGGGGGAACTAGAGAAACGAGATAGTTTTGGCTATGGGGAGGAAGGGTTTATCGTTCAAGAATATGTCGAGCTGGCGCAGGCGTTTGGATATCATTATATGCTGGGTAGCTGGGCAGTAGATGGAGAGGCGGCGGGCGTGATTATTCGGGGTGATACCTCTCGGGTGACGGGTCGCCACTGCCTGATTATTCCTCACATTATTTCTGACGACGGCCTTTACATTCCAGAATGACGACAGAGGCTTCCATGTATGACTACCTATAAAAGAGTCGGTGGCGCAAAGATAAATCAGAATGCTTGGTGTCTAGAGAGCGTGATTGCTAGAGATCATGTTGTGCCTCAACGATACTTTGATGAGGCACCGCTAGGCATTGTTGAAAACTTTCGAGATCTTTTGAGTCGAGACGTTTTTTCCGAAGGCGATTCACGGGCGCTCTACGACTATGTAATGACTCGCAAAGCCGAGATGTCTGACGACTTTTTGGCGATGCTAGCGCTATGGCTGCAAGATGAACTGAAGCACTACGAAGGATTGCGCCGTACTTACCACTGTATTTCTGGAACAAGCTACGAGACGATGACCCGTCTTTTCTCAGAGCGCATCCACGACATCAAGCCGATTAAAATGTTGCTAGAGGACGAGTTTACAATTCTCGTCGCCATTACCTTTGACGAAATGGGATCAGTTTATTCGTACCGGCGCGATTTGCGAGAGTACTATTGTCATTTCGGCCCCGAGATTCAAAAGATGGGACGTCACTTAGTGAAAGATGAAGGGATGCATTTTAACAATGCTGCTGAGCTGTTGTTGAGCTATCATGCCCATCGTCTTGATGAAGTTCAGCCTTTGCTAGAGAATATTTCTAAGCTAGAGAAGACGTTAAAGAAGTATCACAAAGCTTTCTTTTTAGACCATGCTCAAGAACAGCATCGGTTTCCGCCCCATTTTAATCAAGTTGTTATTCAGGTGATATTGGCGCGGCTAGGGGTGGGCGATCGCCCAAACCCAACCGCGCTAAAAGACCTATGGCAGTGGACTCCCCAAGAACACACAATAGTCCCCCTACGCGAACCATTAAATCTTGCCGCTCCAGTCTGACGACTTGCAATTTAATCGTACGCTAGCTCTTAAACGCAGCTTCTAGTGACTCAAATAACGAACAGATTTGGGCTGCTGTTTCCGAGTCGTTTATCCGATCACTCGCTAATTTCTCTTTTATAAATGGAATTGCAAATGAGGCTTTGGCCGGGTACGGTGGCAACGAGTGCCGTGAGGGTTTGAAGGAGCCAGGTGAGTGCTCTGTCGCCGCCTCTGTCTGAAGGTGATGCGCTGAGGGCGGCGACTGGCTTTTGGTATAAGCTGCCTGATGAGACGAGCCAGTCGAGCGCGTTTTTGAGAACCCCTGGCATTCCATATGCATATTCGGGCGTACAGATGAGGACGGCGTCGGCGTTACTGATCTTACTTCGGAGATGTGAGACTGGCTGGGGTGGGGGTTCTGTGTCTATATCTGGAGAGAAGGGTGGGAGATTGCCGAGACCGTCGTAGATTTTGAGAGTAGTGTTTTGTGAGGTTAGTTGAGCGATCGCGCGTACGAGGGCGGCGTTTGATGACTGTATGCGGAGGCTTCCGGCTATTGCCAATATTTCCATTTACCTTTTATACCAGAATAAATGCACAAACACTGAAGAAAGTTGTCTATGTTTTTAGCATTGCAGTAGCGATCGCGTCTCACTCACGCCGATGGCTGAGCTTGAGAACTGAGTTCTAAACTAGCAAAGCGTGGATACTTCACACCTTGCTAGTTGCCTAAGGGGAACGACCGGCTAGGCAGTGGTTAGGGTTGTTGGTGTGCGGCGCGATCGCTTCCGGTCACTCAGGCGAACGCCGCCGACCATTTCGTACTCGCTGCTGTCTTCACTGAACTGCACAGCGACACCTTTCAACACTTTTTTAGAGAGTTGAGCGAGCACTTTTTCAGCGCTTTCTAGTTCGTTGGAGGCAGCGTCGGCTTGGCTTAGCAAAGTGTGATATTTCTGTAGATTGGCCCGAACTTCATTGACCTGTTTTTCTATGGTGACTGTAGTGCAACCGCCGCCCAAGTCGAGTTTGGGGTTGATGGTTTTCATTCCGAGCAGGCGCTGTTCGGCCTGAGTGAGGATAACTGATCTTCTTTTTGGTCTGGGCATGGGAAAGGCATTCCTTAATAAGGTGAAGGATATACAACAAGTTCAAATGGCCTGCGTTTGTGAAAATGCATGGGTCATTCGGCTATTTTCACAATGCCCATAGGCACAGATAAAAAGGACAGAGATAGCTCTGTGTAATTGCGGCTTTTTCGAAGTTTGGAAAGTGGTTAGGGTTTTACGCCCGTAGAAACGCGATCATAATAGATAGAATCTATACTAAAGAGGTTGAGTATAGATAAAGACAGGTTTGGATCGACTTGAAGTAGGTTTGGATCGGTTTGGATCGACTTGAAGTAGGTTTGGATCGAGTTTGGAGCAACTTGAAACGGGTTTGGATCGACACGAAGTAGGTTTAGATCAGGTTTGGATCGACTTGAAGTAGGTTTGGATTGACTTGAAGTAGGTTTGGATTGATTTGAAGGCGATTGAAAAAAGGTTTAGAGCAGATGAAAGTAGCTATAGAGTGGTCTGAATTCCATTTGAATGAAAACATTCTGCAAAAAGAAATGGCTATCTACGGGACAGAACTATGAAAACTCAGACGGCTTTTCTCTCTGAAGCCTTAACCAGCCGACTGAAAGCTACCGGGTATAGCATTGTGCAGTTTTGTCAGCGCTGGCAAGTTCAAGAGCTGGCGCTGTTTGGCTCTGTTATTCGCGATGACTTTAGCGCTGATAGTGATGTGGATGTGCTGGTTGTGTTTAAGCCTGAGCGTCGTTGTGATGCATTTGCTCGGGTTGATATGCAAAATGAGCTGGCTCTGCTTTTTGGCCGCGATGTTGACCTGACGGAAAAAAGACTGATTAAGAATCCGGTGAGTCGAGCGGAGATTTTGCGATCGCACCGCATCATCTATCCGCCTGAGTTAGCAAACTTTATAGGTATAGAAAAGGCGAACCGGGAAATGATAGATAATGCTCGAAATCAGGCGGCGCTGCTTGATATGATGGGGGCGATGGGGGCGATTGGAGAGTTTGTGCAGGATAGAACTTACGAATCCTACCAGACGGATCTTTTATTTAGGAGTGCGGTAGAGCGACAGCTAGAGATTTTGGGAGAAGCGGCTAACCGTCTAAAGCCAGAGTTTCAGGCAGCCCATTCAGAAGTAGATTGGAGCAACGTAGTAGGTTTGAGGAATGTGATTATTCATCAGTATGATGAGATTGACTATGAAGAGATTTGGGCGATCGCAACAGAACGAGTACCACTTTTGCTTGAGCAGATTCAGCCGTTGATGTCTGAATTAACAGAGGAAGGAGGCGTTGTTGCACCAATATGAAAGAAGCACTGTTATCCTAGCTAGCCCCTCTGTTGAGGGGCCGTTGTCGATTAGCAGGCATAGCTATCCGGCTTAGCGACTTGAATCATGTGGTTGAGGACTAAACACTGCACCTTTAACTCATTCACTTGTCGCTCCATTTTGCGCGACGAGACTTTACCGCCGAAGGCGGTCTTGAACCGAAACATCGTGGTTTCAGCCAGCGAACGGCGATGATAATTAATCAAACGCTTCCACTTTGCCCGACCGACTAAACGAATCTTTCGGAGGTTCTCATCTCTCGGATGGCGCGGCGTCTTGCGGTTGCCATGAAACCAAATCTTCGCGTTCCGCTGCGGTGGAATGCCCGCTATCGCTTCCCTTTCGTCAATGTAGTCATAGCAAGCAGCCGTATCGTAGGC
>QBMC01000071.1 GCA_003242035.1 Nodosilinea foveolarum | reverse complement strand
TTTTCAGATTTTGGCCCGAAAAGCAACCCCTACTGAGAATGGTGCAAGATATCAGGTATCTAAAGAGGGAAAACCTAGTCCCGGAACGGCGCAAGAGAGAACCTGAGAGTTTTTAGAAAATACAATTTTACTGTGTATCGGTAGCGGGCGGTCGGAGGAAATTCGTGTCAGGGTAACATTATTCTGCGCGATCGCTGCTAGCGCTACGGCTGCACTTTCAAAGCGTTTGTGGACTTCGGAGTGAGTCGCGCTTTTTATCCACTTTGAGAAGCGATCGCTCAGATGATTACTTTCAAAAATGACTTGACCGTTGCGAATCGGCAGCCGAACCGGGTTTGCGCCCGTAATCAGATGTATCAACGTCATCCCTATTCCGTATACATCAGAGGCGGGTACGGCTTCTCCTCGGAATTGTTCGGGCGCGCCGTAGCCGAAGGTTCCAGCAACGGTTACCGTCCATTCTAAAAGGCTAACGCCAGTTTGGATTGCGCCGAAATCAATCAGGTGAATTTCTCCACAGGAATGACCCGTGCGGTCTGCTAGCAAAATATTACTGGGTTTGACATCTCGGTGAATAACAACCGGGTCGCGACTGTGTAGAAACACCGTAGAAACACCAGTACTTCTAGCAAAGCCGTGGCAATTTGCTTAAGCTCGTCTTCACTGAATGTTCGCCCTTGCTGAAGATGCTCTGCGAGAGATTTGGCTGGAATGTAAGTCTGTACCCAGGCAAACCCTTTAAAGTCGGGTAGATTGATTTCAAAGCCGTCTAAGTATTGGGGAATGGCTGGATGGGAAAGCTGCTTGAGTAAGCGAGTTTCTCTTTCGAAGTGATCAAGGTTATCCCAATCGAAGCCGTAGCTAAAGGGCAATACTTTTATCACTACTGAGCTGCGGCGTTCACTATCCCAATCTAGATAGGTTTGCTGATCGCTGCGATGACTGAGCACTTTGGTAAGGGTGTAGAGATCGCACAAACAGGTTCCAATCATTCAGCAATGCTCTCCGACGTGAGTCCAACTAAAAAGTCGCAACCATTGGCAGCGACTTTCTTTTTGCTAGATACAGGGTAACGGAACTACTTTACGCAAAAGCGTCAGTATTGACTACCGCAAACGACTTTGACCATAAGCTTGGTTGGCTTATACTCTTTCTTTCTGAGACGCTGTGATTGGATAGCGCAACGTTGCTGCGGCATCTGCCTTATCAGGCACCTCATCTCTGTCAACGATATAGACTTTGGCATCGGTGGCCATTGCTTTTGAAGCTGCTAAGTCGAGCAAATCGCGGCTGTTTGACTTTCGTTCGCTATGAAAGTCTGCCTGACGCGATTCGGCATCGAAGCTACCCCACTTGTGGGTATTGCTAGCGACTATTAGCGTGTCGATTTGACCGTTGTAAGCGGCGTCTAAAATCATGGAGAGATCGGCGGTTGCCTGGTTGTTGTTTTTCAGACTGCCGTACTGTTCGCTAACCGTTTTGCGATCTGTTTGAAACTTAGGTTCGACTAGCTTGAAGGCGCGATCGCGAATCTCTTCTGGGCTAAGCTGATCGGGCTGGTAAGCGACGGCCTCCTCCATCAGATGAGGGTAGTCGTTGGCCTGTTTGTACAACGGGAAAAGGAAGTCTACACCCATAAAGACGAGTGGAGCCTGTTGACCGGCTAGTACGTTGTGTACGCCATCGGCGACCACCTGGAAGAAGCGCAAAATGTCTGTGTTCTCGGAGTCTTTGCCACCGCCCTGACCGCTGAAAATAATCTGTCCATCGCCGCCTTTACCACTGCTACGGCTAGCGCTGTGACCTTGCAGAGATTCTTCTGGGTCGTCGTAGCGAAGGGCCGTTGCCAAGTCTAAAGGCGTGCCGCCTAAGTCCACGGCTTGAACGCTGTTGTGAGTAGCTTGGTAAAGCCCCACTTTGTTTTGGCTAGCAGCTAGGATGTAAAACTGTCCGTCGTCTGCTAGCAACGGTAGCAATGGCTTGACATGAAACTGGTCGGATACGAAGGTTTGCTCTTCGAATTCTATTGGCGCGGTGTAATGGCGGAATTGACCAGGACTCATAAATAGCGCCAGACCGCTGTTTTGATGCTGCCAGAAGTCTTGATTATTGATAAGATCGGTCGCAGGCTGAAGCAGATCCGCTGTGTCGCTTGAGCTAGTGCCTTGCTCGGCTAGCATTTTCTCAGCTTCAGAAAGCTGGTTTTTGAGACGAATATGATCCTGCTGAGTTTCTGCGCCCATCTGATGAGTGGGAATATAGATAGAAACACAGGGTGATTTTGAGTGGTCTGTGAGCGTCTGTAGCTCTGCTTTTGAAAATAGTGGCATTGTTTTTTCCTTTCTTTTTGGCTGCTTAGAGATTGATTCTACGGATCTAGTCTCTTGCAGGCGGGTGTGTAGCTTCTACTGCTTGAAAGGTGTCTAGGATTTTGTAAGCGTGTTCTGCGCCCTTCGGAACGACCCAGGAAACACCCGGCTCTAGCATAATGGTTTTGCCAGCTACAGTAAGTTCAGCGCGGCCTTGAATGACGTAGCCTACGGTTTCGTAGTCGCTGCTGCGAGCGGGTTTGTTTTCGGCATCACCAGGTTCTTCGTTCCACTGACGTAGGGCGATCGCGCTGCCGCTAACCAGCAGTTTCTGGCCCATATCGCCCGTTACGGCTTCACCTACTTTGACGGTCAAATTTTCTGTTTGCATAAATCTTTCTGGGTATTTCTTCTAATAAAAAGGGTGGCGTTTTAGTCCACTCGTGGTTTCACCATTTTAGTTGAACAGCCTGCACATCTTTGTCCTTCACTAGAGAGAGTCTGTTCTATTGCGCTCTATCATCGGAGATAAATTGCTGTCCGCCTTTTGACGTTAGTTGAGGCAAATGCATTTTGCTTGGCAGATAGCAAACATCTTTAGCTATAGGTTTTGTAGTAAGGTTTGAAAGGTTTGACGGGTCGTGGGTCCATCTATTTGAGCTGAAGCAACTGTCTAGCTAAAATAACTTTTGAGAGGATTTTTCGATGGCTAATGCGACACAAATCACGGTTAAAGATAGTGGCCCTTTTTTGGTAAAAGGCCCGATGACGCTGTTGGACGCGGAAGGTAACGAGTTTTCTGTCGATAAGGAGACGGTGGCGCTTTGTCGCTGTGGGGCTTCTACGAATCAACCTTTTTGCAGCGGGACACACCGTAAGATTGAGTTTGAGTCGGTTGTGCGCGCCGGTGAAAGTGAGTAGTTAGAGCTAGCTGCCCCTATAGACTTATGGAGTATCCTAAAACACCGGACGGACGATATTTCGTGGTGAAGGGGCGGCTGTGGCGATGTACCAATCCGGCGCTAGATGAAGCGGTGCGGCAAGACTGGGTGAAGCGGCTGATGAATGCTCGGCGAGCGGTGAAGGATGCGAAACGGGCGGAAGATGAGGTGGCTTTGAAGAAGGCGCGATCGCAAGTAAACGAAGCCAAAGTCGCGCTAGGTGAAAGAGGGCCGGTATGGTGGACGGACGGTGCGCCAGACTACAACCGGTATATGGCTCAGAATACGCCTTACAGTCTCTAGGATTTAACCCAGAGAACAATACAGAAAATACAACCACTGCTGCGGGTATTGGTAATGTGTCTGTTAAAGCGCTGTTAACAGCTCGTCACGCGGATGGCTCTAATCAGCTCAACAACTATGTCGATATCACCGGATATCAGCCGACTAACGCCAATGGCAACGAGGTAAATTATCTAGATAAGTGGACACCTGAACTATTAGGCGATCCTCAAAATCCAACCCCTCAGAAGTCTCTAACGCCTCAGTGGGGAGCGGTTGTTCCCTTTGCGCTAGATCACCAAAGTATTGAAGCATTTCGCCCGGTTGCGCCAGAGCCTTTTCTGTTAGTTGAGGGTGCAACGGTCTATTTGAATGAGGGCAAGATTGAGCTGGCTGACGGACAGAAAATAGACATTAGTCGTGACCTTGTTGGAACTATTATTAACCCGGCTTTTATAAAACAGAGTTGGCAAAGTAGGCACCGATGAGCTGATGGGAGAAACAGGCTTTGTAATTGAGGCTTGGGGCGGGCCTGGAAAAGGAACAAAAACTATTTTAGCGAAGGACTTCATTACTTATCAGACGCCGAATAGTCATCCTTCCCCGCCTTTTGCTGAGTACGTGTCGGGCCACAGTACCTTCAGCGGTGCGGGTGCGGCGGTGCTGGCACAATTTACACATAGTGATGTGTTTGGGGCAGCGGTTACCTTTAACACGGGCAATTCGCGGTTTGAGCCGGGTTTGGTGCCTGCCCAAACGCTGACGCTAAGCTGGGATACGTTTACTCAGGCAGCAAATGAAGCGGGAATTTCCAGGCTGTACGGCGGCATTCACTTCGAAAATGGCGATCTTAATGGCCGAGAACTCGGGCGAGATGTGGGCAGGACGGTCTGGGCTAAAATTCAGCAGTTTGCAGATGCCTATGCGCCAGTTGTTTCGCTGTTTCAAGCGCCGCTATCGGTGCCGACAAATGGTTTAGTCCCGGTCAATGCAGACTATCAGGCTAGCGTTTATCAGACGGGCTTTGAGTTCTCTGAAGTCACGCCAGAAAACGGAGTTGTGCTGCTGCTAAGTTTTGACTCGGGCACGGCTGTTTTGCAGCGAGACTTTGATTTAAGTCTGGCAGGTAGCCGAAATATTACGAGTATTAAGCAGCTCGAAAATGGGAGCGCACTCGTCTCTATCGCTGGTGGCGTAACAGCCGCTAGTTTGACAATGGTGCCCACGACTTCTAGAACTGGGTTTAAGACAATTGAAGCCCGAGTCATAGACGGATTGGGCTATCGCGTGGCTCAGGCAGATGCGATGAGTATGAGCCTGTTGGCTCCGACGGTGGGCGAGTTTATTGACCTGCGCGGTTCGAAGGCTGATACGCTGACGGCGCGAGTGAGCGTTTATAGCGAAGCGGCTTACGATAATTTGGTTGGGTTTTATCGAACAAATGAGGGCGGAGATGTGCTAGATGCGCAGGGTCGGGTGGTTGCAGCCGTGGGTACGGAGGCGTATAGACGCGCTGTGGTTGACCATCGACTGAATGCTACGGTGGCGAGCACAGGGACTTATGATTTGGTGTTTGAGGGGCGATCGCTGCTAGGCACCTTCCTAATCTCAAATGGCTCGTTCGATAGCTTCGATCTCGACCGCCTGTATGTCTCTGGGATAGGCAACAACGCGGATAGAAGTGAGCATATTCGCAAGATTGGTGAGAATGTGTTTGCTTTCGAAGATATGGTGGGCGGGGGCGATCGCGACTTCAACGACATGATCGTCTCGATTCGCTTCTGATAAATTCTCTCCTATCGTTTCTTTAGAAAAAGTCTCTCGGTTCTAAAATCTCTTTTGAGTCAACTATTAGCGCTCTATTTTCCATTAGAGATAAAATCTCATGGCCTACAGTTTTGTAGTCTTGCCACCCCAGTTCGGCACGAGCATCTTTGATGTCGTAAACGGGTTTTCCCTGCAAAGCCGCTTTTTGAAAGGCAGCAAACCGGCGAATACCCTGCTCAAAAACGGGGAGATTAGCCTCTTGCAGCAGCTTTTTAACCTCTTCGCCCGCTTTGCTAGGTTTGGGCGGAATCGAGGTAATGAGAATGCGATAGTGACTGGTGCTGATGCCTTTAAGATATTTAATGGTGAGTACCAGGGCATCTAGCGCTAGAATATCGGGCGTTGTGGGCAGCACAAGCAAATCACAAGATTCGGCGAGGGTAGAGAGATCTCGCGAGGTGGGTCTGGCCTGGGTGTCGATGACAATGTTTTGGTGAGGCTTAGCGATCGCGCCTGCATCCCATTCGTTGAGAACTGGAAACGGCAGTTCGCCGCGTTCAGCCCAGCCAAGGGCCGAACGGTTAGGGTCAGCATCTATGAGCAGCGTTTCGCCCTGGCCCTGTAGAAAGGCCGCAAGGTGAATAGCAGTCGTCGTTTTGCCGACGCCGCCCTTAAAGCTGGCAACGGTAATAATCATCAAAATGACCCGTAGGCTAAGCGTGTCGAAATCTGCCGAAATCTACAAAGAGGGCGAAAATGTATACAGTGTATACGACTAGCATCGGTTTAAATCAGGATAGGGCAAAGGTGTGAACGGGCAGCGAAGGGTAGTTGATTTACCGAATGCGCAGGCGACTCGGGCGCTGGGTAAAGCTTTGGGAGAGCAGCTTTTGGCGGGCAGCGTACTGTTGCTAGAGGGCAATTTGGGAAGTGGGAAAACGACACTAGTGCAGGGACTTGGCGCAGGCTTGAGGATTGATGAGATTGATAGTCCGACATTTACGCTGATCAATGAGTATATGAGCGGGCGACTGCCGCTTTATCACATTGATTTGTATCGGCTTTCGGCTGAGCAGGCGGATGGGATGCAGCTAGAAACCTATTGGGATGGGCAGGAGGTAGAGCCGGGAATTGTAGCGATTGAGTGGTCGGAGCGGCTGAGCTATTTGCCAGAACATCCGGTGGAGGTGTCGTTGGCCTATTTACCGGGAGAAGGACGACGAGCGGTGGTGAGGTTGCCGGAGGGAATGGGGTTTGAGTTTGCTTAGAAACGAGACAGCTAATAGGGAAGCTGCAAGGCAGACTCTGGAATAAGCTGAGTCAGAATGCCCCAGTTAATGAGCTTCCGGTAGGCGATTTGCAAGGTCTCACCAAAGGCGACGATGCCTTCTTCATGACCTGCCATCGCGAACACTTTAGTATGAGGCAACTCGGTTTCCTTAAAGAGTCGCTGGGTTTCGGCGGCCATTTCTGGAGTGCCGTAGGGAACCGTAGCGCGAGTCGTCGGCACTTGATGAAGGAGCTGTTGCCAGAGTGCGAGATGGTGGACGTGAATAATGGCGTGGATGCTGGAACTTTGGGCGTAGATGACGCCATGCGTGAGCGATTCGGAGGAGGCTTGGCGCAGTCCCTGGCAGGTGAGGTAGTTTTGAGCAGGGTCGAAGGCGGTGACTTTGGCGTAGTCGGCGGCGGTGAGGGTAGGAAGATGTCCGGTTTGGGTGCCGGAAATGATAAATGGAAGCGCGGAGTACGGAGAATGGGGCAGACGCTGGGAAATATTGCCGAAGCCAATGCCTTTGGCGGGACCGCTGGAATATTCGCCAATGAGATTGAGCTGGTGTAGGGCGTAGCGATAGCGGTTTAGTTCAACGATTTCGCTAGGTTGAACCGCGTCTATTTTTTCCCAGTCGCAGCGATATTTAACGACGCCTTCGTCGATCATGATTTCGCTCGGGTGGAAAGATCTGCGGGCAGAGCTGTTTTTATCCAGTTAAGGATGAGCGAATTGACGATTTCGGGGCGTTCGTCGTGGGGGCAATGACCGGTGTCGGAGATCGCGCTAAACACCACATCTCTTTGCGGATCGTCAGCCAGCTTTTGATAGATACCTGCCGCAGAAATCGGCGTCCAGGGATCTTTCTCTCCCCATAGCACCAGTAAGGGCTGAGTCACTTTGGGCAGCAGGTCGCTAGGTCTAGGACCCGGTGGCGCACTAAGGATAGAAGCGAACACTTGCTGCGCCCCAAGCTGGCAGGCGGGGCTGTGCAGAATGTCTATCAGCTCGGGGGTGATGGCTTTGCGGTTGCCGTAAACCTGCTTAAGGGAACCGCGTATGCGCCCTTTGGTACGAACGCGGTTGAAGAGGAAAGGGCCGGTGAGCTTGGAGCTGACGAGTTTAGAGAAGGTGCCCATGACGAAGCGCAGCGAGCCGGGTAGATCTTCGGGGCGATGGTTGAGGCTCCCAGCACAGTTGAGGAGTACGCCGCCGGTGGCTGTTTCTGGGTAGGTAGTTAGCGTCATCAGGGCCATCAGCGCCCCGATGGAGTTGCCCGCGAATATGGCTGGCTCTTGGACGTGGGTTTTCCAAAAGTCGTGGATGAGCTTGACCCAAAATTCTAGGGTGTAGCTGATATCGGGTTTGTCGGAGTCACCGAAGCCGAGCAGGTCGATGGCATATACCCGGTGTCCGGCGGCGGCGATCGCAGGAATGTTTTTGCGCCAGTGGCCAATCGATGCGCCAAAACCATGCAGCAGGACGATGGGCGGGCCTTCGCCGTAGGCAACGTATTTGATGTCGTAACCGCGCCAGTCCCAGTTGAGCTTTTGGCCGGTGTAGGTGCCGATGGCGCTTCGTCGAGGAGAGGCCGATGGCGATGCCGAGACGGGCGTTGAAAGGGGCGAGCTAGGGGCGAGCGGAAGCGTGGGAGAGGCCGTCATTCGTAATGTCTATGCTTTGGTGGTCTTACATCATACCGAAGCTGATTATAGAATGACGGCGCTTTTGGGTTGGGGCGTTAGAAAGGGGGCGTTTAGGAGACGTGGGGCCGCATCCCGACTTGCTGAAGGAAGTCTTCTAGCCAGAGAGATTCTTCGAAGCGGAGGGGCGGCAGGGGGGACTGCTGGTAGTTGACGAGGAGATCGGTGCGATCGCAAGCTTCATCAACCATGGGCTTCAACGAAAGAGGCAGCTCGTCGTCACCGCTGAGAGGCAGGCTGATTGCTGGAATGGGTTCGGTGACGTTCCAGGTATAAAGTTCGGCTCTGGGTCTTTGCTCACTGCGGCTGATGAGGATGCGGTAGTCGCCGGATTCGTCTGGGCCATAGATAGAGGGAGGTTCCCAGCCGCGCAGCAAATCAATTTCGACGAAGTGGCTGGGACTGCCGAAAATGGTTTCGCGCTGACGTTCGTAGAGTCCGCGACCGCGACCAGGACGTTTTTTCTTAGGCGACAAGGCTTCGATCACGGTAATGACTTCACCAGCGGCGTTGACGATCTCTAGATAGGTTTCGTAGATCTTTTGAGGCACCGGAACCAGAACAGAAATAGGGCGCTTTGGGGGGATTTGGGCGGGAGCTTCGCCATTGGGTGTGGGCGCTAAGGACGCTGAGGGTAGCGAGATAGCGATGTCGGTGCTTTCAATATCACGACGCTGAATATTGCTATCGACTCGCCAGCTAAAGCCCGGTGAGCCAACCACTAGCGAGTCTTCACCGCTGACATGGTAATGTCTTTCGCAGAGTCTGACCTGATAGATTGGGGCGAGCTGATGGGTTAGCCTGTTGGCGATCGCTTTAATAAACTTGCGATGAACCGTAGGCCAAAGATCTGGGTGTTCGAGGTAGGGATTCATCCCTGGAAAAGGAATTGGCATGGTTGAGCACTTCTGATTCACGAGAACTGAAGACGCGTAGGGCAAAAGACCACGAAGGTTAATCCGTCTGCTTTTTCGCATCTAGTTTTATTGTTCAAAGCAATGTCCGTCCTTCAGACAGGTTTTCCGTATTTTTTCTGAGAAAATCTGACTATTTTTAACATCAATTTTTCTTGATTTATGGCCGATTGCCTGCATTTGCCTGCCGATCCTCTGCTGATCGTCGCCGGTTGCTTGGGTTAGCGCGCTTTGCTGTAGACAGACCTTGAATTTGATCGTTAGGGTTGGCCGTGCGAAGTACAAGCAAAGAGTTTTAGCGGCAAAGAGTATCGTAAGCTGGATTGAGCACCGCTATCGTCGATAGGTTCAAGATGGAAACGCCCAACTTTATGCCCAATCTTGTTGTTTGGGCCGCTGTTGTCCTCGGCATTGGAGGATTTGCGATTGGCTCTATGGTCAACGCCTACCTACAGCCGATTCCGGCCATTCCCTTTGAAGATGAGGTGGTTGACGAGCCATCCATACCGCTGTCTAGCACTGGATTGCAAACCTTTGTGGGCGCAGTGGGTACATACAAGGCAAGAGACTATAGAGGAGCGATAGAGCAATTTACTCAGGTGATAGAAGAAGAGAAAGGCTGTGCGGAAGCTTGGCACAACGTAGGGTTGGCCTATGCAAACGTGGGTGATAACAACAAAGCGGTGCGCAGCTTGCTCAAGGCAAGCGACGCTTACGATAAGCAGGGTACAAAAGTCGGGCTAGATCTGATTAAACAAAATCTTGAAAAACTGAAGGCACTGTAGCACTGGGGGCCAGTCCAGGTAAATAATCTATACGAACTGCTAAAAGTAGTGTTTTTGGCGTTTGCGGCTGCGTTTGCGAGCGAGAGTAGAGTGAGCCAATCGGCTTTCGTAAATTTGGCGGTGGCTGCGCGTAGGGAGTCGTAATGGGCATTACCAGTATCAATCCGTCAACGGGCGAGACAATTGCAACCTATTCGCCGTTAACAAGCGGGGAAATCGAACAGGCGATTAGTCTGGGGCAGCGCACGTTTGAGCAGTATCGAAAGACTGAGGTTGAGCAGCGCAGCGAATGGATGCACCGAGCCGCTGACGGGCTAACAGCACAAAAGGCGGCGCTGGGTCGGCTGATGACGCTGGAAATGGGAAAGCCCTTAAAAAGTGCGATCGCCGAAGTAGAAAAGTGCGCCTGGGTATGTCGGTACTATGCGGATGAGTCGGCTGATTTTTTGCGAGATGAACCAGCTAAAACGGATGCGAGTGAGAGCTACGTGCGGTTTTTGCCGCTGGGCGTTTTGCTGGCGGTGATGCCGTGGAATTTTCCGCTGTGGCAGGTGTTTCGAGCGGCGGCTCCGGCGCTGATGGCGGGGAATACGATGCTGCTGAAACACGCGTCGAATGTGCCTCAATGTGCGATCGCAATCGAGGCTATTTTTTCAGAGGCGGGCTTTCCTAAGGGGGCTTTTCAGACGCTGCTAATCGGGGCGGCGCAGGTAGAGCCGGTGCTGGCAGATGCGCGAGTGAAGGCGGTGACGCTGACGGGAAGCGGGCCTGCGGGTGCAGCGGTGGCAGCAACGGCAGCAAAGCATATTAAGAAGTCGCTGCTAGAACTGGGCGGAAGCGATCCGTTTGTGGTGACAGCGTCTGCGGATTTGGTGGGGGCGATCGCCGCAGCTAAAACAGCGCGACTATTGAACAACGGTCAGTCTTGTATTGCGGCGAAGCGGTTTATTTTGGTAGGCGCGATCACGGATGCCTTTGAGCAAGGATTAGCCGATGCGTTTGCGGTTCAAAAAGTAGGCGATCCGCTGGACGAAGACGTGGACATCGGGCCGCTGGCAACGCCTGGGATTTTAGAAGAACTCGACCAGCAGGTGAAGACTTGTTTGGCGATGGGGGCAACGGCTTTGGTGGGCGGCGATGTGGCGGTGCTGAAAGCTCAGTTGGCCGCGCGATTACAGGCGGGTAATTTTTATCCGCCGACGGTGCTAGCGGCGATTCCACCAGGGACGCCCGCCGATCAAGAGGAGTTTTTTGGGCCAGTGGCGCTGGTGTTTCGAGTGGCGGATGTGGACGAGGCGATCGCGCTAGCAAACTCGACGGATTTCGGTCTAGGCGCGAGTGCCTGGACAACAGACGCGGCTGAGCAAGAACGATTTATCAATGAACTAGATGCAGGCGCGGTCTTTATAAACGGCTTAGTAAAGTCCGATCCGCGTATGCCATTTGGCGGCATCAAACAATCTGGCTATGGCCGCGAACTAGGCCGCTATGGACTGCTGGAATTTGTCAATGCCAAGACCGTTTGGATTAAGTAACCTCCACCTTTGCCATTCATCGCTCATCACCTATCGCGGGCTGAGCGTAGTCGAAGCCCACTCATCACTCATCATTTCCCCATGAACACCGCCGAACTACTCGTCCGTTGCCTAGAAAACGAAGGCGTCGAATACATCTTCGGTCTGCCAGGAGAGGAAAACCTACAGCTTTTGCAAGCCCTAAAGCAGTCCTCTATTCAGTTCATCACCACTCGGCACGAGCAGGGGGCGGCTTTTATGGCCGATGTGTACGGGCGACTGACAGGGAAAGCAGGAGTGTGTTTATCGACGCTGGGGCCAGGGGCGACTAATTTGATGACGGGAGTGGCGGATGCCAATTTGGATAGAGCGCCGCTAGTGGCAATTACCGGGCAGGTAGGGACAGATCGGATGCACATTGAGTCGCATCAGTATCTGGATTTGGTGGCGATGTTTGCGCCAGTGACGAAGTGGAATAAGCAGATCGTGCGGCCTAACAATACGCCGGAGATTGTGCGTAAGGCATTTCGGATGGCGCAGACGGAGTCGCCGGGGGCGGTGCATATTGATTTGCCGGAGAATATTGCAGCAATGACGGCTGAGGGTAAGCCGCTGCGGGTGATGCCCTCGCCGATGCCGGTGGCGAGTGAGGAGAGTTTGCAACGGGCGGCGATCGCCATTTCACAAGCCAGCTATCCGATGATTTTGGTCGGCAATGGGGCCATTCGCAATCGGGCGAGTGAGGAGATTACGCGCTTTGCTCGGGCGCTGAATATTCCGGTGACCAATACGTTTATGGGCAAGGGCGTGTTGGACTATACAGATGCGCGATCGCTCTGGACAGTGGGGTTGCAGCAAAGGGACTATGTGGCCTGTGCGCTCGACGAGAGCGATTTGATTGTGGCAATTGGCTACGATTTGATTGAGTATGGGCCGAAGAAGTGGAATCCGATGGGCGATCGCCCCATTGTGCATATTGCGCCGACGCCCGCCGAAATAGACAGCAGCTATATCCCTACGGTGGAAGTAGTCGGCGATATTTCTGATGCGCTCAGTGAGATCGGTAAGCGGATTCACCGTCCAACGAGCAAACGTAACAGCGAGACCAGTGAGATCAGTCCGCGTTTTGCGAGATTGCGGGCCGATATGCAGAAGAATTACGAGCAGTATGCAGACGACAGCGGCTTTCCGATTAAGCCTCAGAAGCTGTTGTACGATCTGCGGCAGGCGTTAGATCCTGAAGACGTGGTGATTTCTGATGTGGGAGCGCACAAAATGTGGGTAGCGCGACACTATCACTGCGCTCGGCCCAACACCTGTTTAATTTCGAATGGATTCGCTTCGATGGGAATTGCGATTCCAGGCGCGGTGGCGGCGAAGCTAGTACATCCAAACCGGAAGGTAGTGGCCGTCACCGGAGACGGGGGCTTTATGATGAACTGTCAGGAGCTAGAGACCGCGCATCGGTTGGGTTTAGCGTTTGTGACGATTGTGTTTAATGATGGCGGCTATGGGCTAATCGAGTGGAAACAGGAGTCTGCTTATCAGGAATCGTCTTACGTTAAGTTCAACAACCCTGACTTTGTGAAGCTAGCTGAGAGCCTGAGCCTGAAGGGATATCGAGTTGAATCTACAGAAGACTTTTTACCTACTTTAAAAGCAGCGCTAGCTCAAAATGTGTCGGTGGTGATTGATTGCCCAATTGACTATCGAGAGAATCTGTTGTTTAGCGAGCAGGCAAAGGTAATGAGCTGTCCGCTGCCGGAAGGATAAGGTAGAGTGCAGGTCTTCGCAGAATGCTTCTAGTGCAGCATCAAAGCTCAATCAGTCATTTCTAGTGCAGCATCAAAGCTCAATCAGTCATTTATGGAGGCAACCCGAAGCTGCAAAAATTAGTCTTGCCAAATACTATTCAAAGCGTATGCTTTTACCTTCAACTATTCTAAAAGGTAGAGATATCATTCCAGCGGAGTCGTTAAACTCATCAAATCACTCCAAATTGATGAGCAATTTCGACACTATTTCTTACAGACAAGACAGGTAATCTACGACCCATCAAAATACGCTGACAAATTTAAATTGCGCTCAAAAGTCATTCTCACAACGAACCGTAAACGACCGCAAACGGTAGATATACCCAAAAAATATGTCCGTAGAGAGAAGTAGCGCAGCTAGAACTTGCTAAGAAGTTAGCGACCAAAGCACTTGCCGTTCCAAACTTTGTAAGTGTCGGCGCTCAATACAGCTTGACCCACGAAAACTATTATCAAAGAGAATTGGACTCAATGAATAACAACCCTTCCACCACTACTGCACAATGCCCTTTTCGGGGCACCCGTATTGGCGGTGCGCTCGGATCTAAACCGCAAACCGATGATTGGTGGCCAAACCGGCTTCAGGTCGAGCTACTTCACCAAAATTCGTCCCAGGCCAACCCGCTACAGGGTTTCAATTATCAGGCAGCCTTCGAGAAGATTGACTTCGAACAGTTGAAGCGCGACATCAAAGCGCTACTGACAGATTCGAAAGACTGGTGGCCAGCCGACTATGGCAATTATGGGCCTCAAATGATTCGCATGGCGTGGCACTCCGCAGGCACTTACCGGATTGCGGACGGTCGAGGCGGCGCGGCCGAGGGTATGCAGCGCTTCGCCCCCATCAATTCGTGGTGGGATAACGGAAACACCGATAAATCACGACGGCTACTCTGGCCAATCAAGCAGAAATACGGTGCGGCGCTGAGCTGGGCCGATCTAATGGTTTTGACTGGCAACTGTGCACTCGAAATCATGGGCTTCAAAACCTTCGGATTCGGCGGGGGTCGCATTGATGCTTGGGAAGCGGATCGCTCTACCTACTGGGGATCTGAGTTCTGGAACGGCGATCCAATAGACAACATTAAGGAACATCCCGGTCATCCTGATGAGATGGTCACTCGTAGTATTCGCTGGGTGGGTAAGCCAGACGAGGAGCACTACGACCTCGAAAATCCGCTGGCAGCTTCGCACCAGGCGCTGATTTACGTCAATCCCGAGGGGCCAAACGGCGAAGGCGACCCGGCTGCGTCAGCGCGAGACATTCGCGAGACGTTTGCCCGGATGGCTATGAACGACGAGGAAACGGTCGCGCTGATTGCAGGCGGTCATGCTTTTGGCAAGAGCCACGGCATGGTCTCGTCAGACAAGATTGGGCCAGCGCCGGAAGGTGCGCCAATTCAGGCAATGGGCTTGGGATGGCAGAACCCAGAGGGTACAGGCTTTGCCGAATATACAATGACAAACGGAATCGAAGGATCGTGGACGCCAAACCCAACCCAGTGGGACAACAATTACCTAATAAACCTGTTCAAGTACGAATGGAAACAAACACAAAGTCCAGCCGGGGCTATTCAGTGGACACCGAGTAATTCTGATGCTCCGAAAACACCGGATGCTCATAAGTCAGGCGTTGATCACGCGTTGATGATGATGACTTCGGACATTGCGCTGAAGGTTGATCCAGCCTACCGCGAGGTCTGTCAGCACTTTTTGGATGACTTCGAGTACTTTGGCGGTGCGTTTGCGAAAGCCTGGTATAAACTGACCCATCGGGACATGGGGCCGAAACCGCGCTACCTTGGCCCAGAAGTGGCAGCAGCAGATCTGCCCTGGCAGGATCCAATTCCAGTGCTTGATCATAACGTTGTCAACGATACTGATATCAGCTCCCTCAAGGACAATATTTTGGCAAGCGGGCTTGCTGTCTCGGCGCTGGTGTCAGCCGCTTGGTCGTCGGCTTCGAACTACCGCGACTCCGATAAGCGTGGCGGTGCAAACGGGGCGCGCGTTCGCCTAGAGCCTCAAAAAAACTGGGAGGTAAACCGCTCGCAAGAACTTGGCGGTGTTTTCTCAACTCTTGAGCAAATTCAGGCGAACTTTAACGGCGCTCAGTCGGGCAACAAAAAAATCTCGATGGCGGATCTGATTGTTCTTGGCGGCTGCGCTGCAATTGAGCAGGCCGCGCAAGACGCTGGGGTTTCCGTTGCCGTCCCATTTACCCCAGGTCGGATGGATACGACTCAGGAGCTGACAGATGTCGAGAGCTTTGAATGGCTAAAGCCAGTCTCGGATGGTTTTAGAAATTATCACAATGAGGCCATTGGCTATAAGGTGAAGCCAGAGCGGATCTTCCTTGATCGGGCGCAGCTTCTGACGCTGAGTGCGCCTGAGTGGACGGTTCTAGTCGGCGGACTTCGCGCCCTCGATCAGAATTACGACCATTCAAAGCACGGTATCTTCACTGACCGGCCCGGTGTCTTGACCAATGACTTTTTCCGTGTCCTGACCAGCATGGACTACGAGTGGAAGCCGGTTGACAATCGCGAGATGTTGTTTGACATCTGCGATCGCAACACGGGAGAAACAAAGTTCACCGCGACCCGCTGCGATCTGATCTTTGGTTCCAACGCGGAGCTGCGCCAGGTTACTGAAGTTTATGGCGCTGATGATGGTCACGAGCGTATGGTCAAGGACTTCGTCACAGCCTGGAACAAGGTGATGATGCTCGATCGCTTCGACGTTCACGCTTAACGGCATAGTTAAAGACAAACCGGCTCTAACCATGCCTGAAGAAGGAGTGCATCTATACGACGTACTCCTTCTTTTATCTACAATCAAAGCGCTACACCCAACTCAAAAAGTTAGGCATCGACCCAATATTGGTATAAGCAAGCTCGCTATGGTTTTAGCCTCTATCGATCAAATTGCGATCGCCCTCTCCACCACCCCAACCCTCATCAGCTTCCCCACAGACACCGTCCCCGCTTTAGCCGCCCGTCCACAGCAAGCCGACCTCATTTACCAAGCAAAACGCCGCCCCCCCGAAAAACCCCTGATCCTGATGGGTGCTTCGCTCCAAGACCTGTTGCCCTATGTCTTGGGAGACGCTGACGCGCTTAAAATCTGGCAGGCCACCGCGCAACTGCACTGGCCAGGGCAGCTCACCTTGGTTTTACCCGCGAGTGATCGCACCCCACCCACCTTAAATCCACAAGCCACTGGCACACTCGGCATCCGCGTACCCAATCACCCTGCCGCCTTAGCCCTACTCGCTCGCACCGGCCCACTTGCCACCACCAGCGCCAACTTATCTGGCCAGCCACCGCTCACCGAGCCTCAAAAAATTGCTCAAACCTTTCCTACCGCGCTTATCTTATTCGTACCTGCCGAGCTAACAGCAGAGCCTAGCGGACAGCCTTCTACAGTCGCAAAATGGACAGTCGGCGGCTGGGAAATATTGCGTCAGGGAAAAGTTCAGATTTAGCCCAGAGAAATTGAGCTGAAATCAGGCTAATGTATAGCCGTGAGATGTAGTGTACGAAACACAGAATTTGTATGAATCGTGAAGACACCGCTGCCAGTAGCTATGCAGATCTACAGGTAGCCTACCGACAGTTGCTAGCGCTAGAACGGTTCAAAAGCGGCTTTTTAGCACGAACGTCTCACGAATTGCGATCGCCCATCAACACCATCGTCAGCCTGCACCAGCTCATCCTAGAAGATCTGTGCGAAGGCCCCGAAGAAGAAAAAGAATTCATCGAACAGTCCCAAAATGCGGCGCTCAAGATGCTGGCCCTGTTTGATCGCATTGCCGCCGTCGCCAAACTAGACGTCAGCCGAGAACCCCCCAAACTACAACCTGTAGACTTGAGCTTCTTGCTCCCCGAAGTAGAAATGCTCACGGCCCTGCAAGCCGCCAATCAAAACGTGCGCTACACCCTAGAACCGCTCACCGACGAACTCAAAATCTCGACCGACGGACGCTGGCTAAAAAACACGTTAGTCAGCCTCATCCAAGACGCCATCCCGCACATTAAAAAGCTCAAGCTATTCGTAGAAAAAACCGATAAGGCCATAGATATTGTGATTGAGTGCGATGGCGGGGCCACTTCGTCGGAGTATCGCTCCACCACACAGCTCAAAGCCGAGCTAGCCAAAATTGAAGCCGCTGTCCACCTCACCGAAGCGCCCACACCCACGCCTTCTATCGAAGCGGCCAGAAACTTTCCAGCCCCAGAAAGCCTGACGCTATCTACCGGGTTAGTTTTAGCGATCGCCCAAACGACGCTACCTATTATTAAAGGCATATTTATCATAGAACCCACAGCCACCGAGAGCAGTCGCCTAATATGCAGATTCCCGACCTCCTCATAAATCACTGTAAATTACGTTAAACATCCGGGACTAAACAAACCGCCTATGACGTTCGAGTTTCCAACCGAGGACAACCCCTTTCAAGCTCGATTCAATCCCTGGATAGGCATTGCGCTAACCCTGATGGGCCTGCTGTTTTTTCTACTCGCCCTACGAACGATACTGATCGACCAGGTTTTCAGCCTCCGCATCTTTCTTGGCATTCTACTCATCGCAGTAGGTCTGCTATACCTCAAGCGGCCTTACTTCCGAATCGCGCCCAACCGCCTTACCGTCTACAGCTTTTTTGGGCAAGTCGTAAAACGCTACCCTTTCGCTAGCTTCAGCAATATCGAAATCGACAGCGGCAAAGTCTATATCAGAGCCTCTGAAATCGAGAATGGCAGCGCCTCCCCGTTCGAGCAGCACGAACGGGTAAAAATTCAAAAATGGATGACTAAATCTTCTGACTGGAAAAAGCTAAAAAGCCTGACTGAAGTCTTAAAATCCTACTAAGCTCTTTATCAACAGTCGTTACAGCTCTATGATTTCGCTTCTCAATCTAATCCCGACTTTTTTAGTCGGGTATGTTTGCCCTGTGCAAATGTGCGTGTTAACATCATTGCAACTTCAAGCGTCGTAAGGAAATAACCCATGACTCAAGCGATTGATCGGCTCGCAGGATCGAGCACCCTCTCCCAGAAAACATTCACCGCCCTCCAGTGCAAAGAATGCGGCGAACAGTACGGCTTAGGCGCTAAGCATGTTTGCGAAGATGTTTGCTTTGGCCCCTTAGAGGTTGCCTACGACTACGACGCGATCAAACGCCAGGTTTCTCGTGCCACCATCGAAGCGGGTCCCCATTCCATCTGGCGCTACAAAGCCTTTTTGCCGGTCGAAACCGACACCCCTATCGACGTTGGCACAGGCATGACGCCACTCGTAAAAGCCAATCGTCTAGCCCGTCAGCTCGGTCTTAAAAATCTCTACATTAAGAACGACGCCGTCAACATGCCCACGCTCAGCTTCAAAGACCGCGTAGTTTCAGTCGCCTTAAGCAGAGCTAAAGAACTAGGGTTTGGCACTGTTTCTTGTGCAAGTACTGGCAATTTGGCTAACTCTACTGCGGCGATCGCTGCCCACGCTGGCCTAGAATGCTGCGTCTTCATCCCCGCCGACCTAGAAGCCGGTAAAATTCTCGGCACCCTGATCTACAACCCCACCCTAATGGCCGTTAAGGGCAACTACGACCAGGTAAACCGTCTATGTTCCGAAGTCGCCAACACCCACGGCTGGGGCTTCGTCAACATCAACCTGCGCCCTTACTACTCCGAAGGCTCCAAAACTCTCGGCTTTGAAGTTGCCGAACAGCTCGGCTGGGAACTCCCCGACCACATCGTCGCCCCGCTCGCCTCCGGTTCGCTCTTCACCAAAATCTACAAAGGCTTCAACGAGTTCGTCAAAACCGGCCTAGTCGAAGATAAAGCCGTCCGCTTCAGCGGCGCACAGGCTGAAGGATGCTCGCCAATTTCTCAAGCATTCAAAGAAGGCCGCGACTTCATCACCCCCGTTAAGCCCAACACCATCGCTAAGTCCATCGCTATCGGCAACCCCGCAGACGGCATGTACGCCTTAGAAGTCGCTCGCAAAACCAACGGCCACATCGAAGACGTCACCGATGCTGAAATCATCGACGGCATGAAGCTCTTAGCAGAAACAGAAGGCATCTTCACTGAAACCGCAGGCGGCACCACGGTCGCAGTCCTCAAAAAGCTAGTAGAAGCCGGTAAAATTAACCCCGACGAGAAAACAGTTGTCTTCATCACTGGCAACGGCCTAAAAACCACCGAGTCGATACAAAGTCACATCGGCGAGCCGTTCACCATCGAACCCAAGCTAGACAGCTTTGAGCGAGCTTGGGAAAGAGCCAATACGCTCAACCGCTTAGAATGGCAGCAGACTCAGGTGTAGACGCTGAGCTTTTAGCTAGCTGCTAGGGAGAAAAGGGAGAGAACTTATAAGCACTCTCCTCTTCTCTCTCTTTTCCCTTCTCTCCTAAAATTTATCAATCTTCAAAAACATGTCCGTAAAAGTCCTCATCCCTACCCCGCTACAAAAGTTCACCAAAGACGAAGCCACCGTTGAATGCGATGGCAAAAACATCGTTGATCTCATGGAGACTTTAGACAGCAAGTTTCCCGGTATCAAAAAGCGCCTATGCGATGACAATGGAGAGCTGCGCCGCTTCGTTAACTTCTATGTTAACAGCGAAGACATCCGCTTCTTGGACAACAAAGAAACCGAGCTAAAAGACGGCGACGAAGTCAGCATTGTACCGGCTGTAGCAGGCGGCTAAGCATTATCTATCGCGAAAATTTCGAAAGGAGCTGCCGCAGAATATGCGGCAGCTCCTTTCATTTATATGCGAGTATAACTAAAGTCATACACTGCTCAATTTCGCTGTTTGAAGCTTTTGATAGAGCAAAGAATTTTTCTCTCTACAACGCTGCTTTAGCTGCTCAAAATCAGCTTCGCCTTCTTTCAAACACGAATCAATTAACGCTTGATTCGCCAAAGGTAAGGATTCAGGTCGTAGCTAGAGGAATTAAAGAAGGAGCATCGGGCAACTTGT
>QBMC01000070.1 GCA_003242035.1 Nodosilinea foveolarum | reverse complement strand
CTGATTACGAAATTCAAATGTCATCGTGACTCTCCTCTCGGAAATGACGCCTAGCCTGACAAGCTTAAAGCCTGATGGAATCAGATGAAAATGACAGTTATTGATGGGTCAGTCCTAAGCTGGTGAAGTTTCAAGGCGATTTTGTCTGGCACGACCATCCCGATACGGATGAGGTATTTTTGGTGACTAAAGGCGAAATGGAAATTGAGTTTCGAGATCGCCTCGTCATGGTCTCAGCCGGTGAGATGTTCGTGATTCCTAAGGGCGTAGAACACTGTACTCGGGCGAACCAGGAATGTCAGGTGATGCTAATTGAGCCGCGTGGCGTTGTGAATACGGGCGAATCGGCCAGCGAACTCACAGCGCCCAACGACGTTTGGATTTAGAGTGGCTGATCTTTCAGCATTATGCGCTTAGCCTTGCCACAATCGCTTCTCCCACGCCAGCGGCTGAGGCGGGATTTTGACCGGTTATCAGGCGATCGCTCTTCACCACATACGCTTTAAAGTTATCAGCCTGCGTATGCTTCGCACCTAACGCAGTCAGCTTATCTGCTAGCAAGAAAGGAACAACTTTGCTAAGTTCAACAGCATTCTCTTCTTGGTTGGTAAAGCAGGAAACTTCCTGTCCTTCGACTAGCGCTTTGCCATTGCTGAGTCGGATGGGAATTAATCCAGCGGGGCCATGGCAGACGGCGCTGACGATGCCTCCTTTTTCATATATTTGAGCGGCGATCGTACCCAAATCCTCAGCCTGAGGAAAGTCCCACATTGTTCCATGCCCGCCTGCGTAAAAGATAGCGGCGTAATCACTAGAATTCACCTGATCGGGACGCAGCGTATTTTCCACGTGCGACATTTTTTCAGGGTCATCCAGAAAAGCCGCATTGATCGGGTCTTCTCTGTCGTCACCGGTCATCGGCGCTTTACCACCTTTAGGACTGACATAATCTACCTGAATACCGGCCTTTTCAAACACGGCAACGGGATGACTCACTTCCGATAGGTAAAACCCGGTTTCTTTTCCGGTATTGCCTAATTGACTGTGGCTAGTCAGGACGACTAAAACTTTTTGAGGCATTGCGTTTGGTCTCTTAATTGAAACTGTACGGAGGAGAGGATTGCTGTTTCCTCGCTCCTTGAAGTTAATGCTAAACGCGCTGAAGCTAAAATACAAATAATGGATCATCGCACTATCTATAAATATATTTATGGTTAATTTTGAGTGGTACAGAAGCTTCGTTACGGTGTATCGAGTGGGCACGATTTCGGGCGCGGCTAAAAGTCTGCACCTCAGTCAGCCTGCGGTGAGTCAGCATATTGCGGCTTTGGAGGCGGCATTAAGTGCAAAATTGTTTGAGCGATCGCCCCGAAAAATGCTCCCTACAGACGCTGGAAACCAACTTTACAATCGAGTTGTGAATGCTGTTGAAGATTTGGAATCTGTACCCAAACGAACTGATCCACTAAGCGATTATCCTCTTCTCATTCGATTGGGAACGCCTGCTGAGTTCTTTAGTGAGTACGTGGTTAATCGGTGGCAAAAAGACGAGGAGATCTTTTTGAAAGTCTCCTTTGGACTCACAAAAGAGCTATTAAGACAGGTAATAGAAGGAGAAATTGACTGTGCGATCGCCACTCAAAAAATCCCTCAGTCCGATCTCGAATACCACGCTATTTATACCGAAAACTTCTGGCTAGTCGGCCCGCCAAACTCAGCTCTCTCTCTTTCCTCTAGCCATCCACTAACTGCCGCAACCCTTAGCGCCCAACTCCCCTTGGAATCCTGGATTGCCTACAGCGAGGAACTGCCTATTATCAGAAGGTTTTGGCGCGTGGTGTTTGGTCGGCGGTTGGCTGTAAATCCACAGTATGTAATTCCCGATTTGCGAGGGGTGAGAGCAGCGATCGCTCAAGGACTCGGCTACAGCGTTTTACCTGACTATCTCTGCACAGACTGGATAGAACAGCAGCGAATGAGTCTGGTTTGGCAGCCTGAGAAAGCAGTGAGCAATACGATTTGGTTGGTTTATCGGAAAGCTGAGCGGCGATCGCAAGTAATTGAAGCCCTTAAGCAGCGGTTAAATAGAGATGGCTAATCCGTAAAATTAGCCAAAAACCGTTAGCTGATAGACTCATTGCCCACAATCGACTTCATGCTCTCTATTGCGCCCGGAATGCTGCGCGGGTCGAGGAACATTACCTTGCTGCTTTCGCTTTCGCCAATTTGAGCGCTCATCTCTAAGTACTGCTGCGCCAAAATAAACTGAAGGGCTTCGCGAGCATGAGGATCGCTCTTGATCTTCTTCGCAATTATCTCAACTGCTTCCGCCGTAGCCTGCGCTTTTAGCACCTGTTCTTGCCGAGCCGCCTGCGCCCGCAAAACAATTGTCTTTTGGTCTGCCTCAGCGTCTAGTATCGCCGACTTTTGCCGAGCCTCAGCGTCTAGTACAACAGATTCTGCCCGACCTTTTGCCGAGTTTACTGCTGAGTCGCGCTCGCCCTCAGAAGTCAAAATATTCGCTCGCTTTTGGCGCTCAGCGGTCATCTGCAATTCCATCGAGTCCAGCACCGCTTTGGATGGTGAAATATCTCGCAGTTCCACGCGGGTAATTTTCACCCCCCAAGGATCGGTCGAAATATCTAGCTCACGTAGCAACAGTTCGTTGATTTCCGCTCTGGCGGTAAAGGTCTCATCAAGTTCGAGCTGGCCCATCTCAGAGCGAATTTGAGTGAGGACTAAGTTCACCATCGCCGACTGCAAATTCTCAACTTTGTAATAGGCTTTTTCTAGGTCTACAATGCGCCAGTAAACCACCGCATCTGCGCTGATAGAAACGTTGTCGCGAGTGATGCACTGCTGCGGCGGTACGTCGAGGACGCGTTCGCGCACGGTTTGCTTGTACACGACGCGATCTACGAAAGGTACGGTGAAATTTAGACCGGGGCTGAGCTTTTTGCCGTTGTATCGCCCCAGGGTTTCGACGAGTGCTTCATCGCTTTGGTTGATGATGCGCACCGAGTTGGAGGCGACACCGCCACCGAGCAAAAGTAAAAGCAGAAACGCAAAAGGGCCTTCCATGGTTCGATATTTCCTTGATTGGACAGATAAACGAAATTTTTAATAAAACGCACTTCGACTACGCTCAGTGCTCATTGGCGAGTTAACCGAGAGTTGAGCGTAGTCGAAACCCGGCTACTGAAATGTGCTGAGCGGAATGATGATGAGCGTGTTCCCTTTGCGTTCTACCACAAAGACTTCCTGATTGGATTCGATGCTGACGTGGTTGTCTTGGCAGCGAGCCTGCCAGGAGTTGCCTTCGTAGATGACGCGGCCTGTTTCTCCAGGCGCGATCGCCGTCGTCGTTCTAGCCTCAGTTGCTTCTCTCAACGCGGGAGCCGTTCGATTAGGCACAAATCGCTTCAGCGCCCAAAACATCAGCAGCGAAATTACCATCCACAGCACAATCTGATAATTCCAGCCTGGGACAACAAAGCTCAGCAGCGCCACGACAAACGCGCTTACCCCCAGCGCCGACTCAACGAAAGCGGTGGGTATTAGCAGCTCCATGGCGCAAAGGGCGACGCCAACGATGACCCAAATTAAAGCATTGTTCATAAAAATTTAGCTGCCAGCGCTGCCAAAAGCGATAGTCGATTCTCTTATAGACTCATTTTAACGAGACTCGTTCGGCTTATAGCGTACGGATAGACTAGTTCGGCAACTGACCGACTGCTTAATGACTAAGAAACGGAACTTTACGGCAAAAACCCCTCAATATTATTTGCACTAAATCCCTTTTCCCTTACCATTGACCTACATTCCGGGCAAGCACCCTTTTTGCATTTCCCTCCACCCCCTCAGAACGGCGAATGAACGGCGAAGACAAATATCCCTTCAGACAATACGTTTGGGCCTTGGGCCACGGCACTAACAAAATTCCCGTTGGCGACCTCGTTGACGATCGCTATCAGGTGATTGCGCCGTCTATCTGGCTAGACCAGCAGCCAGAGCAGATGCCAAAGGTGCCTTCGCCAGTTCCTCAGTTCGCGCTTCCTTACCTCAAAGCCTATCCCTATCAGCTCAATTTGCCTGGGGTCTATGGCATTTGCCATCAGTCGTCTGGCGAAGCGGTGCTGCTGCTGAGCAATGTGCCCGTGAACCGGCAGGGCCAGTTAATGAGTGCGATCGCTCAAGTCTGGTCCGAAGCCTCGGCCTTCCGTCAAGCCTACTGGCTGTGGCAAATGATTAGTCTGTGGGAGCCGATGCAGGAATTTGGCGCGGCAGCAAGCCTGCTTAAAAACAGCAATATTAGAGTCGAAGCCTGGAGAGTCCGGTTGATTGGTTTATCAACCACGCCCAGCAAGCCGTCTTTAGCCGATCTGTCTAAAGTTTGGGAGAGCACCTATTTACCCAGCGCTAGACCCGCCATTGTCGGCTTGCTCAATTCTGTTTGCCTCAAGCTGCGGGCTGAGGCTCCCGACTTGCAGGCCATCATCGAGCAAATTAACGCTCAGCTTTTACGGGAAGCCGCTGGTACACCGATAGATTTTCAGGTGGCGGGCGCGACCGACGCTGGCCCCCAAAAGTCTCGCAACGAAGACGCCTGCTACCCCAGTAAGGCCGAGCTTAAGCGCACAGGGACAGCCGATTTGCCGCTATTGCCCAGGCTCTCTATTGTTTGCGATGGGGTGGGCGGTCATGAGGGGGGCGAAGTGGCCAGTCAGTCGGTAGTGCGATTTCTCCAGCTCCAGCTACGTGGCCTGTTAGCTGAGGCGATGGAACAACCCCAAGCCATCCCCCCTCGAGTCGTCATCGATCAAATAGAAGCCGCCGTCCGCGTAGCCAACAACCTGATTGCCGACCAAAACGATCAGCAGGGTCGCGCCGCCCGTCAGCGCATGGGCACTACGCTTGTAATGGCCCTGGTTTTGCCCCAAAAGATAGACACCGCCGAAGGCCCCGCCGAAGTTAACGAGCTATACCTTACCCATGTGGGCGATAGTCGCGCCTACTGGATGACCTCCGACTACTGCCAGCAGCTCACCGTAGATGACGACATTGCCGGTCGAGAAGTGAGCGCGGGCACCAGCTTCTACGCGACAGCGATGCAAAATCCTAACGCCACGGCGCTGAGTCAGGCGGTGGGCCTACGCAGCTACGACCAGCTACGTCCGCATACTCAGCGCTTTTTGTTCGACACGAGCGGTGTGCTCATGCTGTGCTCGGACGGTCTAAGCGATAACTATCAAGTTGAAGCTTCCTGGGCCAACTACGTCGGCATCATCGTTAAAAAAATAGTGCCCTTAGACGCCGCAGTCGATTCCTGGATTGAGCTAGCCAATCAGCGCAATGGGCACGACAATGTCACCGTAACCCTGATGAGCGTAGACATGGCCGAAGACGGCGCGATTCCAGAGGAAACCGATCAGCCTAGCCGTGGACTGGGGGCAATTCCGCTTCCCCCGAGTTCATCGGTTGGCCAATTCAGGCCAGACAATATACAGCCCGAACAAATGACCGCAGCTTCTAGAGCGCTGCTGTATGGAGAAGCCGAAGAAGACGAGACGCCGCTCACACCCGAAGAGATGGCGGAGGTAGATCCTGGCGATTCTGAAGGTCGCTCTGGTGGGCAGAAGCTGGTGACTATCCTGCTGGGACTGCTCGCTTTAGGCATTATTGGGGTAGGTGGCTGGCTGCTTTGGCGAGCCTTAGAAGCTAGAAGGTCCGAACCCCTGCTGCCGACTCCTGAGCAAGTAGAAACGCCGACTGATGGTGTGGACAATACCGCAGACGAATCCCCAGCAGAAGCGGAGCCAGTGGAAACCGCACCCGAACCTGAGACGCCAGTGAACGCAGCGCCAGCGGACGACCCTACCGCAGCGCCCGCTAATTCTCCAACTGCCGAACCGACTGAGGCTCCCGCCAGTACACCTGCTGAACCTCCAGCCGAGACACCTATCGCTCCACCCGCTTCTCCGCCTGGGAACTAGCTATTTGATACTGCACTCGCCTGATCGGGCGATGTCCGTCGTATGAGAGAATGCAAAGAAATCGAGCTTCAGGAAAAACAGCCGTCTAGGTGACTTTTCTTGATGCGTTTTGTTCTATAGCATTTGTTTGAACTCTTCTATGAAAGTTGGCGATCGCGTTCGTATAAAAGGCCCTTTAATCCTGTTTCACCACCCCAAACACCGCAACGAACCCTTCGAGGTGCAGGGCATGGAGGGCACCATCGCGGCCATCCTCACCGACTGGAAGGGCAGACCGATCAGCCCCAACTACACCATCCTCGCCGAATTCGAAGTCGAAGGAGCCAGACGACCCTTCAAAGCCCATTTGCGCGAAGACGAGCTAGAAATCCTCAGCTAACTCATCACTCATCATTTCTTTTCCCTAGCTCGTCTGCTGCGTAGGCCGTATCAAAATATCATTTACCTCCACATGCTCGGGCTGGCTCAGCGCGTAGGCGATCGCATTGGCAATATCTACCGCCTGTAGCACCGGGAACTGACCGTAGGTTTTCTCAGCTTGCTCGGCGCTCTGATGATATTTCTCGGCAAACTCAGTTTCGACAATGCCAGGACTCACCGATGAGATGCGAATGTTGCTATTAGCAGCGCGGAGTTCTCGGCGCAGGGTTTCTGTGAGCGATCGCACCGCAAACTTACTGGCCGAATACACGCCCGTAATCGCCGGAACTCTGTGCCCAGACATCGAGCTAACGTGCAAAATATGACCCGAGTTGGCAGGCTGCATCAGGCTAATGGCTTCGCGGGTACAAATGCACAGCGCCAGCACGTTTACCTCTAGCATCTCGCGCCAAGCAGCGGTTTTACCGGCCATTAAAGACTCTTTGTGACCTAACCCGGCGTTGTTTATTAACACGTCTAGCTGCCCCCACTTGGCGTTTACGGCGGCAAAGAAATCTAGAATCTGGGCCTCATTGCGCAGATCGACTGTTTGCGAAAGGACATTAATGTCCTGCCGTCTTAGCATGTCTGCGGCTTTAGCCAACTTGTCCTCGCGGCGCGCGCAGATAGCCAGGTCGTAGCCGTCAGCAGCTAATCGACGTGCGATCGCCAATCCAATGCCGCTAGAGGCTCCAGTGACGATGGCAACCGGTCTTTGTAGAGTATTAGGTGGCGTATTTGGTGGAGTATTTATGGGAGGCATGTCTCGGATGATGTAAATTAGTATGAGAGGATCATTACGACCTTTTAAGCAATCGCCAACCAGAAAACTTAACTAAAGAGAGGGCAACCCTATGGATTTGGATTTTCGCATCGTAGCCGTACTGTCACCGATTTTGATCGCTGCGAGCTGGGCGGGCTTCAACATTTTCCGAGCCGCTTTAGGTCAAGTTCAAGATCTGCTCAACAAAAATAACGCCACGTAGATCAGGTTCTAAAACCCCTGCTTAGACTCAGAGAGGCTGCTTCGTTTAAGAAGTGGCCTTTCTTTTTAGTCGGTCAGCTTTAGCTGCTTTAGCTTAGGCATTAATTGCTCAAACGCTATCCCTCGGTGGCTATAGCGTTCTTTCTCGGCGTTGCTCATTTCGGCAAAGGTTTTGCCCTGCGCAGTGACAAAGAAAATCGGATCGTAGCCGAAGCCGCCTGCTCCCTGCCCAGCCATCAAAATCGCCCCCGGACAGCGGCCTTCGGTCTCTAGCGCAATAGTGCCATCGGGTCGAGATAGAGCGATCGCACAGACAAACTCCGCCCGCCGGTCGCTCTCGTCGCCCAGCTCGCGCAAAACCCGCTCAATTCGATCCGTATCGCGATCGCCATATCGCGCCGATAGTACCCCCGGCGCACCGTTTAAGGCAAATACAGAAAGGCCCGAGTCATCCGCGATCGCCCAGCTTTTAGTGGCGATCGCCACCTCAGAAGCCTTCAGCCGAGCATTCTCAATAAACGTCTCGCCCGTTTCGTCTACCTCTATTTCCTGGGGCTTTAGCGCCAAATCCCAATCGAGCAATTGTAAATAGTCTTTAAGTTCGGCAAGCTTGCCCAGATTGCCCGTCGCAACAACAACAGTAGCCATAGAGTAAAACTTTAAAGGGCGCGTAAACCACCTTTGATTGTATCGCCCTCTGTCCGGCTAGAATTTGTGACCATGCACGTTCTCACAAAACTGTTGGATCGCAGTAATACCCTGCTCTCGCAAATTGACGTAAGGCTTCGCAAACGGCGGCTGCCAATCGGAGAGTCCGAGCAGATCTGAAGTGACTAAAACCTGCCCGTCGCAGTCTGGCCCAGCTCCAATCCCGATGGTTGGAATCGTCATCCGTTGGCTAATTTTGTGCGCTAGGTCGGCGGGAATGTGTTCTAGTACGATGGCAAAGACGCCTGCTTTTTCGAGGGCGATCGCCTCACCCAAAATCCGCTTGGCATCTTCATCACTTTTTCCCTGCTTACGAAAGCTACCAAACTGATACACCGACTGCGGCGTTAGCCCCACATGTCCCATCACCGGAATCCCTACCTGCACCGTAGCAGCAATCTTCTCGACCATCGACGCATGGCCTCCTTCCATCTTCACAGCCTGAGCACCCGTCTCTTTTAGCACTCGCCCTGCTGACATCAGCGCCGCTTCCAAGCTGGTTTGATAGCTCAAAAAAGGTAAATCGACGACAACCAGCGTATTTTTAATCGCCCGACGCACCATTTTGGCGTGATAAATCATCTCGTCTAACGTTATTGGCAGCGTAGTTTCGTGTCCTATTACTGGCATCGCCATGGAGTCGCCCACCAGGACAATATCTGCGCCGCCTGCATTGACCATTTGCGCTGAAAGATAGTCCCAGGCGGTGAGAACGGCGATCGCCGTTCCTTCCTCTTTCCACTGCACAAACTGATGCACATTGACGATCATGACGGCTCACTGAATGAGGGGCTGTCTATTTGACATCCTCCCCGCACTGAAGTGACGAGGATTCCCAAACCTCACGATTTAGGTTTCTGCTTCATCGCAACCGCCCTCCTGACTCGGGTCTATCGGGTCTTACATTCGCTCCACAGACCATCCCCGCAAGCCCTGCGGTTCTTATAGGCGACACTCACTACGGAATATCTTTTGGATGGGTTGAGTCTAGGGATGTTTACCATTGCCCTGTCATCTTTTCCCGGTCTACCGATTTGGCTGTGCCGTCAGCATCGCTGAACTTCGCTCATTAGGCTGTCTGATCCATCGTCTCGGGTGGGTCTATGACCAACGCAATTATACCTGCTTCACGGCAAAGCATAGATCAAGATTGTTCGCTAACACTCACTTGAAAGATGTATGTCACTACATCCCTGCCCTCAAGGAAACAGGGTTTTGTGACCTTCTCTCAAACTCTCTTCAAACTGATAATTCTGAACTAAAGATTATCTGGCTCCATTGGCGCTGACGATAGAGCCATGAGGTGTGCCGCGTCCGGTGACCTGACTGACCCAGGCCAGTCCTTCTGTGGTGCCAACCCAGAGCTTATTACCGGTGTCGGGCGAGATGGACAGAATATGTTCGGATGGGAGGCTAGGCACTCGGCCGACGATTGCGCCGTTGTAAGGATTGAGCTTGAGCAGGCCGTCGTCAGTGCCGACCCAGAGGCTTTGAGTAGAATCGAAGGCGATCGCCTGCACATTTCGATCTCTAAGCTGCGTGACTGAGCGCAAAAGCTGCCCAGTTTTACTGTCTATTTCTAGCAGGCCGGTGGGCGTCCCTACCCACAAATTTCCCTGTGGACCGATAGCGATCGCCTGTACAGAACGCCCCGGCAAATCCGTCACCTGACGCTTGAGGTAAGCCGAAGCAGTGTCGATCTGCACCAGCCCCTCTAACGTACCCACCCACAGATTTCCTTTTTTATCGAGCGTCAACGTATTCGCACTCACCCCTGGCAAAGCTTGCAGCGTCGTCATCAGCAAACCTTCATCCGGGCTAATCATCGCCAGCCCGCGATCGGTGCCTACCCACAGGAACCCACGGCTATCCACCACCGTCGCCAGCACTCTATTAGAAGGCAGCCTAAAGTTCTGCGCCGTAATTTCATTAATGCGAGGGTCAACGCGAACCAACCCTTCGGGAGTGCCCAGCCAAATGCGACCTACCTTGTCCTGCGCCATCGCATCAATAAAGGGATTGGGCACAGATACTTTTGCCTGCACCTGTCCGGTCTCTGGATTAATGCGGGAAAGTCCCTGGTGCGACCCGACCCAAAGGCTGCCAGTATAGTCCGCTTGCAGCGCCCCCACCTGATAGTCTTGCGAAATCGGATTGGGCCGGTTCGACCGCTCACCCGTTAGCGGACGCGTAGGCACCCCAACGTTGGGCGCTTGGTTGGGCAGCGTCTCCTGAATCTGCGCTTTGACCACTGGCGCGTGAGAAACCAGGGCCAAACCGCCCCATAGAAAAGCATTTCTGGCCCAAAAACGGATAGGTCGCCTTACTTTTCTAGCAATGCTCACAGCAGGTAAATCCCTAGTCATTAGATTAGACGCCGCATTTAGATACGGTCTCAGCTATTGATAACAACGAATGCTGATGTAGTAGCTTGCCCAAAGGGGTCAACAAAATTTCTTTGCCTGATTATCCTTTGATCCTAAAATCTCGAATAATTTAAGATTTTTCATTTCGAAATGTTACGGGTTATACAGCTATTCCCAAAGGCAGAAATCTTCTGAAACCTTTCTATACCGGCATTCATAAAATTTAATTATCAGACTATACAGAACTTTGAAAAGGAAACTAAATGGTGTCCTGATAGTATTCTGTAAAGCATAGGTTTTATCTGAACGACACCCAAACCCCCAAAACCTAAAATGACGCGGCTCTTTTACCAGTCTTCAAAAGCTGTTGAAAAGCTGTTTTCGGATGTCGGCTGGCACTCAGTCAGGCGGACTTCAAACATAATCAGAAAACCGCCTCTTTCGGAGCGCCAGCACCTATATAGGTGGCGGGCAACTTTTAGGCGTCGGGTGTTTGGCTCTTTTTCTATGAAACGCATAGATGGAGATATATGAAGTTCGCTCAATATCTAGTTTGGTTCACAAGAAGGAAATAGAGAAATATGTCCTATTCACAGACTCAGTCCAAGTCGGGCGCAGGTTATAGCGCTGGTGTACAGGATTACCGGCTAACTTACTACGCTCCGGATTACACGCCTAGAGATACTGATATTCTCGCTGCTTTCCGGATGACGCCTCAGCCCGGAGTTCCCCCCGAAGAATGTGCAGCCGCTGTAGCCGCTGAGTCTTCCACAGGTACATGGACAACGGTATGGACTGACCTCCTTACTGACATGGACAGATATCGCGGTCGTTGCTACGATATCGAACCCGTTCCCGGCGAAGACAACCAGTACATCGCTTATGTGGCCTACCCGCTAGACCTGTTTGAAGAGGGTTCTGTCACTAACCTGCTGACTTCCTTAGTGGGTAACGTATTTGGCTTTAAAGCGCTGCGAGCTTTGCGGCTTGAAGACTTGCGGATTCCAGTCGCTTACGTTAAGACCTTCCAAGGCCCTCCACACGGTATTCAAGTTGAGCGCGATCGCCTCAATAAGTATGGTCGTCCGATGCTGGGCTGTACGATTAAGCCTAAGCTCGGTCTTTCTGCTAAGAACTACGGTCGTGCGGTTTATGAGTGTCTGCGGGGCGGTCTAGACTTTACCAAAGACGACGAGAACATTAACTCTCAGCCTTTTCAAAGATGGCGCGACAGATTTTTGTTCGTAGCAGATGCGATTCACAAGTCTCAGGCAGAAACGGGTGAAATCAAAGGTCATTATCTCAACGTAACGGCCGCTACTTGCGAAGAAATGCTCAAGCGGGCGCAGTACGCCAAAGAACTC
The DNA here is from genome assembly GCA_003242035.1 of Nodosilinea foveolarum. GTDB lineage: Bacteria > Cyanobacteriota > Cyanobacteriia > Phormidesmidales > Phormidesmidaceae > Phormidesmis > Phormidesmis foveolarum. The sequence goes on along the minus strand of QBMC01000070.1, from coordinate 8,781 downwards.
GACATGCCCATCGTCATGCATGACTTCCTAACGGGTGGCTTTACAGCTAACACGACGTTGGCTCACTGGTGCCGCGACAACGGCGTACTGCTGCACATTCACCGGGCAATGCACGCGGTCATCGACCGTCAGAAGAACCATGGTATCCACTTCCGCGTACTTTCAAAGTGCTTGCGCCTATCGGGTGGCGACCACATCCACACCGGGACGGTTGTCGGTAAGCTCGAAGGCGACAGAGCCGGTACTTTGGGATTCGTTGACCTGCTCCGCGAGAACTACATCGAGCAAGACAAGTCACGCGGTGTTTATTTCACCCAAGACTGGGCTTCTATGCCGGGTGTAATGGCGGTTGCTTCGGGTGGTATTCACGTATGGCACATGCCTGCGCTCGTCGAAATCTTCGGCGACGACTCCGTCCTTCAGTTTGGCGGTGGTACGCTGGGTCACCCTTGGGGTAACGCTCCGGGTGCAACGGCTAACCGAGTTGCGCTGGAAGCTTGCGTGCAGGCTCGCAACGAAGGCCGTAACCTCAGCCGTGAAGGTGGCGACATCCTGCGCGAAGCAGGCAAGTGGTCTCCTGAGCTAGCGGTTGCGCTTGACCTATGGAAAGAGATCAAGTTTGAGTTTGATACTGTTGATACTATCTAAGAGCGCGCCTGCAACGGGTTCAACACAGCAAATTTGACAGTAGGTTTGTCGGAGCGTTTTATAGCGCTCCCTAACTATGGATCTCAAGCGAATTGCCAAAGATACGACTCAGGTGCTTTCGAGTTACCTCACCTATCAAGCCGTTCGCACTGTGTTGAGCCAGCTTTTAGAAACCAATCGGCCAGTGTTTCATCAGTTCAACGAGTTTGCGAGCCGTGAAAAGCTCCAAGATGGCGAAGCCTTTATTACAGCGTTACTCCAAGAGTATCCTGAACTTGGTTTGCGGATAATGACGGTGCGATCGCACCTGGCCGAAGAAGTTGCAGAATTTCTTCCCGAGATGCTCACCAGCAGTATTCAGCAGTCCAATATAGGGCATCGCAAAAAACAACTTGAAAAGATGACGCAAATGACCTCCGAAGAGCTGTCAGCCAGCGTCGAAAAATCCAGCGTCGAAAAAAGCAGCTTCGATTCGGAAGAGTCTTCCATAGACAACGCCGAAGACTAAGTTGCATTCCCTTCAACTATTCACCCTTTCACCCTCAAACAGAAAGTCATGAAAACTTTGCCAAAAGAGCGTCGGTATGAAACTCTTTCGTACCTTCCCCCTCTCACCGACCAGCAAATCGAAAAGCAGCTCAACTACTGCCTACAAATGGGCTATATCCCGGCTGTAGAGTTCAACGAGAACTCCGATCCTAAAGAGTACTACTGGACGATGTGGAAGCTGCCTTTGTTTGGCGCATCCAGCACTCGCGCGGTTCTAGACGAAATTCAGGCTTGCCGCTCTGAGTACGGCAACTGCTTCATTCGCGTGGTCGGCTTCGACAACGTTAAGCAGTGTCAGGCTGTGAGCTTTATCGTGCACAAGCCCGGTAGCAACAATAACAGCAACAGCGGCAGCAGCTTCCGCTACTAGATTGATGAGGTTGGCTTAGTCAGACTCGTTTAATTAGAGAAGGGAAGGCTGATCGCCTTCCCTTCTTTTCTATGTATGATGGTTAGCGAAGAGTTATAGACGGCTTATGATTGACGTTGCTACCGCTGTCAGAAACACTAGCGAATACTTTAAGGAAATAGAGAAGTCCCTGAACGGGAGTCCACCTGAGAACCTGAGACTAGAAGAAGTAGAAAAGTCAGAAGATGCAAGTCATTGGCTGATCACTCTTGGGCACGATGTTCGTTCTGCCTTGCCACCTGCCCCTAGTGTGCTTAGCTCTGCTTTTACTCCAGACGCCAAATGGCAGTATGTCAGACAATACAAGCTTTTCCGCATCAATGCCATAACAGGTGAGATTGACTCTATGAAAATTCGGAAAGTATGATAGACCCAATAGAAAGTCTACTGCGGAGATATTTTTCGAAAGGAATACTAGTCGATACAAATATCTTGCTGTTGCTTTTTGTGGGTGAACTAGGCAGGGAAAGGATTACGAAATTTGGAAGAACGGAGCAGTTCACCCCTAACGACTATGATATCTTGATTGACTTGCTTCAACGGTTCACGGTTATTGCAACGACGCCTAACATTCTCACAGAAGTCAATAGTCTCCTCAATAAGCTAGGCGAACCCGCTCGCGAAGTGTTTGCTAAGGGATTAGTCCTTTTAGAGGAAACCTATATACCTAGTAGAGAAATCGCGTCTTTAGATTGGTCTTTCCTGAAATATGGACTGACAGATTGCGGAATTGCCGAAGCGGCGCAAAACAAATATCTTGTTCTCACAGACGATCTTAAAGTGGCTGTCTACTTTAATCAGAGAGGCATAGACACTATCAATTTTAATAATTTGAGATCCTTTTAGAAGCGGATTCAAAACTATGAGCGAGCTTCTGCTGTGATGTAAACTGCAAGGTGCCCCTTCTAAATAATGGATGCAACCATGTCTCAGACAGAGCGTTTGGTGATGCTGGCAGAAGACCAGTTGACTGAGTACAGCACCGATGCGCGGAAGGTGGAAAAGCTGCGGCAGAAGATTTCACTCTCTGTGCCTGTGAAGCAGCAAAAGCTGGTGAAGAACGAGCTGGACGGGGAGCTAAAGGGGAATTTTATTGACGGTATTTTGCTTCAGCAGCGGCAGGCAGCGGCTTTGCCATTTTGGGGGATTGCTGGGCTGGGCTTGCTGTTTGGCATTTCGTTTACGCAGCCGGTGGATTTTATTGCGACGATTGTGGGGGGTGCGATCGCCATCACACTACAAAGACGCGGCTGGAAACTTCAGGCAAAACAGCTCGTCGTCACAGCGTTAGAAGAAATAGAACAGCGCACTCACGCAGCGAAAGCTTCCGCTAAGCCCTCAGGCGAGTAACTTCTTTTTTATGTCAGATATTCGCATTTGTTTTTTTGGAGACTCCTTTGTTAACGGCACTGGCGACCCTGCTTATTTAGGTTGGACGGGCCGAGCCTGCGCCGCCGCCACGTCTTCCCAGCACAGTCTCACTCACTACAACTTAGGCATTCGCGGCAATACCAGCCAGCAAATCGAAAACCGCTGGCAAATGGAATCAAACCTTCGATTTCTGGCGGATGGCGACTCTCGCTTAGTGTTTTCCTTTGGCGTTAACGACACTCGTTTAGAAGCAGGCGCTGTCCTAGTTGATCCAAATACCGCTATAACAACAGCGCGTCGATTACTCATCCGCGCAAAAGCCCAGTATCCAACTCTACTAGTCGGGCCTCCTCCGATTGAAGATCCAGCGGCAAACATTCGGATAAAACAAACCTCTGATGCCTACCGCGAGCTATGCGCCGAGCTAGAAGTTCCTTATCTAGAGACCTATCAGCCACTTAGCCAGAATCTCATTTGGATGCAGGAAGTGGCGATGATAGACGGCGCGCATCCAGCGGCAAGCGGGTACGAAGCGTTGGCTAGTCTGGTTTCAAAGTGGACTGCTTGGCAATCGTGGTTTGCGTAATCTTAGAGAATATATTCGCTCATGTCTTACTACGTCTCTCCTCGCTTCCTCAACAAGCTAGCCGTTCATATCACTAAGAACTATCTAGACCTGCCACGCGTAAAAGTGCCGCTGATCCTGGGCGTTCATGGTCGTAAAGGTGAGGGCAAAACGTTCCAGTGCGAGCTAGTTTTTAAGCGGATGGGCGTGGAGGTGGTTTATATTTCGGGCGGCGAGCTGGAGAGTCCGGATGCGGGTGATCCGGCTAGGCTTGTGCGGCTGCGCTATCGGGAGGCGGCAGAGCTAGTGAAGGTGCGCGGCAAAATGGCAGTGCTGATGATTAATGATTTGGACGCGGGTGCGGGCCGATTCGACCGGATGACGCAGTACACCGTAAATACTCAGCTAGTGAACAACACGCTGATGAACATTGCGGATAATCCGACTAATGTGCAGCTACCGGGCAGCTACGACGAAACTGAACTGCCTAGAATCCCGATTATTGCAACAGGTAACGACTTTGCTACGCTGTATGCACCGCTGATTCGCGATGGCCGCATGCAAAAGTTTTACTGGGAACCTAATGCGGAGGAGCGGTTGGGTGTTGTTAGCGGTATGTTTGCCGAGGATGGTTTGGGCGCGACGGAGGTAGAACAGTTTGTAGATCGGTTTAAGGGGCAGGCGATTGATTTTTTTGGGGCGGTGCGATCGCAAATTTACGACGAACAAATCACCCAGTTTATCTATTCTGTAGGCGTCGAAAATGTCTCTAGCAAAGTCGTTAACGCGATTAAGCCGCCTGCGTTTGCCAAGCCTAATTTTCAGCTAAAAAATCTCATTGCAGTGGGCGAAAGTCTAGTTTACGAGCAAGAGCGGGTTCGCACAATGGGTTTAGTGAGTGAATATAATCAGGCTGTGACGCCTGCGGGCCGTGCTTTCGCTGTCAATGGCTCTAGAGATCGCCGCTACGAAGAGTCACCGCTATTGATGCCACCCGCCGACAATCCGCTGCGCCCTTACGGAATGAGCGATCAGTTTCCAAGTCCTGAGACCAAACGGGCCAAAGACGCTGCGCCTAACGCTGACAACCGCTTACCCAAAGACACCTGGCAACTGCTCTGCAACATTCTTGCTCAGGGCCAAAAGCTAGGCATAGAGCATGTCGATCAGCGTCGCTTTCGGGTTAACTCGTGGCAAAGTTACGGCACCCTTCATTCATCTGACGAGGCAGAGGCGATCGCCCTCTTACAATCCTGTCTTCAAGACTTTCCCCAACACTACGTGCGCCTAGTCAGCATCGATCCTCAAACCAATCGCCGCATCGCCGAACCTATCGTCCAGCGCCCGTGAGTCGCTACGCTTTCACTAAATACGCCCTAAGCCTCATCAAACTTAGTGTCTGTCCCAAATTCAGCGGCACCAGCGAAATCCCCTCTAGCCGAGACTGCACCCAGCCCTCACCCCACTGCCATTCGTGAAAGCCATCAATCCCGCCGCTGAGCACAAATCGAATGCCATCAGGTGAAAGCATCTCTACGCAATGATTCACTTTTAGCGGCCCTAGCGTACTTTCAAACTCTTGACCGGCTAACAATTGGTTTAAAGATGCTCTCTCCTTCGACCATCCTTTGGCCGTCTTGGAGAGTTTAATTTGCTGCGGCCAAAGCCATTTTTCAAGCTGCTCAGGCTCAGTCAAGCTTCCAGCGATCCGCTCGGCGCTTGCTGCTATTTCTATTCTGATGCAACTGCTCTGATAGGTTCCAAACATGCAATCGGGTTGGGCGATTGGGCAAAAACGAGTGAGTGCTTAAATATGACGCATAGGCAGGGGCGATCGCATCACGCTAAAGCATGAGCTAGATAAAAGTAGCCACTGCTTTAATAGATCTTCAGCTCATAGATCTTTAACTAAAAAGTCTTTAAGCAGAGCTACTAATTGTTTCCGCTGGCTGCAACTCAATCTCACCGGGCAGTTCCAGGCAATAGCCCGCACCGTAGACAGTTTTGATGTACTGAGGATGCCTGGGATCGGGTTCTAGCTTAGTACGCAGGTGCCGGATATGAACGCGAATAGTCTCGATATCATCATTAGGATCGTAGCCCCATACCTCTTTAAGAATTTCGCTGGGCGAGACCGTTTGACCGTGACGCTGAAGCAAGCAGTGCAGCAGCTCAAATTCTAAATGAGTCAGCTTGACCGTCCTATCTAGCCAAATCGCCTCGAAGCGTTCGGGCACTAGCGTCAATGGCCCATAGCTTAAAATTTCGCTGTGCTTAGCAGCTTGCGGAATGCGATCTGTCCTTCTGAGCAGCGCTCGCACCCTGGCAAGCATTTCTTCTAGCTCGAAGGGCTTGGTCAAATAATCGTCTGCGCCCGCATTGAAGCCATCTACCTTGTTCTGCGTTTCGCCTAAAGCGCTCAGCATCAAAACGGGGATATCAGCCGTCCGATCATCCCGGCGTAACCTTTGGCAAACGGTAAACCCGTCTACTTTTGGCAGCATCAAGTCCAACATGATTAAATCTGGCACAATCTGCACCGCCAGCGCCTGCCCTCTGATCCCATCACCGGCTTGGCTGATGTCGTACCCGGCCATCTCTAGATTGATAGAAACGAGTTCTACGATCGCGGGGTCGTCGTCAATGACTAAAATGCGAGGCATGTTAAAAAAGTTGTTGCTATAGGGCTAAGAGTACCACTTCTGCTAAGGCGAGTGAGTATTTATACTCTGAAACTTTAATAAATTGTACAGGTTTACAGGTTGAAAATGCCTGTAGTTTGTTGCTTGGGTCGAAAACGCTTTTTAGTAATGCTGATAAAAAATTCGCCAGACAATTCCGTTTACGCAGCATAAAAGTAGCTTGCACAAACAGGGAGCAGTCGCCTGAGCGAGCCGGTAATTATTTGATTAAACTCCCCAGGTAGGATTCGAACCTACGACCAATCGATTAACAGTCGACCGCTCTACCACTGAGCTACTGAGGAATGCGTATTTCATAGTACAGAAGGCAATGTCCTTTTGGCAAGGTGATTGGGCAAAATAATCAGTTTCTTTTTGGCCTTCATTCTTTTTCGCCCAGCCTCATTCTGTCGAGCTGCGCTTGCACGGCTGGGTCTAACGCCTTAAACATTCTGCTGGAGGCTTTTTTCTGCGCCTTCTGCCGATGCTTTACGCGCTGGGTCGCCTGCTTCACCTCGCTCTCTAACCGCAGGGCCGACATGCCTTCTGCCCCGTAGCCAATCGCCGTTTGCCGATGGACGCTATCGGAGGTGGCCACGATTAGTCGCTGGGTAAATTTACGCGCGTCGTGGCGAAAGTTAGCGCAGGCGCGTTCGATATAGCTATCTGCCGTTTGGCCATAGCCGGTGTAGTGCACAGATAGGTAAGGCGTGACGACCTCTTTAGAGGCCCGAGTAGGCTGCTCGTAGGCGTCGAACACTGCCCAGGTTTCGTAGCCCTGAAAGGCGCTGTAGTTTGTCAGGGCCGCAATCAAAGATTCTCTGGCGGTATCTAACCCTTTTTCGGTTTTAAGTTCGATCAGGCTGCGCCAAGCGCCTACGATGTTATAGCCGTCAACTAGCAAAATCGCTGAGAAGGAGGTGCCTGACATAGAAAGCCCTGATGAGAAGAATGACTTTCCATCATGTTAGGCGATTATTCGATGTAGCTAGTCTTAAGCTTTTGCTTTAGTCGCTGTGGGTCGCCGCGATCGCTCACTGCTCCACCTTCTAATAAAAAGGCATAGTCGCAATAGTCCAGCTCTGCTAAGCGATGGGTGACCCACAGGGCGGTGAGTCCTCTACTTTTAACGAGCGCTTGAACCTGGCGGACCAAATCTATTTGGCTATCTGGATCGAGCAGGGCGGTTGGTTCGTCTAGCAGAAGAATTTGACAGTTTTGCGCAATGGCTCCGGCGATCGCCACTCGCTGTTTTTGTCCGCCGCTGAGGGCGTAAATCGGTCGCCGCTGCAAATGCCACAAATTAACTGCCGAGAGCGCATCTTCTACCCGCTTTTTCATCTGCGCTTCTGAAAGCTTTTCTTTAACCAGGCCAAACGCCACGTCAGCCCCTACCGTTGGCATCACTAGCTGATGGTCGGGGTTTTGAAAGACAAACCCAACGGGGCCGCTCATGTGAATAGACCCCGTCTGTCTGGCTAGCAGCTTGGCTAGTAGCCGTAGCAGCGTAGATTTGCCGCTGCCGTTATTGCCCAGCAGCATACAAAACTTGCCCTGCCCCACTTCCAAAGAGCAGTGACGCAGCACAGCAGCCCCAGACGGCCAGTAGAAGCTGACATCTTCTACGGCGATCGCGGCTGGAGCTTTGGCTGCGGATCGGCTTTCAGGAAAGGGCGGGGGAATTAGCGGCAAAGGTCTACCTGCGGAGACTGGTGGTTGAAAATGGCTGACTGAGATTATTCGTTAGCGAGTGAAAAGAACCCAGGTGAACGGCCTCCAGTCCCTGCGCTACCAGACTTTTCGTAGACTTGCACAGCGGCTAAGTCGCTGACGAAAACCGCGACCTTTTTATCAAGCATTTGGTCGCAGGTGAGTTCTAGCATCACGGGATTGCCATTTTTCATCGCGTCGAGCGCCTTCTGGTAAGTGGCCTCTGCGGTTTCCTTGTCTTCTTTTTGCACCGTCAGCGGCATGGGCGAATTCTTTAGCGCGAGTTCAACGATATACATATAGAGATGAGTGTGGGCAAAGCCCCTTAAGTTTAGTTCGCCCTCTAGTATTGCAAACAATCCTAAAATCAGGGATACGGGAATAGCGATTCTGAGAGTTCGGTAGTTTTGTGCTGCTGGATAGTCTGGGCCTTGCGGTTCCAATCCTTTTTATTCTTCTAACTATCGCTAGATCTCATCTACCGCCAAGGCTTCTCTATCCATTGGCGCAGATGTAATCCTTTCGAAGGGAGATTTTTTAGAGAAGTGGCCTTATAATAATGAGAAGTATGGTAAAGATTGGTAAACAAGTCTTAACGGTTGGGGCGAATGAGTGTTAATGCCTAGTGCTTAGGTGCATCACCTAAGTCAGGTGCAGCTTGACGCCTCCGACAGCGACTTGCAAACCCGTCTTTTTCCGCTGTTTTAATAACATAGATTCTTTTCGGAGATTAGTTTTAATGACTATTGCAATGGGTCAAGCGCCCGCCCGTCAGGGACGATTTGACGTCGTTGATGACTGGCTAAAGCGCGACCGTTTTGTTTTCGTAGGCTGGTCTGGCCTGCTGC
>QBMC01000006.1:57089-63472 GCA_003242035.1 Nodosilinea foveolarum | reverse complement strand
GGATCAACATCATTTGCGGCTTAATTGCCTATTGCCATCAGCCTAAAAAGCCCAAACTCCGCCTAGAGTGGGCTTTACCGCCTGTGGCTTAACCCGAACTGACGTTAGTTAATGTTTGCTAGTGGGTAAAACAAATTGCACATTGGCCAGAAGCCTTGGCCCTACAGCCGACGCCATCGGCGATTGGTTCGATTCAGCAGTAGCTCTGCCTCAACCGGCCCCCAGGTTCCCGCCTCATAAGTTGGAATACTTCCGGCTGGCGCGGGCGCATCCCAAACTTCTAACAGCGGCGTTAGCACTCGCCACGACTGCTCCACTTCATCGCCTCGGGTAAACAGCGTCTGATCGCCTAGCATCGCGTCAATGAGCAGACGGCTATAGGCATCCGTGCTGGGCTTACCAAAAGCGGCATCGTAGCGAAAGTCCATTTCCACCGACCGCGTCCGCAAGGAAGAACCGGGCGTTTTCACCTCAAATCGCATGGCTACCCCTTCGTTTGGCTGAATTCGCAGCGCCAGAATGTTGTCATTCATCTGCTTGGCCGCCGACTGAAACATTAAGTGCGGCACTGACTTGAAGTGGATAGAAATTTCGGAGACTTTCTTTGGCAGCCGCTTACCCGTGCGCAAATAGAACGGAACGCCCTGCCAGCGCCAGTTATCGACTCGCAGCGACAGCGCCGCAAAGGTATTGTTGGTAGAGTCTTCTGGCACATCTCCATCATCTAGATAGCCAGGAACTTCTTTGCCTTTCATCCAGCCAGCAGAATATTGGCCGCGAATCGCACTCTCGGACAGATCGATGTCGTTCGCTAGCCGCGTGGCCTGCAACACCTTTACTTTTTCGTTGCGAATGCTGGCGGCGTCTAGTGAGTTGGGCGTTTCCATCGCCGTTAGGCAAAAGAGCTGCATCAGGTGGTTTTGCACCATGTCGCGAATGGCCCCAGCGGTTTCGTAGTAGCCCGCTCGGCCTTCTAGCCCGACCGTTTCGGCCACGGTAATCTGCACGTGGTCTACAAACTGGCGGTTCCACAGTGGCTCAAAAATGGCGTTCGCGAATCGGAATACCAGCAGGTTCTGAACGGTCTCTTTGCCTAGATAGTGATCGATTCGGTAAATCTGCTCTTCGGCGCAGACGTTGCGTACCTTGTAGTTCAAAGACTGCGCCGAGGCCAAGTCGCGGCCAAAGGGCTTCTCAATTACCAGCCTTTGCTTGGTCGGTTCGGCTAGCATTCCGGCTTTGCCCAGTTGCTGAGCTGCCTCTGCAAAAAAGCGCGGCGCAACCGAAAGATAAAAAACTCGGTTGCCTTGGGTGCCCCGCTTTTGATCTAGCTCCGCCAGAAAGTCCTTGAGCGTTTGGTAGTCTTCGGGCTTGTCGATGTTGCCCGGAGAGTAAAACAGCCCTTCAGCAAACTTATCCCAATCCTTTTGACTGCCAATGCCGCCGCCAAATTCTTCAACGCCCTCGCGCATATGTTCGCGAAAGAAGTCGTGGCTCCATTCACGCCTAGCCACCCCGACAATTGTGATCTCCGGAGGCAGTCTTCTTTCCTGACGCATTTGATAGAGGGCGGGCACTAGCTTTCGCTGAGTTAAGTCACCTGATGCGCCGAAGATGACTAGAATCTGCGGCGCAGGAATGCGGTCTTTTTGTAACCCAACGCGGAGCGGATTTTCTAGAAGAGAAACCATAGGGATATTAATGGATAAGACTGGTATGGGAGTTTGTCGGGGAGAGGCCAGTGAAAGATCAAAAGCAAAGAGACAGCGCAATTGTAGATAACGCTACCTAAATGCATAGATTTATTTTGTGACCTACATATCGTTTTAGCAGAGAATTTTCTTAAATTAATCTACACATCGGGCCTATCATAGACGCGCTAGCTAGCGGCTAGCCCGGTAGAGACAGGCTGCTGCTCCATTTTGCGCTCTTGAATAAAGGACTCGACTAGGGCAACGTCTTCTTTGCTGCCGATGATTAGAGGCGATCGCATGTGAATCCCCGTCGGCTGCACATCCAAGATCGCCTGATCCCCAGTCGTCGCCTTACCATCCGCCTGTGCCGCCAAAAATGCTAGCGGCGCAGACTCATACATCAGCCGCAGCTTACCGGCTGGGTTCTTTTGCGTTCCAGGGTAAAGGAACACCCCGCCCTGCATCAGAATACGGTGAAAGTCTCCCACCAATGCGCCGCTGTATCGCCCTGAGTAGCCCTCATGCCGGTGAACGTAGCGAATATAGTCGCGAAAATGCTCGTCCCATTGCCACAGATTGCCTTCGTTGGCGCTGTAGTTAGGCCCGTGAGCCGGAATCTGAACATGCTCAGCCGCTAAAATGAACTCGCCCAGGCTAGGATCGAGCGTAAAAGCATGAACGCCCTTGCCAATGGAGTACACAAAGACCGTACTCGGCCCATACAAAATGTAGCCCGCCGCCATTTGATCGTGTCCCGGCGTGAGCAAATCGGCACCCGTGTCATCTACCTGAGCACCTTGACGGCGACGCACTGAGAAAATAGAGCCAACGTTGAGGTTAATGTCTACATTTGAAGAGCCATCAATCGGATCGTACAAAAGGGTGTAGCCGCCAATCGGACAGTTCTCCGGAATGTGGTAGATGTCCTCCATTTCCTCAGACACTAGCTGACAAACTAGCCCGCTGCGCTTAAACACAGAGATAAACACGTCGTTAGCGTACTCGTCCATCTTTTTAACGGACTCGCCCTGCACGTTTTTCTTGCCCGTAAACCCCATCGCGTCTTCAACTAGACCCGCGCGGGTGAGTCTACGCGCAATTAGCTTGCCAGCAAAGGCCACTCGATTCATCAGGGCGCTAATGTCTTGCGCTTCTGCGCCCAAACTCTCAACCTCTTGCAGCACATGCTGTGCCAGCGTCATGCTGTCTCTATCGAGTGAACCATTATTTGATTGAAACTCGTCTGCCATGGAGCTTTACTTCCTAGAGCGTTATTTCACTAGACCTTAGGGTAGATCAGATATCTAATGATGAGAGGCTAATCAGATAAATGCCTTCCTAATATATTTGGATAGCGCTCAATTACACGATGACTAAGATGCTTTCTGCATTGCTGGCTTCAAGTAGAGCGATCGCATCAAATTGACTTCTCGAAACACTAACAATTTTGGACGTGGGACAATTGCCCACTCGAAGGTAAACGAACTTAGGCGGATAACCATATAGCAGACTGCGCTGATGAAAGTCTGCATCCTTCGAGACAATTGTGAAGCCGTTGTTTTTTGCATTAGATCTGCGATCGCGCCAATAATTCGATCCGACAGCTTTTCATCTAGCAGCAGCTTCATACGACTGATGCAAACAGCTTCTTCTCGCGATCAGCAGCAAAGGCTAGGCAGGCGCGGATGTCTTCTGAGGTCAGCTCAGAAAAATCTGCCAAGATTTCATCGACCGTCATGCCGCCTGCTAGGTACTCTAAAACGTCGTATACGGTAATTCTCATGCCTCGGATACAAGGCCTGCCGCTGCGCTTACCCGGCTCAATGGTGATGAGCTTCGTGTAGTCCATATTTTTTGAGATTACATTAGCAAATCTGCTTTTACACTATGGCAAACCTGCTCGTAGCGCTCAAATGGATAAGAATCAGCTTGTCTAACGGCTGGGCGATACACTTACGGTATCGTTCGTATTCAACCTGTTTTGTGTTCTGACGCTATGACTGACGACTATCGTGCCAAGACCTTTAAAGAAGCGTTTCGCCTGTGCGATGTTAATCCGCTCTCGGGGGCTGGGTTGGAGCGCTACTATGTCGATTTAATCCCAGCGCGTAAAACGGAGGCGATTGAAGGGGTCAATACCGTTTTAGACTTTCAAGAACCGGGGGAGTTTTGCACCATTTTGTTTACGGGCCATCGGGGCTGTGGGAAGAGTACCGAGTTGCAGCGGATTCGTCGAAATTGGGAGGAGGACTACCGCGTTGTCTATTTAGAGTCGAACGAAGAAACCGACATTAATAACGCTGAGTACACAGACTTTTATCTGATTGTAATTAAGCAAATCGAGTTTGAGCTGCGAGAGATGGGGCTGTCGTTCGATCCAATATTGCTGAAGAGTTTTGAGGATTGGTTCAAAGAGGTGACCAGCGAAACCGAGAAGACAGTCGAAAGCTCTGTGAGTCTGCAAGGCGAGGCGAGTTTAGGCAGTGATGCTCCGTTTATTGCGAAACTGCTGGTGAAGCTGCTAGCCCAGATTAAGGGCGGCGAGAAGCAAAAGACCCTAATTCGGCAGGTGCTACAGCGGGATATTTCTCGGCTGAAGGCTGATATTAATTTGCTACTGCGCGATGCTTATCAAAAAATTAGAGAACGCTATCCGAAGGGATTTTTGGTTATTTTTGACAATCTAGACCGGGTGCCGCCGGATGTGGGCAACCATTTGTTTTTTGACTATGCGGCGCAGCTTCAGGAGCTAAACTGCACAATTATCTATACGGTGCCGATTTCGGTTTTATGCTCCTCTAAGAACATTACGAATTCGTTTGGCGAGCCGCATATTGTTTCGATGGTGAATATCTATGAGCTGAAGCGCGATCGCTGCGATCTTACTCACAACTCGCTCGGATTAGAAACGCTGGCCCAAATCGTTAGAAAGCGGATAGATACAGAACAACTTTTTGAGTCAACAGAACAGGTGATGGCGCTGGTAAAAGCCAGCGGCGGTCATGTGCGACAGCTTATGCAAATGGTGCGCAGCGCCTGCCAAACCGCAAGCACTCGCAAGCATGACAAAATTCAGACTGAAGATATCACCTATGCCATCAAGCAGCAGCAGTTTAACTTTGAGCGCTTTGTGCCAGACGATCATTATCCGCTGCTGGCGAAGGTGTGTTTGACCAAAAACATTACCAAAGACGAGATTGGGCAGCTCATGCTGTTTAACACATCTGTATTGGAATATAACGGACTGGATCGCTGGAACTATCCGAACCCAGCGGTACAGCAAAGCGACTTGTTTCAAGATGCCTTGAAACAGCTAACAGAAAAGGAGCGAACGGACACTGATGGCTAGTCTCGACACTACTTCGAACCGCAGCCCCTTTCTGGTGCAAAATCAGTCGGAGTTCGCTGAGCTTTTGACATTTATTGATTTTGCGCAGGGATTGACCCTCGGGTTTATTGAAGTGAACCAGGCGCAGAATCAGGCGCTGCTGATCGATGCCCTAAAAGCGACTTTGGTCGATACCGATGTGCATTTAGAAGTCATCAATTTCTCTTTGAAGAAAGATTTGCGAGATTTACGCGAAGCGGTGATGCAGCGAATGGGCAGTATGCCTGATGATCGCAAACTTGTGCTGCTGCTGCTAGGACTAGAAGCAGCCATTGGTACAGACGGGATGGGAGAGTATCCGCCCATTTTGCAAGACTTAAACTTTATGCGAGATGCCTATCGCCGGAGCGTGCCGCATCCTTTGCTGTTTGTGCTGCCAGACTATGCCATCACCCGAGTGAGCAAGTTTGCGCCGGATTTTTGGGCCTGGAAGTCTGGGCTGTTTCGGTTCGTGGCTTCGGAAGCGGGCCTAGAGAAGCTGAAAGATGAGATACTAGAGCAGCCGTCAGGTTGGATAGCCTCAGACAAAAATCAGGCGCAGATTGAGCAGCTTAAGCAGCTCTTGATGGAGCTGAATCCGTCGGGCAAGCAAATTGCGCTTAAAGATGTGCCGCTATGTGCAGACATTTACTACAAGATTGGGTCTGCCTATTTAACCCAGCAGCGCCCGAATAGAGCCGAAGAATATTTAGAAGAAGGCTTAAAGCTGGTGGGACAGCATCCTAACTCTGTGTTGCAGCAAAGCCTTCAGCGTAAACTTGGAAATGCTTACGAGCAGATGCGTCGATTTGATGATGCGGTCTGCGTCTACGAGGTAGCGCTAGCGCAAGCGCAGTTATTAGAGCAGCCGGAAAAGGTGTCAGCGCTGCTGGCAGATTTGGGAGACGTGGCGCTAAGACAGAGGGAGTTTGATCGGGCAAAAGGTTTCTACCAACAAGCCCTCGATATCTGCATCGAGTTCAACGACCGCTACACTCAAGCAACCGTCTACCATCAGTTGGGCTACGTCGCGCAGGAACTCAGAGACTTCGAGCAGGCGCGATCGCACTTCCAACAAGCCCTCGATATCCAAATCGAGTTCAACGACCGCTACGCACAAGCCTCCACCTACCATCAGTTGGGCAGAGTCGCGCAGGAACTCAGAGACTTCGAGCAGGCGCGATCGCACTTCCAGCAAGCCCTCGATATCAAAATCGAGTTCAACGACCGATACGCACAAGCCAAGACCTACCATCAGTTGGGCATCGTCGCGCAGGAACTCAGAGACTTCGAGCAGGCGCGATCGCACTTCCAACAAGCCC
>QBMC01000006.1:0-57079 GCA_003242035.1 Nodosilinea foveolarum | reverse complement strand
GTCGCGCAGGAACTCAGAGACTTCGAGCAGGCGCGATCGCACTTCCAACAAGCCCTCGATATCCAAATCGAGTTCAACGACCGCTACGCACAAGCCTCCACCTACCATCAGTTGGGCAGAGTCGCGCAGGAACTCAGAGACTTCGAGCAGGCGCGATCGCACTTCCAGCAAGCCCTCGATATCCAAATCGAGTTCAGCGATCGCTACAGTCAAGCCTCCACTTACAATCAGTTAGGAAATATTGAGAGAGAGCAAGAGAACTACACTAAGGCAAAGGCTCCGCTGCTCAAAGCGCTAGAGATCTTTGCAGAGTTTAGCGATGAACATAGCGCAAATATCGTACTCAACAATCTCAAAGCCGTTTACCAAGCGACTCAGGACGACGCTTTGATTTCTGCTGTAGCTGCTCTATATGAGAATGCCACACCCGAAGAAGTTCAATCCCTCTTCACCACCACGGACTAAACCGTAAGCACAAACCCAAAAACGCTACGCAATTATCGAATGCGCCAACACATCGCTAAGATATAAAAACCTGCTCTAACATCGAGCCTATTCCCATGACTAGCATCGCCTTCGATCTGCCAACCACTGCTTTCTCCGCGCTGCGCAAAACCCCCGACGAATTTGCGCAAGAAATGCGCATCGCTGCCGCCGTCAAATGGTACGAGCTAGAACAAGTCTCCCAGGGCAAAGCCGCCGAGATTGCCGGTCTCACCCGCGCTGAATTCATTCAGGCACTCTCTCGGTACAAAGTTTCGCCCTTTCAATACACTGAGGCAGACCTTGTACAAGAGCTAAGTAATGCCGATTAAGCAAGTTGTGGTCAACTCATCTCCACTCATCACACTTTACAAAAGCCAGCTAGCAGAATTACTCCCTCAGCTCTTTGGAAAAGTTCAAGCCTCGCCTGCTGTTTGGCAAGAAGTGACAGTTAGCAAAGACGACATCGCGGCGCGGAGTTTGCCTCAGTCTACTTGGGCCGTCCAAACTGAAACCGTGACTCTCGATCCACTCGTCTCTGCTTGGGATTTGGGAGCCGGTGAATCGTCAGTTATCAGCTACGCGCTATCTAAACCAGACTATACCGTTCTGATTGACGATGCAGCCGCTCGGCGCTGTGCAATCAGCCTAAACATCCCGACATTAGGCACAGGAGGGATCATCGTCTTAGCTAAACGTAGAGGGTTAATTCCATCTGTTGAAGAGCCTATTCAGGCATTACGCGATGCGGGTCTGTGGTTGTCTAATGGACTAGTAACACTGCTCAAGCAGCAAGCAAATATGCCTTAGACAGCTAGCGATAAACCACAAAAAAAGGAGATGACCTAAGCCATCTCCCGTTGAAGCATCTATCGTGTTCAGAAAAAGCCGATACGAACCCCCTAAACAGGCACCGCCTCCGCACTACTCGGCTGACTCACCGTCCGTCTGCGCCGCTCGCTTTGGCGAGTACCGCCCGCCATCTCATACTCACTGCTATCCTTGCCATACTTCAGCAACACGCTAGTCAACATCTTACTCGTCATATTAGCCAGCCCCTTTTCAACGCTGCTCACCCGGTTCGACGCCGCATCCACCTTAGAAAGCAGCGTATTGTACTCAGCGATCTCATTGCGCAAAGCAACAATCTCCTTCTCGTAAGCGACTGTAGATAGGCCATTGCCCAAATCCAGCTTGTCGCTAATAGACTTCATCCCAGATAGCCGTCGCTCAGCTTTAGCAAGCGTACTAGATTCCTTTTTTCGTCGAGCCATGAGTTATTCCTTCAGGTTAGTTTAATTTTGACTTTGAACTTGGGGTTGCTTGGGTCACAGAGCGCCTGCGGTGAGGCACGTTTATTCTGTTGAGATTAAAGTGCCCGCGCCTGAGAATAAAAATCACATGGGTGTTTAAGTGAAATTACAGAAGGGTAGTTAGATAGTGAGTGGCGATCGCAGCTTTAGAAGTTAGATTTGCAGCTTTGGGAGGTGCGATCGCTACTTCTAGTAGAGGATTTCTTGATGCACGAGCAGGCGCAACGAGTTTTAGTAAAGGATTTCTTGATGTACGAGCAGGCGCAGCGGGTTTTAGTAAAGGATTTCTTGATGCACGAGCAGGCGCAGCGAGTTTAGGAAGTGACGCTGCGGTTTTTAGTGGAGGATTTGTTGATAGATGAGGAGACATTGTGAGCGCTAGGGCAAAATCAACAGCTTCTCCGGCTCCGTATACTTACAAAAAATCGTCAGCCCCACCTTGGCAATATACAGCGACACCAGCGCCGCCAAAGACGGACTAATCGGCAGCGTCGTCTGCTCCACAATATAGATCACCAGCGCCGTTAGCGCCGTCGCCTTCTGCGGCTTCGCCAGATAATCCTTCACCCGGCCCAAAAATCCCTCATCACCGCAAAGCTCCTCCCGCAGCGTTTCCCAGGTTACCGCCCACAGCGACTTACTCGCAAACGCAGGCTGCGGGCCAAACTCCTCTACCAGCATCGACTCCAACGCCTGAGTCAGGTCGCCATCGGATGCCTTTAGCTGCGCGATCGCCGTTTGTGCGGGGTCGTAGTTTTGCAGCTCGGCTTCTAGCATTTCAATTTCGCTGGCGTCAAGATGAGCGCTTTCCATCAGTTGTAAAACTCCCTATAAAAACAAGTAAAAGTAAGCTGTCAATGAATGTACTTAAACTTAGAACACAACCAGAAGCATTGAAGCCCCTGCCTCCACTTTGGAGTTCTAAGTGCCTCGTCATGATGCCTCTAAAGCTTAGCCATTTTAGCGCGCTCAACCTATTTACTTATCCCACTGCTGCTTTAGCCTTTGAATGCGATCGCGCAAACTCTCATTCGTCAGCCGCGAACTCAACCGCTCCACCAACAGCGGAAACCCCAGCGGCGAAGGTCTGCTAATATCCTGCCAAACCAGCTCCAAATCGCGCATCCGCTTCAGCGCCGCCGCCAGTCTCGGAGCCTCCATCTGCGAATCAATCACCTCCCGCTCCGCCTGCACTAACAGCAAATTCTCCGGCTCGTACTTCGTAAATACCTCATAGATCAGAGACGAACTAATCTGCACCTGGTTCGCCGTTTTCTTCGAACTCGGATACCCCTTAAACACTAGGCCCGCCACCTGCGCAATTCCTCTAAACCGCCGCTGCGTCAGCTCCGAAATATTCAAGCTCTCTTTAATCTCCTCATACAAATTCCGCGTCGCAAAAAACCCCTCATCAAACAAATCCGCAAACGGATAATCCTTCGGCGCTAAAATCTCAAACCCATAGTCATTCACCGACACCGTAAACGTCGCCTTCGCCATCTGCGAAAACCGATACGCCCACAAAAAACCCAGCCCCTCATGCACATTGCGCCCCTCAAACGGATACACATACAGGTGCTGCCCCTCCCGCGTCCGACAGCACTCCATCAAAAACTGATCCGCCCCCGGCAAATGCGAGATCCGATCCTGCGTCGCCAAAATCGGCATAATGCAGGCTACCTCAGCGCTCACATTCCCCTCCTTCACCTGTGTAATCTCCTCTCGAATATACCGACTCAAACAATCCGAAATCGCCAAATATCCCCCGCTCCACACCGGCACCACATTCGACTTCTTCTTTGCATTCTTCACATACAGCGTCATATCCTTCATCTGAAAATACTCCAACTGCCGCCCCGCAAAAAAGAACACATCGCCCTTCTTCAGCCGAGACACAAAATTCTCCTCCACCGTCCCAATCCGGCTACCCTTCGCATAGGCAATCTTAATCTGTTGATTCCCCGTAATCGTGCCGATGCTTAGCTTATGCATCCGCGAAATCTGCGGCGTAGAGATCACGTACTTGCCCTCCTCCAAAATCAGCTTCTGATAGCGAGGGTACGCCTTCAAGCACTTCCCACCATTCTGCAAAAAGTCCAAAATCCAATCAAACTCAGCCTCCGTTAGCTCGCGATAGGAGAACGTCTTGCGCACCGCCGCGAAAGTCTCCTTTGCCGAGAACCCATCCCCACAGGCCAACGTCACTAAATGCTGAATCAACACGTCATAAGGCTTATCCAACGTATGCCGAGACTCTATCTGCCCCGCCGCCAACCCCCGCCGAAAAGCCGAAATCTCCAACAGCTCCAGCGCATTCGTCGGCAAAAAGAACACCTCCGAAGTTCCCCCCGGCAAATGAGCCGACCGTCCCGCCCGCTGCAACAGCCGCGCCAAATTCTTCGCACTGCCAATTTGCACCACCCGCTCCACCGGCTGAAAGTCCACCCCCAAATCCAAAGAAGACGTACACACCACCCACTTCACCGCGCCCGCCTTCAGCCCCGCCTCAATCGCCAGCCGCGTCTCAAAATCAATCGAGCCATGATGCAGCGCAATCTGTTTCTCATGGTCGGGCATGGAGAAGTTCAAAGCCTGAAACCACCGTTCGGCCTGAGACCGCGTATTCACAAAAATCAGCGTAGACTTCTCAATATCCAGCGCCGCCACCAGCGACTCAAACATCCGCAACCCTAAATGCCCCGCCCAAGGAAACGAATCTACCTCCTCCGGCAAAATGCTCGTAATCACCGTATCCCGCCGAATATTCGACTGCACCACCACCGGATCGCTCTCCATCCCCGTTGCCGCCTCAGCCGCCTCCTGCAAATTTCCCAGCGTCGCCGAAATCGCCCAGGTCTGCACAGCCGGATTCAGCTCCCGCAGCCGCGACATACACAGCTCCGCCTGCGTCCCCCGCTTAGACGCCATCAGCTCGTGCCACTCATCCAAAATCACACAGCGCAAGCGCCCAAACCGCTGCTCAGCATTCTTGTAGCTCAACAGCACCGCCAGCGACTCCGGCGTCGTAATCAGCACCTCCGGCATCTTCTTAATCTGCCGACTCTTCACCGAAGCCTTCGTATCTCCCGTTCGCGACTCCACCCGAACCGGCCAATCCATCTCCTCAATCGGACGCCGAATAGAAGCCTCAATATCCCGAGACAGCGCCCGCAAAGGCGTAATGTACAGCAGCCTTAGCCCACTCAGCAGCTTCCCCGTCTCCTCATGCTCAGCCAGCATCTGCGCCAGCGGCCCCATCACCGCCCCATAGGTTTTCCCCGACCCCGTCGGCACCTGAATAAGCCCGCTCTTTCCTGCTAAATAGGCGTCCCAGGTCTTTTTTTGAAAAGCAATTGACTTCCAGCCCTGCTGAGAGAACCAATCGTTAACAGGATTAAGAATAGACACGGGCTAAGATTTTGCAGAACACAAGCATCTACTCTAGCGGAAAACCTTTGATAGACAGTGGCGCGGGTGGATAGCGATACAATGAAGACACTCCCAATGCGTCGATCATCTATGACAGAAAACAACACTCGCAACCAGCTCAACCAAAAGCTCGATCAGCTCCCGCCAGGAATTCTACAGACCGTCGTCGATTTTGTAGACTTTCTGCTACATCGTCACTTTCAGAAGCCAGTTTCTGAAAGTGAATCAAGGATGGAATCGAAGCCTATTCGTAGTTCTTCCAACGGTCTGTCGAATTCTAAAGTAGACGACAACATACGACCCCCAAAGGGGAACCAACTGCTTGAGCTTGAGAGCGGCTGGGAAGGCGACGATTTTGAAGAATGTCTTCAGAGCGTCTACAATACGCGATCGCAAATCAAGGCTTAAGCGTGTACCTATTAGAAGCTAATTCAACACTACGGGCCGAAAGAACGTAAAAAGCTACGCAAAACAACGCTTGATTCTTTAGGCATCAGCGACAACGATCTATGGATTGCCTGCACAGCCCTCCACTACGATTTATCAATTGTTTCTACAGACAGCGATTTCACGCGGATGCAAGCCGTCATGCAGTTCCCTTTGTGTTCATGGCTGTAGCCCAGCGAGCAATATCTAAAAATATCCAAAAAGTTTGACCAATTGTTCAGCCCAGCTACCCAGAAATTTCAAAATCGATCTACGGTATTGTATTACCCACTCATTCACCATTGAGCAGGCAATAGGTTCCTGCGATCGCCCATGAAGCTCGCCTCCCGCATTCGTCAAGTCACCCCGTCTATGACCCTGGCCATCTCTGCAAAGGCCAAAGCCATGAAAAAAGACGGGATAGACGTATGCAGCTTCAGCGCTGGCGAGCCAGACTTTGACACGCCAAAACACATCTGCGAAGCCGCCAAAGCCGCCATCGATCAGGGCAAAACGCGCTACGGCCCCGCCGCCGGCGAACCCGCTCTCAGAGAACTCATTGCCCGCAAGCTTCAGCAAGAGAACGGCCTGCTCTACGGCTCCGAAAACGTCATGGTGACCAACGGCGGCAAACACTCGCTGTACAACCTGATGGAGACTTTTATTGAAGCTGGCGACGAAGTGATCATTCCAGCGCCCTATTGGGTGAGCTATCCAGAAATGGTCAAGCTAGCTGGGGGAACGCCCGTTATCGTCTCGGCCACCGCGCAGACAGACTACAAAATTACGCCCGAGCAGCTAAAAGCAGCCATCACGCCTAAAACTAAGCTGCTGGTGCTCAACTCTCCGTCGAACCCGACGGGCATGGTCTACACCCGAGCAGAGCTTGAGGCGATCGCCGCCGTCATCGTCGAAGCAGACATCTGGGTTGTCTCCGACGAAATCTACGAAAAGATTCTGTACGACGGCGCAGAACATATCAGCATTGGCTCACTCAACCCCGAGATATTTAAGCGCACCATCATCAGCAACGGATTTGCCAAGGGCTACGCGATGACCGGCTGGCGACTCGGCTATTTAGCTGGCCCAGTGGAGATCATTCAGGGCGCGAGCACACTGCAAAGTCACGCCACTTCTAACGTTTGTACCTTTGCGCAGTATGGCGCGATCGCCGCTCTCTCCAGTCCCTCAGACGATTTTGCAATTATGCTCTCCGCCTTCACCCAGCGCCGCCAAGCCATCATGAAAATGATCGACGACATCAACGGCCTTAGCTACGTAGAACCAAAAGGCGCGTTCTATTTATTTATAGACATCAGTCAGTTAGGACTTGGCTCGGTTGAATTTTGCGATCGCCTGCTCACCGAAAAACACGTCGCTACCATCCCCGGCGCGGCCTTTGGCGCAGAAGGCACCATCCGCATCTCCTACGCCACCGACATGGGCACCATCGAACGTGGCATGGAACGACTCAGCGGCTTCGTAAAGTCCCACTAAACTAGATCGGCTGCGGCTCCACCATTGAACCCCTACTGACAACGCTATCTTCTAAATCAATCGTTGCCAGCGCCTGCCGCAGCGCCTCCGTGCGATCCTCCAGAAAATGCTCAGCCGGAACCACCTTCAGCAGACCCAGCTTAGCCAGCCGCTTATAGGTTTGCCCAGTTGCGCCCACTACAAACACCTCCCGACCGCCATCGACAGCGCTCTGAATCGCATTCTCAATCGCCAGCGAAGTGGTTACGCCCAAATGTGGCACCTCACTGAGATCTAGCACCATCGCTTGGCAATTTTGAACCGCTTTGTGCTGACGAGCGATCGCCTTAGCCACCCCAAAAATCATCGGCCCACTCAGGCTAAATAAGAGGATATGATCGCGCCCTTGATGCAGCAGCGAACTTTCTTCCGCGCTCAGCTTAATCGCATCATCACTATCCGTAATTGCCGTCACGCCCTTATCAGAACGCAGTTGGCTCAGCTTATCAATCGTCAGCACATTCGCCACAAACACGCCCACGCCAACCGCCACCACCAAATCCACAAACACCGTCAGAAAAATCACGCCATACATAATCGCCGCAGACTTCCTTGAAATGTAATGCGCTCGCTTCAAAAAGCCCCAGTCAATAATGTCAATACCGACTTTGATGATGATCCCTGCCAGCACCGCCAACGGAATATGCTTCGTCAGTCCGCTGGCCCCCAGCACCACCACCAGCAAAATCGCGGCTCTCGCTAGACCCGAAAGCGCCGTCTGTCCGCCCGCCTGAATATTCACCACCGTTCCCATCGTGGCCCCCGCTCCAGGCAGACCGCCCAGAAGCCCCGACATAATGTTGCCGATACCCTGACCGACCAGTTCCTTATTAGAATCGTGCTCCGTTCGAGTCAAACTATCCGCCACCACCGAGGTTAGCAGCGCGTCAATGCTGCCCAGCATCCCCAGCACAATGCCATCAATCAGCATATTGCGCAGCAAGGAACCCTCAAACACCGGAAATTGCAGGTGAGGCACCGAAAAAGGAATATCGCCAATCGGCTTCAAACCTGCCCCCGCCAACACCGTCAGCGCCAACACCGTCCCCACAATCATCGCCACTAGCTGCGGCGGTGCAAACTTTCTCAATCCCTTCGGAAAAAACAAAATCATCAGAACCGTCAGCGTGGCCAAAAATGCGGCGGCTGGATCAGCCTTTGTCACCAGCTCTGGCAAATTTTGCAACGTCCCTAAAACACCCCCCGCCGGAGTCGCCTGACCCAGCGCCGGACCAAGCTGCAAAATAATCAAGATAATGCCAATACCCGACATAAAGCCCGACACCACGTTATAGGGCATCAGCGTCACGTATTTGCCCATCTTGAGCGCGCCAATCACAATCTGAAAAAGCCCTGCCATCATCACCACCGTGAAGACAAACGGCATCGCCTGCGCCTGATCGCCATCAAAGTTCGCGATCATGGCGGCAATCACACCCGTAATCACCACCGTCATTGGGCCAGTTGGCTCAGAAATCAGCGTCGGCGTACCGCCAAATAAGGCCGCGAAAAAGCCAACGACAATCGCCCCATACAGTCCCGCTTCAGGTCCTGCGCCCGAAGCGACCCCAAAGGCCAGCGCCATCGGCAGCGCAATCACAGCCGCCGTCAGTCCGCCAAACAGGTCGCCCCGCACGTGGTTAAAGTTGATTCGATTGGTAAGTTTATAAAGTTTTTGCATGGCGTAGGGCAGCTTTTAGTGCGTCAGCATGACCCTCTTAAACAGAGAGCCGCTGCCCTCAGTGTCTCATGCCAACCGACTTAGCTGATTCAACCCGGTAGAAAAGTCTCCGAAAAACATGGCACCAGCTTCTGCCGCCATACAGCGTCACAACGCCTACCGCAGCCAGCAACGTAAGCAAAAAAAGATACCGGTAATAGACCGAACAGAATTAACCACCAATATGCGAGCCGTAATGCCCGAAAAGAACAACCCAAACTGCAAGTAAAGATGATTATTCTGCAACCACGCATTTCTCTCTATTTTCAACAACGTCCGTGACCCTAACGCTCTGGGCAACTGAGAGAAAAAGTACAGCGGACAAATGCGTCGCCAAAATTCATGCTCAAACACAGACACAATAAATAGGGCACTAGGAACAACTATGCCCCCAAACACTCTCAGCGCGATCGGGTAGGTAGGCAACAAGGCGACATAATAGCCTTGAGCATTAATACAGCGAGCAGGATTTTGAGAAACCGCCAATACGCCATCAGATAGAGCGCTCCAATCACTCTTTGGACAGGTAAGCACCGCAGAGAAAGGATCGTAGAATAGAGAGGCAATCAATAAAGGTCTAGGCTAAAAAATCATCTAGCGGACAATGTGTAGTCTTTTCTCAGAAACGGTAGATAGCATAATCTTCTGTTTTGTCCAGTCATCAACCTATCGAGAAGATTTTCACTTTTCTGCTCATTCTTCTCTCCAACTATATCTCTCCAACTATATACACTGCATACACTGCCAGCTTTCTTCAGACGCGATCGCTATAACAACCAGTAACCAACCTTGAAACCCCTCGCTTACCTACCCGCAGACTGGTTCAATCGTTCCTCTCAAAAAGTGGCCGTCGATTTACTAGGCTGTACATTCGTCAGGCAAGTACCCACCGAAACTGGCACCGAAACCATACGCGGCCAAATCGTAGAAACCGAAGCCTACGAAGCAGGCGACCCAGCGATGTACGCCTACCAACGTAAAACCGCCCACAACGAAGTTGTCTTTGGGCCAGCAGGCATCCTCTACATCTACCGCATCTACCGGCAATATCACTGCTTCAACATCGTCACAGACTGCGACGGGCTAGCTAGCACCATCCTCATCAGAGCCATCGACCTGGCGCAATGGCCCAGTTACATAGCCCCCAAAAAAGAAAAGCTAGAAAGACTAGGCGCTGGCCCCGGCAAACTCTGTATTGCCTACCAGCTCGACGCAGCACTCAAAGGCACGCCCATTCACCCAGACTCAGGGCTATGGATAGAACCTCGTTCATCAGAAACCGAGCAAAGAATTACCGCCGATCCGTCTGCTGTAACGCAAACCACTCGCATCGGCCTCTCCAAAGGCACAGATATTCCCTGGCGCTGGTATCTAGAGAATTCGCCATCCGTTTCAAAGAAAGATCCTAAAGTCAAACAGCAAATCCTCAATTTAGATACCCATTAGTACGTATGGCCACAAAAAAGCGGGGCCTTCTCCCATTGGAAAAAGGCCCCGCTTTCTATCTAAATTAAAGTTAAGTCGGTGGTAAAGGCGCGATCGCTCCCATCAAAACTCAGTGCCGAACCCAGCCCACAGCGTCGCCTCGTGAGGCACCACCATCTCAATATCAGCATCTGCCGCTACCGGCGTCATCACCCGCTCAGCTAGGCTCACTCGAACCACGGTATAGCCTAAAACGAACATCACGCCCGCCACAAAAAGACCCGCGATCGCATTCCCCACAGCAGACTGCTCATCAGCCCGATTAGAAATGTTGTAGTTCATGGTTCAGTGACCTCATCCGATAACGTTGTTTCTCAATCTTCGCAGACTGTTTCTGTAACAACGTATACCGTTCATTTTTATTTAAGGTTTCTTTAATAGAATGTTGCGAGACGCAACGTTTAGTCATCTAAGTCAGCGATTATCAGCGATCGCAACTAGTTACGTAAGGTTCCACTAGACTCTAAGGGCTGTAGCAGTTGTTCGCTCAGCGACATTGGCAAATCCATCGCGTGAGCCACCACACCGTAGCCAATACCAGCAATCAGACCAAGCGCAGCAGGAAGGACAAAAGCAGCCAATCGATTCATGGAAATATATATCTAACGACATATATAACGTTCCCAGCATAAAGGGAGGCTATTTGTAGTCATGTTTACGGTTTTACATAGAAAGATAGAAATTGATGTAAATATCGCATAAGTCACATCCCGATATAGCGACACACCCTTAACTACCCGAGCCGACAGAATCGACCTTACGGATAAATAGGTCAGTCACAAAGGTAATCACCCGCCGCTTGCGCAGCTTTATATTGGCATTAAGCGACATTCCCGAACGCAAGTCCAGCGGCACATCGTTAGAAATAAACTGCTGACTATCCAGCTCAATTTCAGCCGGATAGCGGTAGTAGGGAAACTGTTCATCGGGTGGCAGGGCATCAGCCGCAAGGCTAACCAACGTCCCCTCCATATCGCCAAACTCACTATACGAGAACGCATCAATTCGCACGTCCACTTTCTGCCCCACCCGCGCGAAGCCAAAATCCTTACTCGGGATAAACACCCGCGCCACCAGCGCATCTTGCGGCACAATTTCCATCATCGGCTCAGTCGAGTTGGCCACATAGCCCGCTCGATTGGCCTTTAAGTTGAAGACAGTACCTTCGACCGGAGCCTTCAGCGCCTGATACTTCACGCTCTGATCTAGCTGCGCCCTTTCACTACTCAGTTCATCAAGCTGTCTTTTATTCGCCGCAATCCGCTGCTCAATCTGACTATCTATTTCAGCAATCCGCTGGTCGTTCACCGAGATCCGATCTTGCAGCGTCTCAACCGATTCAAAAGAAGTCCGCGAGACCTCCTCCTCGGCCTGAGAAATTTGAAAGGCTAAGCGATCAATTTCTTGCTGTGCCGTATCAACCTCTGTCTGTTTGTTGTTGACCTCCTGCTCCTGCTGAAGGTACTGAAGCTCAGCCACTGCGCCTGCGTCGTTTAGCACTTTCAATCGGCTCAAAATCTCTTGATTGGTGGCCAAATCGCTTCGAGCGTTGCTGAGCTGCTCTCGGGTCTGAGCCAGTTGCTTGCTCAGTTGCTGGGTCTGAAACTGGTTAATCGTCTGCTGCGAACCCAATCTAGACTCCGCCGTTTTCAACCGAATGAGCTGATCGGCATCCAACCCATCGGTATTGCCACTAATCTGCGCTTTATATAGACGATTATTCTCTGTTAGCTCAGCGCGATCGCGTCCTCGCTGAATCAAATCTGCCGTCACCCCCTCAGGTACAGGTGCGTTCGCCGCCCCCGAAATCTGAGCCTCATAAAAAGCCGTCTCAGCCCGCAGCCGTTTAACAATATCGTCATTAGCTTTAATCTGAGCGTCGCTCGCCGCCTCATCTAAGGTCGCGACCACCTGACCCTTTTCCACCTGCTCGCCCTCCGCCACCAACACCTCTTTGACAACGCCGCCCACCGGAGCCTGTACCACCTGCACAATCCCTCTAGGTTCTAGCTTGCCAGGTGCGCTAACGGTCTCCTCTACCTTCGCTATACAGGCCCACAGCACCGACCCCGTCGTCACGCCCATAATGGCTAAGACAATGAGCTTAGTCCAAACGGGCGACTGCCGCAGAATTACCGGCTGATCGAACGATTGAGGAACTTGAGAGCCAAAATCGGCACCGCCATCATCAGGTGGCGTTCCGCCGCTCCCATTGTTAGCGGCTGCGCCATTCTCATGACCTTGGCCGTTACTACCTGGCGTGACCACATTAGGGCCTTGAGGGCCTCTTTTATTAAAAGTACTCGTCATATCCTTATTCCCCCTTCTGCTCATATAGGCAGTAATAGCGGCCTTTAAGAGCCATGAGTTCTTCGTGTGTGCCCAGTTCTACTACCGAGCCTTTGTCCATCACCAAAATCCGATCGGCCTGACGAATCGTGCTCAGTCGGTGAGTAATAAAGAAAACCGTGCGATTATTAGCCCATTCCTTGAGGTTCCGACAAACCTGGGCTTCGGTATCGTAATCGAGCGCACTAGTTGCCTCGTCTAAAATTAGCAGACGCGGGTTTTGGAGTACGGTACGCGCGATCGCAATTCGCTGTCTTTGCCCCCCCGAAAGCGAAGAGCCGCGTTCGCCGACCCGTGAGTTATACCCACCCGACAAATCCATAATAAAGTCATGAGCACTGGCGATCTGCGCCGCTCGAATGATGCTTTCCGTATCAGCCTGCGGATTAGTCAGCGCAATGTTTTCTTGAATGCTGCCCTCAAAGAGCAGACTGTCTTGCGGCACAATGCCCACCTGTTGACGCAGCGAGTAAAGCTCTACCTTACTGATATCATAGCCATCAATTAAAATCCGACCCGACTCCGCGTTATACAGGCGCGGCAACAGCTTCATCAGCGTACTTTTGCCCGAACCACTTTGCCCCACCACGCCAATAAACTCACCCGCATGAAACTCCAGGTTGACGTTTACTAGCTGTAAAGGCCCAGAGGGTGCAAACCGAAAAGACAGGTTCTCATAAGTCACATCGCCCGTAATCTCCGGCATCGGAATCTGAGATCTATCTGCCTCAGCCTGCTCCTGCGGATGGTCAATAATATCGCTCAGTCGCTCTAACGACAGCGCCGTCTCCTGGAAGTTTTGCCAGAGCTGAGTCAAACGCAGCAGCGGCTGAGTCACATAGCCAGAAATAATCCTAAACGCAATCAATCCACCTAGCGTCAACGTACCATCTAGCACCAGCGTCGCACCGACCCACAGCACCAGCAGGCCCGAGATCTTATTCAAGAATCCACTCGCAGACCCCGCCGTGGTCGAAGTCAAAACCGTCTTAAAGCCGTCGCTGACGTAGCGAGCGTACTTCTGCTGCCACTTCCAGCGCGTCTTCAGCTCCATATTCTGAGCCTTCACCGTCTGCACACCCGAAAGCGCTTCCACTAAGAAAGACTGCGTCTCGGCATTACGCTCAGCCTTGGCCCTGAGCTGACGGCGCACAATCGGCGACACAAAAAAGGTCAAAACCATAAAGGCAGGAATCGTCGCCAGCGACACAAAAGTCAGCTTCACGCTGTAGATAAACATCACCAGGATGTACACCACCGAGAACAGCGCGTCTAGCACCACCGTCAGCGCCGTACCCGTCAAAAACTGACGAATATTCTCCAGCTCGTTTACGCGGCTAGACAGCTCGCCGACCGGCCGACGGTCGAAGTAGTTCAGCGGCAGACGCAGTAAATGATCGATAATCTCCGCGCCCAGCGCCATGTCAATCCGGTTCGTCGTATCCACAAATAAGTAGGTACGCAAACTGGTCAATATCGCCTCAAAAATAGCGACGACAATTAGGAAAATGCCCAGCACCTGTAGCGTATCGGCGCTGTTTTGCGCAATTACCCGGTCGATAATCACCTGCACCATCAGGGGATTAGCCAGCCCAAAAATCTGTACGAACAGCGAGGCTAATAGCACCATCGACAGTACGCCGCGATACTTTTTCAACGAGGGAATAAACCATCCCAGGCCAAACTTTTGCTGCGGCGTTTGCTCGGTCGTCTCAACCAGTAAAATCTCACCCTCTAGCCCCCAAATCTCCGCAAAAGCCTCGGGTGAGTAGCGAGCAAGCTTATTCTCTGCGGGTACGCCTAGCACGTACTCGCGAGCAGACGCCTCGTACAGCAATGCAAACCCATCTCGCCACTGAATCAGTCCAAGTTTGGGTAAGCGAGCGATCGCACTAGCAGGCACCTTCGCCAACTGCGGCCTCAGCCCCACCAAATCGGCCACCGCCCCACAAGCCGTCAAAGACAAATGGCCTAAACGCTGACTCTGATTACTCAGCACCCGCTCCACCACTTCGCGCTTAAACGGTATGTTTAGGTGCTGAGCCACCATCGCAAAACAGGCCAGCGACGACCCAACATCACCCTTCCCCCGCAGAACCGGGTACTTCAGCGCCTTGGCCTTAGCCGATCCCGCCTCTATAATATTCGAGTTAAATTCAAGATCGGGCGCATAGGGAATGTCGTCAACCGGATTCGGCAACCGGTTAGCAACCGCTAAACCACTACTGCCGTTGCTGCTGCCATTGCCGTTACCGTTGCCATTGCCATTCGCGTAGCCATTACCATTCGCAGCAATCAGCGCCGCTGGCGTATCAGGAATACTTTGGTTCGCTAGCTGGTACATATCAATGCCCACCAGACGGGTCGCTCTGTGGCTATTAATTCGACCGTCCAACTGATCGCCCATCAGCCAACTACCCGGCTGGTGAGCGTAAATACTTTCGGTACTCACAAACCACAGCCGGTGCTCAGCCGGACTATCTATAGCAACTTTTCCAGCATTCAAGTTAGCGACCATGGCGTCCGTTTGCAGCCGCCGGACAGTCGCTGATAAATCAGTCACGCTACGAGCCTGGGTCTTAAAGTACTGGCTCGTTAGGTCAAACACTTCCGCTAAATAGCAGCGGTTGTAAATGGCCTGGGCAAAGGCGTTGTGCTGTGTAATTAGATGTTCGATTAGATTCATCGGGATTGCGATCGCCACCACTTCAGAAGACGCGATCGCGCTCTCGCAAGGCACTCTTCGGACCAAACCCGCCAAACCCAACACCGACCCCGGCTGTAGCAGCTTCAGCGTCATCGGCGTTTTCTGGTAGGGGTCATAGCCCAACAGCCGCCCCCGCCCTTCAGTAATCACCGCGAGCTGGTGAGGCATCAGCTCGCGACGCAAAATTGGCTGACCGATTTTGTAGCGAAGCGTCTGACAGTTTTGGGCCAAAGACGTCAGCGCCGACGGCGGGAGTTGGTCAAAGGGAAACATGCCCCTGAGTCTTTGCTCTATGGAAATGCCAGCGTAAGTCATAAGAATAAGGAGAGGATTAAGAGCTTTATAAGGGAGTGTTCTACGTCAGCCACCGTGCACCCCATGCGGTCGTCATTTGTTGCCTCACATAGACACGGTTAGCTCTTCATCAGGGCCTCTTACAGACGTATTCTGAATCTGCTTCTGCACCCATTCTTGAAACTTTTCAGACATCAGCCGTTGACGCATTGCATCATCCAACTGCGCTGGCAAAAACTGATCTAGTCGGGCAATCACCATCCATTCACCAATTTGAGTCGGGGCCCAAAGCTGTTCGGGCTTGCTTACCATCAGCATTCTGGCCAGCACCGGATGAGGAACGCTAAGCTCTACTGGCCCAATCAAACCGCCCGTCTTTGCCTCCTGCCCTTCAGAATACTCTCGAGCCAAATCAGCAAAAGCAGCCCCATCGTCACTTAGCCGAAAGTAAACCTCTTGTGCCAGACTCGCATTCTTCGTTCGAATCAGAGAATACCGGACCCGATCTAGCTGAGTCTTCCGCTGCAAAAAATACGAATCTAGGGGAGCGCCTCCCCACGTCTCTTCTTGAAACTTAGCTAGCCGAAACTCTCGGATCGCAGCAGTCATCATCTGTCCGGGGTCCATTTGCTGCTGCTGGCACCAGAGCTGCTGCTGCTCTTGCGAAAAAATTCCTCGGCTCGCACAGTAAGTCTGCATTGCCACCGGTGGATCGCACGCAATATCACTAATGGCCTGGTCAATGATCATTTCCTGCACCAGCTTAGGCATTAGCTGGTACTGCCTGAGCTTTTCGATCAGTGCAGATGCCTCAAGCCGCTCTTTGCCAATTTGAAGAATTACCGTCATATCCCTGATGTCTCACAGCCAAAACTATCTCAGTACTATTGTCAGCAATCCCGAAATAGCACTCTCACCTATCAAAATAAATGGTTACATGTCTATTTAGATATAGCTAGCTATACAGTCACTAATCGCAATATCTGCATAAAAGCTTCATCCGCGCCCAAAACGCGCCTTAAAGGACGAGTCCTTAAGGGATATTCTGATAGAGGTACGCCATAGGTCACTATTTAAGTATAGTGAGCAACGCTAAGTGAGATGAGGCATTTAGCGTTAGAGAATGTTTTACTGCTGACACACAGGTATTCGGTTATTAAGTTATACCGTTACTCGGCTAAGTTCTTACGCGCGATGAGTTTGCAAAATATCATCAATCTCGGCGAGCTGAACATGTCGGTATTTGACGTTATCAGGCAGCAGCCGAATATTCGGCCCGCGATTGCAGCCACCCAAGCAGCCAACCGGTTCTAGCTTAAACGTATGCTCGGCGTTAACCGCTTCAAACGCCGCCCATAAATCGTCGCCGCCCTTCTTGCAGCAGCTTTTCTTTTGGCAAATTTGCACAGTAACTTCTGATTTCTTCTTTCTTGTCTGCTTACTGGCTTTCTTTTTCGCTTTCTGTTTGTCTTCAGCATCATCAGCAATCTCTGTAACCACGGCAGACGTAGACACAGCAGACTTCGGAGCCAGTGGAACTAGCTGAAGCACATAGCGCTTTTTCTTTGACGCGCGATCGCCCTCTACCCAAACTCGAACCGGCTCATTTAGCGTTAATTCTGCCTGCGCGATCGCCCTCAAAGCCTTAGGCAAATAAACCGTCTCATCCCCTTGCTCAGTCGCAATGCGCAGTCCTGTTAGCTTGCCTTTACCCGACTCAATTTTTCCGGCATAGCAGCCTTGTATAATTTCCATTTTTATTACTTAAACTAGCTTTTAGCATAGCGATCGCACCGATCATTCGATCACTCTCTACCGATAGATTCTGATATTTTACGCCTTTAGGGGCTGTGCTTTTATCGCACCAACTTTCGTCGAAACTGCTAAGTTGATTGAACCCGCGATCGCACTCTCCCCATGAAAGTCACGCTACTCCTACTGATCAAAGGCTATCGCCTGTTTATCTCACCCTTAACTCCGCCGATCTGCCGGTTCGAACCCACTTGCTCCTGCTACGCCTTAGAAGCCATCGAACGCTTCGGCCCCCTCCAGGGAAGCTGGCTAGCCGCCCGCCGCATCACGCGCTGCCATCCCTTTCATCCCGGCGGATACGATCCCGTCCCCGAAGCCGCAGAATCCAATAGACCTGTATCCAGATAGCATCTATGAAAAAATCGTACGTCCTCGATACCAACGTGCTGCTACACGACCCCAACGCCCTACTCCGGTTTGAGGACAACGACGTCGTTTTACCCATCACCGTTATAGAAGAATTAGACCGCTTCAAAAAAAGACCCGAGGAAACCGGTCGCAATGCCAGACAAACCTCTCGAATGCTCGACAACCTCAGGTCTCAGGGCAGCTTGGTCGAAGGCATTCAGCTCAAAGGCGGTGGCGTCATCCGAGTTGCCCTGTGCTACCGGGAAACGCTAGAAAATCTCCCCCCAGAGCTTTACAGCGGCGGCGGCGGCGACGGTGGCGACAACGCTATTTTGGCCGTCGCTTTAGACGTTCAGCAGCAGTGCGATTGTCCGGTCGTCATGGTGAGTAAAGACACCAACATGCGAATTAAGGCCGACACGTTGGGCCTAAGCGCAGAAGACTATGAAACGGACAAAATAGACATTGACGATCTCTATACAGGCATCGGCGAACTGTTAGTCAACAGCGATGTTATTGATAGCCTCTTTCAAACCAAAAGCATTCATATAGACGAAATTGCCCAGGTCAGCAGTCAAGTTTTTCCCAATCAGGCGCTGACGCTAATAGATGTCAACAATCCCAGTCATACGGCCTTAGTCACGCTGGGCGCAGACGGCCGATTAACGCCCTTAGCCAAACTGCCTTACAGCGGCGTATCGCACATCCAATCCCGCAATCGAGAACAGCGATTTGCCCTCGACCTGTTATTAAACGATGCCGTGCCGTTAGTGACGCTGGTGGGTAAAGCAGGCACGGGTAAGACTTTGTTGGCGATCGCCGCTGGCCTCCTCAAAGTCACCGAAGAGAAGCGCTATACCCGTCTACTCATCTCCCGCCCCGTTGTGCCCATGGGCAAAGACATCGGCTATCTACCGGGCGACATGAATGAAAAACTCACGCCCTGGATGCAGCCGCTCTACGACAACTTCGATCTGATCTTCAACACGCAAGACACCATCAGCAAACCAGAGCACTGGCGACGCGGCCACGAAGAACTGATGGATCTAGGGCTTTTACAAATTGAAGCGCTCACCTACATTCGCGGCCGCACCATCCCCAAACAATTCTTCGTCATCGACGAGGCCCAAAACTTAACCCCGCACGAAGTCAAAACAATTCTTACCCGAGCCGGAGAAGGCACCAAAATCGTCCTTACTGGCGACACCGCCCAAATTGATAACCCCTACGTAGACGCAGCTAGCAACGGACTCACCTACGTTATTGAGCGCTTTCGCAACGAACCGCTCGCAGGCCACATTACGCTCTATCAGGGCGAACGTTCCGATCTGGCCGCTAGAGCCGCTAACCTTTTGTAACATCTGCCCGCTCAGCGAGAAGTCTAGCCCTCTGGATTACTCGTGAATTGGCACGATTCGGTATGATTGCACTGTTAGACGGTGCCTAAATGCACTGATTCACCCCTTCTCTGCCTGAGGTGAGGCCATGAACAGCGCGATTATCGATCCTACTTTGCAACGGTATAAGGCTGCGATCGCCCAGCTACTCACCGATCTAGAAACCTTTGCCCAAAGCATCGACAACAGCGCCCTCACCAAAACGGTCAGCAACCTCCAGGAAAACCTCAATCAACCTTTCTTGTTTGTAGTCATTGGCGAAGTCAAAGCGGGCAAAAGCAGCTTTATCAACGCCCTACTCGGCAGCGGCGAAATCTGCGAAGTCGGCGCAGACCCGCGCACCAACCGAGTCTCCAAAATCGTCTATGCCGAGGGCGAAGGCTACAGCCGCGAACTCAAACCCGGCGAACTCAGAGAAATCGGTCGCCCCGTCCCCATTCTCGAAAAAATCGCCATCGTCGATACCCCCGGCACCAACAGCCCCTTCCAACAGCACGAAGACATCACCAAAGAATTCATCCCCAACAGCGATCTGGTTGTCTTTGTCTTCTTCTCCAAAAACCCCTACACCAATACCGCTTGGTCTCTCGTAGACTTCGCTCACAAAGACTGGAAAAAACCTGTCATCTTCGTCCTCCAGCAGGCAGACCTCGCAGACGACAGAGAACTTCAATCCTCGCTTGACTATATTCAACAGGAAGCACAGCAGCGACAGATCGCCTCGCCTCAGGTCTTTGCGACCTCAGCCAAGCAGTCCATCAGCGGCCAAGACGGCGGCTTTGCCCCTCTGCAAGACTTCATCCGCAGCAGCATCACCGGCGGCAAAGGCTACAAGCTCAAACTCACCTCCAATATCGGAGCCGCAGAGCAAATTGTAAATCGACTCGACAGCAACATGCAGCTTCTGCAAAAACAGCTACAAACCGACGAAGCTGTCGTCGAAAAAGTGCAGCGGCGCTTAGGCCAGGGTCAATCTCAGTCGCGAACTGAAATTGATGCCTTGGTAGAACGGTTAATGACGCAGTACGAACGAGTCATCTATCAAATCAAAAGCGAGTTTAGAGACGAACTTTCGGTGCCGATGCTCGCCAAGCGCTCTGTCCTATCTATGTTCAATCGTAAGCAAAGAGTCGATGCCTGGATTGGCGAACTCAATGCTCGCGCCCAAGCAGAACTAGAAGAAACGCTAGACGAAACCTCCAAAGAAGGCGCTAAGCGCTTTCTCAACGGCATTCAGCTCCTGATTAAGCAGCTAGTCGCCGAGCTAGATGCCCTAAAGTATACGCATCTCAAAAGAACAGACGTGGCGCTGCCCATCGTAGAATATCGAGACGAAGTTATCGAAGGCGTCAAAAGCAAAATCGCCAATCTACTCAATGACGAAACCTTCATTAACTGCCTAGCCAATACCGCTGACAGCGTTGGCCCCAGCGTTGCTAGCGGCAGTATTGTTGCCGTCGTCGGGGGCATCATTATGCGGGTAACCAGCGTTGTTTTTATCGACGTAGTGGCTGGTGTCTTTTTGGGCGGAGGCATTTTGTTTGCCGGGGGCGCGCTATTCGCCAAACGCCGCCAGCTCATCCAAAAGCTAGACAGCGAGCTAGCGCGCAACCGCGATCGCTTCGAATACACCGTATCTAATCAGCTAAACGCCAAGCTCAGCGTCATCTACGAAGAAATTGATCGCAGCTTCAGCGAACTTTACGCCCATGTCGAACAAGAGCGCCAGACGATCGCGCCGCTACTCACACAATTCGAACAAATCAAACGATCAACCGAATCTTTGTCTAACGAAATCAACCGCTTGTAGAAGACTTTCACGCCGCGAACGATATGGCATACGCAGTAATCCGTCTGGCTGAAGTAAAGGATTTGGCTGTTTTGACGGAGATAGAACGAGCCGCCGCCAAAGAATTTTCACCCTATGTAGAATGGTTGAACGTTGAACCCAAGTTGCTAGAGGGTTTAGTGCCACTCCATTTTCTGCAACAATCCCAAGCTGAAAATCGGCTGTGGGTGGCTACGCGCGATCGCAAAATAATCGGCTTTACCGTCGTCAAGTTCCTAATCGAAAGTTGTTTTATCGTCGAAATAGACGTACATCCAAATCACTGGAGAAAAGGCATTGGCTCAGCGCTAATGGCAGCCTGTTGCGCCAGTGCAAAAAATCACGGCTTTAGCAACATGACGCTAACCACCTTTCGAAAAGTGCCCTGGAACATTCCGTTTTATCAAAAGCTAGGCTTTGTAGTGCTACCGGCTAAAGATTGGCCGCTAGAAATTCAGGCAATCGTTCGTCATGAGGCGAGATACGGGTTTGCCAGTGAAAAAAGAGCTGTGATGGCGCGATCGCTTAAGGACAAACTAGATGAATGACGCCACGAAATCGCCATTAGACAGTGAAGCGATTAAGCAAAAGGCGATCGCGCTAGGGTTCCATCAAGTCGGAATCGCCAGCATCAGCCAACCGCCCTCATCAGCAGAGAAAACCGCCAAACAGCATCTACAATCTTGGTTAGCCGCAGGCTATCAGGCAGATATGGCCTGGATGAGCAGCGCCAAACGTCAAGACATCCGCCAGATCGTGCCCGATGCGAAGTCAGTCGTCTGCGTAGCGCTGAACTATTACACCTCTCATCAACGGCCAGAAGGTTCGCAGTATGCAAAAATCTCGCGCTACGGCTGGGGCAGAGACTACCATCGCGTTCTCACCAAAAAGCTAAAGCAGCTAGCCCGCTGGATGCAGGAAAGCGAAGCAGGTATAGAAGCGCGGCTATACGCCGACACTGGCCCGGTTCAAGACAAATTTTGGGCGCAGCAAGCCGGAATCGGCTGGATTGCCAAAAACGGCAACGTGATTACCCGCAAATACGGCTCCTGGGTTTTCTTGGGCGAAATTATTACCAACGCTGCACTTGCCGCAGATCAGCCACACAGCGCCCACTGTGGTAGCTGTACCCGATGCCTGTCGGCCTGCCCCACCGAGGCTATTAGAGCACCGGGCGTTGTGGATGCCAACCGCTGTATTGCTTACCATACGATTGAAAATAGAGCGGAAGAATTGCCGGGTGCGATCGCCCAAAACCTCGAAAACTGGGTAGCGGGCTGCGATATCTGCCAGGACGTTTGCCCCTGGAATCAACGATTTGCGCAAGAAACAGACGAAGCTGCCTTTCAGCCCTATCGTCAAAACATAGCGCCCACGTTAGAATCGCTCTCTCAAATCACTGAAGCAGACTGGAATGAACGTTTTCCAGCCTCAGCGCTGCGGCGGATAAAGCCAGAAATGCTGCGGCGTAACGCCAGAGCCGCGATGCAGACTCACTCTGAAGAATGATATGGTCACAAGTGGGTTTTTCCTCACAGCAAACCCGTCGAACGTACGTGGCGATCGCAATGGCAGTCGAGAAAAAGAGTCCTGACAAAGACTTATCTAAGGACAATCTGGCAGATGAAACACCGCTAAAGTCAAAAACAGACTCAGATCAGTCGTTACCCAAATCTAAAGGTAAATGGGCGGCGTTAGTTGAGAACCTTAGGCTGATTGCGATCGCCCTCCTCATCGCCGCCGTTGTCAGAATCTTCATCGCCGAACCCCGATATATCCCTTCGCCTTCAATGGTGCCGACGCTAGCTGTGGGCGATCGCCTCCTAGTCGATAAAATCTCATACCGCCTTCACCCACCCAAGTCCGGCGACATCGTAGTCTTCGAGCCACCGCCACAGCTCCAAGACTACGGCTACACAACCCGTCAGGCATTTATCAAAAGAGTCATCGGACTACCCGGCCAAACCGTACAAGTGAGCCAGGGCACCGTACGAGTAGACAACAAACCGTTGCAAGAACCCTACATCTTAGAATCCCCCCAGTACGAAATGCCCGCCGTCCAAATTCCACCCGGCAGCCTGTTTGTAATGGGAGACAACCGCAACGACAGCAACGACTCACACGTATGGGGCTTTCTGCCAATTGATAACATTATCGGCAAAGCCACCTTTCGCTTTTGGCCTTGGCCCCGAGTAAGCCTACTGAAGCCTCAAGAAGCTGAATCCACGTCAGTAAAGCTTAAATAGTGCAATAGCGCTGCTGTCGCTTCAGAGGTCAGCCGAAGACGCTGCTGTAAATCTGCAAGATCCCGGTAAGGCCCACTTTCTCGGTAATGAACAATCGCTCGACTCAAAAAAGGGTCGATGGCCGGAACGGTTGCTAATTGCGCTGCACTCGCCGTATTCACGTCAACGGTCACCGGCTCTAACTGCTCAGGTGCGTAGTAATAAAACTGAAGCACCTTCGTCCATCCTTGAATTTTTTGGGGCGCAATACTCAACGCCGCCGCAACGTCTTCAATGCAGCTAAAAAACAGTCCAGATTGCGTCAGCCGGGTCAAACTACGTGCCTGATGAATAGAGATACCAGGAAGCCTCAGCCAATCATCCACGGAAGCAGTATTAGCCTCTATACAAATACCCCACTTCGCAGCTAAAGCCAGCTCATCAAAAGATTGAAAGCGATAGTAAGGCTCCTGCTGCAAACGACGACGCAGTGAATGAATCGTAGCTTGTGCAAACAACTTCTTCAGCATCTATGCGCCTCCCGAT
This sequence comes from Nodosilinea foveolarum, assembly GCA_003242035.1. GTDB lineage: Bacteria > Cyanobacteriota > Cyanobacteriia > Phormidesmidales > Phormidesmidaceae > Phormidesmis > Phormidesmis foveolarum. The sequence goes on along the minus strand of QBMC01000006.1, from coordinate 33,181 downwards.
TACGTAATTTGGTCTAACAGCTTACGGCGCTTCTGCTCAAATTCGTACTCCGTAATCAGCCCTTCTTTCCGGAGCTGATCCAGCTCTCTGATGACAGCAGCCAGATTCACACTGGTCGAATCCACCGAATTACTTTCTGTAGAGGGCTGTATTTTAAGCGCCTTCTGAATAGTCTGTACCTGAGCATTAGAGGATTGAGCTAATACCGTCACTGCGGAAAGCGTTTCACTAGCCGCTGGGAATTTAGCGCTAAAGTCTTCGTCATTTTGACTGACATACCAAAGCCCTTCGAGACAGCAGGCAACTTGGGGCAATCCCGTAGGCGCTAACACCAGATAAACGATGCCCCATAGATACTGACCTAAATAAAACTTGTGTATCCAGGCAATCGGCAAAGGAACGGGTAAGGCACCGGCAAAAGCTAGGGCGATCGCCACCTTACGACTTCTGTTAGCGTCCGCGATGGGAGAACTTTCTATAGTTTTACGAGCAGTTGACATCGAACTATTTTGCCCTAGAAGGGTACGGTCTTACAAACTCGAAATTGACATTCGAGCTAGAGGAATGGGCATTTTAAGGAGTAACGAGCCGAACCGACCGTCAGTTTCTCCGACCACTCCGTCGGTCAATAAGTCGCTCCAACATTTCAAAGCCTTCCATTCGTAGCGCCGCTTTTTTGCATGTCAAAAGCCGAACACTTCGCTGAATTGATCAATCTAGTCGATGTCGATCCGTTTGCGCTGTTGGGCGTTTCGGTCAGCGCCGACGAAAAGCGAATTGCCAAGCGCTATCGCCAAATTGCCAAATTTCTACATCCAGATGCCCTGGCCTCATTGTCTAGCGCGGAAATTATGCCGCCGCCATCTGAGCAAACGCCATCTGAGCAAAAGATGGAGCCAAAACTAGCCGCAGAAGTCATCGCCCGTATCGTAAACCCGTCTTACCAAAAGCTCAAACAAAAAAAAGGTCGGCAAGAAGCACTAGCCACGCTAAGATTTCGAGTCAGACGGCTCGCCCGTATTCAAAAGCTAGTCCCCACCTTTGAACATGCTCTACAGCTCTCGAACACAGAAGACAACGAAGTAGATATTTTCTACGAGCAAACGCTGTCGCGCTTAGCAGAACAGCAGTTTCAGTCCTTGACTAAGCTACACAAAACCGCTTTAGAGATGGGTCAGCTAAATCTGGTTTTTCTCTATCGCAAGCTCGAAATGAGCGTGATTAGACCCAAGCGAACCGGGCTAATCACCAAAATAGTAACGCCAACAGCGGCGATCGCCATTCCTAAACCCAGCCCAGAAGACCCTAACCGTGAATCACCAACAGCGCAGAACGAGCAGGCTGAAGCGCCCGCAGTTGACTACGCTCGCAAACACACGACTCGAGCCAAAACATACCTCAGCCAGCAAAGCTATGAGATGGCTGTACAAGAGCTAAGAGAAGCCTTAAAAATCGCCCCGCAGAGTCCAGAAATTCACTCTATGATGGGCCAAGCCTACTACAAACAAGATTTGCTAGGAATGGCAAAAGCCCACTTCAAGCAGGCCCTAAAGCTAAAACCGACGCACAAAGTAGCGCAAAAGTACGGCGAAATGCTGGGCCTATTAGAACCGGCTTCGCGCAGCAGAAAGGCAACAGTTTCCACCGAATCAGCCAAAAAACCCTGGTTAGGTAGGCTACTGCACCGGTAAGCAGTTGAGATAATCCTTAGAAACCAGCGCTATCAGTATTGGGTGAGGATATCTCACCTTTGCGATCGCCCCTACAAACTTCTACGCTGTAACAGTTAAGTTAAAAGTAAATATTCATGTGAGCTGGCATTAGGCCGGTGTTTGGGAGTAGTAAAACTCATGGGAATGTTTGATTCAGAGCTGGTGCAGCAAGAGGCAACGCAGCTATTTCAGGACTACCAAAACCTGATGAAGCTCGGCGGCAGCTATGGCAAATTCGACCTGAAAGGGAAAAAAATATTTATCGAACAGATGGAATCGGTGATGAATCGCTATCGCATTTTTATGAAGCGATTCGAACTCTCTGAAGACTTTATGGCCAAAATGACCATGGAGCAGCTAAAAACACAGCTCAGTCAGTTTGGCACCAACCCGCAGCAAATGTTCGAGCAAATGCATCAGACCCTAGAGCGCATGAAGTCCGAGCTAAAAGAATAAGTTTGGTAGCTAAGCGTAGCCGAAATCACGGACGGATAAACTCACCCGGCGAACGGAAATTCTCTACTGGCTCATCGCGCAGCGCCTGAACCATAAAGCTTTGCCAAATGGGAGCCGCATATCCGCCGCCCGTTGCGCCTTGGCCCAAAGGATCGTTGTTGTCATTACCGACCCATACCGCAGTCGCTAGCTGAGGAACGTAGCCCACAAACCAAACATCTACTTGATCGTCAGTGGTTCCTGTTTTACCCGCAGCCGGACGACCAATAGCGGCGTTAGTGGCTGTACCTTGCGTAATAACGCCCTGAAGAACGTCAGTCAGTGCGGCACTAGCCCACGGATCTAGCACTAGCTGAGGCTTAGGCGTATTATTTAGAATAACGTTACCGTTGCTATCGCTCACCTGCATAATTAGCGTAGGATCTGAATACCAGCCATAGTTAGCAAAGGTTGCATAGGCACTAGCTAGCTCTAGAGGCGTCAGCGCTCCTGAACCTAGCGGTAGCGAAATTACCGGATCTATCGGACTCTTAATCCCAATTGTTCGCGCAATCTCTACAATTCGGTTAATACCGACGGCCTGACCTAGTTTAACAGCCGGAATATTGCGAGAAGTTTCTAGCGCTTTTCGCAGCGTAATATCGCCCATAAAAGACTTGTCGTAGTTTCCAGGCGTATAGTAGTTATAGCCGTCTGGATAGGTCACAGGAGCATCGTTGATGATGCTATTAGGCGTGTATTGGCCAGAGGCGAATGCCGCGTAGTAAACGAAAGGCTTGAACGCGGAACCTGGCTGACGCCGCGACTGCACAGCGCGGTTGAGTTGACTGGTCTTATAATCTACACCGCCCACGATTGCTTTTACGAAGTGTGTGCGCGGATCGACCGCGACTAAGGCAATTTGATCGGCATATGCGCCGCCGCCAAAAAACCGATAATAGCTATCACTAACCGTATCTTCAGCGATTTTTTGCATATTCAGATCGACTGTGGTCTGAATGCGCATACCGCCTTTAGCCATCGCTTCTTTACCAAATTGATCCGTTAGCTCGCTCATCACAGCGTCGGTTACGTAGGGCGCTCGGCTAGAGCGAAAAGAAGTAATTTCGCCTAAGCGAATAGGCTGAGCTTTGGCTTGTTCTAGCTCTTCAGGAGTAATCCAGTCGAGCTGGCGCATCCGATTGAGCACTAGAGCTTGTCTCCCTTTAGCCGTTTCGTAGTTGATAAAAGGACTAAACCCTTCGGGGGCCTGAATGAGACCGGCCATCATCGCCGATTCAGCTAAAGTTAAATCTTTAGCCGACTTATTAAAATAGCTTTGGGCCGCCGTCTGAACGCCATAGGTATTGTGTCCCCAATAAACCTGATTGAGGTACATCTCCAGAATTTCGTCTTTCTCGAAGATTTGCTCAATGCGCATGGCGAGCACCACCTCTACCAGCTTTCGGCTAACAGTGCGCTCTGGAGAGAGAAAGAGGTTTTTCACTAGCTGCATGGTGACCGTCGAGCCACCTTGCACTGTTTCACCCGCGCTGAAGTTGGCTAAAAAGGCGCGACCAATCCCGTTGGGGTTAATGCCGTTGTGGGTGTAGTAGTAGCTATCTTCAATCGCTAAGACGGCCCGTTTTAGGTTGGGATTAATTTCTTCAAAATCTACAACTTCGCGGTTAGCTTCCTCATGGACGCTGTCTAGCAAAGTGCCTTTGATGTCGTAGACGTAGCTAGTCTCTGAAGGGATGTAGTTACGCAAAACGCGAACATCCGGCAGGTTCCGAAAGCTGACAGCTAGGCCAACCAGTCCACCGGCCACCACAGAGCTACCCAGCATCGTCACGGTCAGCAGCGTCGTGGCTCCGATTTGGCCGACTTCTTGGATGTAGCGAAGGATTTCGGGCGATCGCCTGGGTGCATTAAGTCTACGGCGGCGCTGAACTTTGCGGTAGGTATTAGAAGACACAGGCAGGCAGGCGTTCCTAGCTTAAGGGGAAGTTAAAAAGGGAAAGTTAAAAAAGATCGAACCAGACGGCAAACTCTCCACTGCATAGGCATCTATACAAATTAAGGAAAGTTGATACGAACGAGTGTGACCAAATCGACGTAGAGAATTAACAGTTTGGGATAAGGAATGCTGGCTAGTGTATATCTTCTCTACCAGGTTGAGTCTAGCCCAAAGTCAGTTTTTGGCCGAGTTATCCCGTCAATATAGAGGATATCTGGCGGATGTCCAGTTTTTATTTTGAGCTTCGTCAAAAATATGACTCAAAATGTGGATCAAAAATAGGGGTCAATCAATTGACGCTACACTGACAAAACCATAACGCTATTGTCCCTTTACCTCCATGACTGCTAGCCCTAACTCAAACTCCGATTTCGCTCTCCCTGATGGCGTTTCCGACGAAATCACCAGCATCTATCGGGGCGTCAGCGACGTTTTTCCCCATCAGCCAACCTCTAAAGATGGCAACGAAAATCTCGTCGTCCGGCTGCAAAACGGCCAGCCGCTTAGAGTAAAGCTAGGCATCGACCCCACCGGATCAGAGATTCATTTGGGGCACAGCACTCTAGTCCGCAAACTAAGGGACTTTCAAGACGCAGGCCACACCGCCATTTTGCTGATCGGCGATTTTACCGCTCGCATTGGCGACCCCACAGACAGAGCCGAAGTCCGCAAGCAGCTTAGCGAAGCAGAGGTAAAAGCCAATGCCGAGACTTATATAGAGCAAGTCCGGCCCATCCTAGACTTTGAGACCCCAGGCCGACTAGAGATTCGATATAACTCTGAATGGCTCTCAGGCATTGACCTAAGCAAAATGCTAGCGCTACTCAGCACCATGACGCTAGGCCAAATGCTCGCAAAAGAAGGCTTTGCCAATCGGTACGAACAGGGAACGCCCGTTTACATGCACGAATTCCTCTATCCGCTGCTGCAAGGCTACGACTCTGTAGCGCTCCAATCCGACGTAGAGCTAGGCGGCACCGATCAAAAGTTCAACGTTGCCGTCGGGCGAGACTTGCAGCGACACTTCGGCATTTCTCCCCAGTTCGGGATGCTGTTGCCCTTACTTTTAGGAACGGACGGCGTCCAAAAAATGTCGAAATCTTTGGGCAACTACGTGGGCCTACAGGAAGATCCGCTTTCGATGTACTCCAAGCTGGAGAAAACGCCCGATGCCGTCATCCGCGACTACTTTACTCATCTCACCAAGCAGCCTCTAGACCAACTCCCAGAGAACCCTCGCGATCAGCAAAAGCTGCTGGCTAAGCTAGTGACCAGCCAGTTTCACGGAGAGCAGGCCGCAGACCAAGCGCAGCAAGACGCCCTGACGCTGATGGCTGGGCAAGCTCAAGCCGCTGAAGCCGTCGCTGAGTTTTCACTCGCTGAGGTGGGTTTTCCCGCTAAATTGTTTTATCTTCTGGGGGCGACTCCACTATGTGAAAGCAGTAGCGAAGCCAGACGTCATATCAAAGGGGGCGCAGTGAAACTAGATGGCGAAAAAATGATCGATCCGACTCAGACCTTTGAGTCGGCGGATGAGCTAGTTGGTAAAGTGCTTCAGATTGGTAAAAAGAAGTTTGTGCGACTGTCTAAATAGCTGTCTAAACCACTGACGAGCCGGATACGCAATGAGAAGTACATAACTTGGAACAGGTATGGCCGAACAGACGTTAGAACAGATTGCTGAGCGAATTATTGTGCCTTTGGACGTGCCGACGGCAGAGGCGGCGATCGCCCTCATCACATCCATTCCCCAAGTCACCTTCTGGAAAGTCGGGCTAGAGCTATTTGTCAGCAGTGGGCCAGCCATCATAAACGCCCTCAAGTCCAGAAACAAAAAGATATTTCTAGACCTGAAGCTACACGACATTCCTAACACCATGGCAGGCGCAGCTAGAGCCGCCGGACGCTATGGCGTAAACTTGCTAACCGTCCATGCTGCCGCCGGAAAAGCCGCCCTCATCGCAACCCAAGCAGCCGCTGAAGCAGGCGCACAAGCCGCAGGGCAAGCAGCGCCACAAATCATTGCGGTCACCCTGCTAACCAGCATTAGCAGTGAAGCGCTCTCCCACGAACTACAGGTTTCTACATCCGTAGCAGACTATGCTCAGCGGATGGCACAGCTAGCCGCCGCCAGTGGACTAACTGGGGCGGTCTGCTCTCCACAAGAAGCCGAACAGCTTAGACAAGATTGCGGTGATGATTTTGTATTGGTCTGTCCAGGCATTCGACCGACCTGGGCGCAAGCGGGCGATCAGCAGCGATCGCTGACGCCGAAGCAGGCAATGGCATCGGGGGCGAATTACCTGGTTATTGGCAGGCCGATCACGCAGGCAGACAATCCGGCAGCCGCCTTTGAGCGAATTTGTCAGGAGATTGCGGCGTGAGGGTTTGGAGTGGAGCGATCGCGCTACTCGCTTGGTCTATCTGGCCCCAGCCGATTCACGCCGCTATCAACCGCCCAGAACTAGAACTAGAAGTCCTAGAAACAGAAAGCCCGAACATAGAGGAAGTCGAAGCAGAAAATCCGATACAGCGCCCCTATGCGCCCTTGCGTCCTGCGGCAACTTGCCCTGAAGACGTAGAATCTCTCACCGCACTTCTCATTCGAGACTTGCCGGGTTACACCAACAGAGTGCTGCAGCGAACGGTAGCCGCCTTACCCAATAACGATGTAGAGGGCAGAGCTGCCTACCGACCTTCGTACGTGCTAATCGCTGGGCGAGCAGAGTTTGAACCGCTTGACTTAGACGACTATACGCTCACCACCGAATCCGCAGCCGGTGGCCCGCTCACTCAGGTATTTTTCACCACGCTCTCTAGGCAATATGCCGGACTGCGCGATCGCCGGGTACAAGAATATCACTGGCTATTTCTAACCCAGGCAACAGACGGCTGGCGACTAGCCTTCATGTTTTCTGAGATTGACGCCGCGCAAACCACCAGAACCGCCCTCCCCCCCAGGGAAAACAGCGAGGGCAGCGTCGGTAAAGCCGTACAGCTATGGCTTAGAGACTGTAGAGCAGGCGCAATCTATCCACTCGATTAAGAGAAAGGAAACGGACGAGGTCTTGTAGGATGGGCCTCTAGCCTGTCCCCCTCCGGATTAACGTCTGAAGCTAGCGACCTTGGCATTGCGAAAAGTCGGTAGCTTGATGTTAGAGAGCGAACCCGGTTGGGTTTGTGATCGCACCGGCTGCATCGAAGGCTCAACGGCAGGATCTACCTCGCTACCGACTGTAGGCAAGTAGCTATCTTCTGCACTCCTACTCACCTGCTGAGCTTTAGCGTTATTGGCTAGTCTCTCCAGCTCCTTATTCAGTTCCTTATTCAACTGCTTTTCTGACTGTTTTTCTGGCAGCGGCTTTCCCCAGGGAGAAGGTTCCGTAAAACCCACTATTTCCTCTGGCGCATAGCGATTTGCCGCCGTAAAAGAGCTTTCAATTTGACGAATTAAATCGTCCTCTTCTGAGGCGTTTTTCTGAGTCACACTGACTATATTCGCTTCCTTGCTATCAGACTGAGCAGGCACTTCTAACGCTGCGATTTCTGCTGACTGCTCGCGAATAATGACAGGCGTATCATCCATGAGATCGTCTAATCGGTAATCTGAAGCGATATCTGTAGTCTGCTTCATCACATCTGCGTCACTGCCACGCTCAGTGTGGTTCATTACTCTCTCTATGTCTTGCCAGAGCTTAGAGTCAGCTTCTGTGTTGGTTACGCGCTCTACCGCCGATTCTCTCTGGACGAGCGCACCCACTTCTTCAGCCTCAGCCCCCGACTTGCTCACGCCTCGAATCAATGACTCTAAATGAGGATCAATCCCGGCAAACGGAGATGAATTATCAGACACCCAGGGCATAATCCGCTGAGCTTTAGGCATCACCCCCGTAGTAGCGTCCTTGAAGGCAATTGGCTGAGCGATCGCCGCCTCACTAGATCTAGCCGTCACCGTCAAAGATTTTTCTAGCGCCGCTTTGAACTGCATCGTATAGCGCTGCTGACGTTGAAGACGCGATCGCAAATCCTTACTAGCCGACTCCGCCTTTGCCCGCGCCTGCACTTCTTCTAAATGCTGCTGCGCCCCAATCGTGCATTCTCGTTCTAGCTGAGAGATGCGCTCTTGACAGTTGCTAACTTCCGTTTGCAGATTCTCGTTAATCAACAGTTGGCGACTCAGCGCTTGCTCATTATTGTCTAGCTTACTCACCAACTTAGCGATTTGCTGCTGGGTGTTATAAGAAATTTGCTGCGCCGCCGCCTGCTCTACAGACACTTGCTGCGCCATTTCTCTAGCGATCGCCTGCGCATTAGCCACTTCATTTTCAAGAGCCGTCTGAGACTTCTCTAGCGCCCATTCCAACTGCATCACCCGAGAGAGCAAAACGTCATTGCACTGATTGAGATCGTGGAGCAGAACTAACAGCTCCCCTTCGCGCCCCGATGCTGGCGGCTCACTCAAAACCGCCTCGCTATTCGCCGAAGGCTGAACGTTACTTACAGTCCCCGGAATGGCCGCGACTTCCCAATCATTCGGGCCAGAGTCTATCAAGCGGTTCGCGTCAGACTGGCTGGTTTCCTGAGCGCTATTTGTATTATCGGTGGAATCTACCAGCGGAGAGTCGGATGAAGGAGGTAAGGACGGATTTTCGCTCATATCAATAGAGTGCAGACGATGTTCTCTAGAAAATGGATCTGTGAGGCTTAGTCTGGTTGATCAAGTTTGGGCAATCGCTAAACAGACGTTCCGAGTAAGCACTAAAAAATGGGGATCGCCCAAATTTAGGAGTCTTGATGAGTTGGCTCCCTAAAGTAGTAGCACAGAAATTTAAATAGCAGTAGGTTTACGCTACAAACAGCGCTATTTAAGAATAATTTCCGTAGAATCCCTGATGTCCCTACTTTAACACGCACAAAACATCCGGACATTTAATTACAACTTGTCATTAAGAACCACTGAGTTATCTTAATTTTGTACCCATAGCCGGGTCTTTCAAGGAGCGACTTCAAGGATACAACGCATCTGCTAACAAGTCTTTATGCATAAAGGCACGATCTACCTGAGATTGGATTTGGTCGGGCGTCTGTGCCTCTCCATTGACATAGCAATCTAGCCAAGCTTTACAAATCGCGTTTGGATCGTCGGGTAAAGGCGGCAAAACAGCAGGCTGAGGAGAAAGATCGTAGCCAGGTAAGGAAAGGTCGTTTGCCAGCGCATCCACCTTAGGGTCATAGCTAATCGCAAAGCTTCGACAGCCTTCAGCCGCCGACATAATCAGCGAGTGAAACCGCATCCCAATCGTCATTTCGACCCCGCGAAAAAGTCCCTTGATCTGTTGCGGCTGCACCAGTGAATAGATATGGTGCGAGCCAGAAAGTTTGCTGGCAATGAATTGCGCGATCGCCTCATCTCTAATCGGCTGAAACGGCACCAGCACCAAACAAGCCCCCGTCGCCTTCTGAAAACTATCCAACGCCGTCGCCAACACCGCTAGCCGCGATTCCGTCAGATACCGATGCGGACGCAGCGCTACCGCAACGCGAGGAGCCGGTAAATCCCAAAGTCCTTTCACCGGCTCTCTATCCAACCCCCAAACCGGATCGGGCGCGAGTAGATACTTGCAGTTCCACTGTTGTAAGAGGGCTGCTGAATCGCGATCGCGCACACTAATCGCCCGACAGCCCGCCAACGCCCGACGCATCAACCAGCGACTAAACGACTGATTCAAAGGGCCAATCCCCTGCGCCCAAGCAACGGTTTTGAGACCCATCATTTGAGCTAGCAGCATCAAACCGCCATAGTAAACCGGGTTCAGTAGGCTGCTAGCATCTTGCATCAGACTACCGCCGCCCCAGATAAAAGCATCTGCTTGCCGAAGCGCTGATAAAACCGCCCCCAAAGACTTACGCGGAACCGCTTCCACCTGATATCGGCTGCGGGTTTGCGCCGGATCTCCCGACAGCACAATTGGCTCTACCGAGGCTGGCAGCATTTGCAACAGCGCAGCCAGCAAAGCCTCATCGCCGCCGTTTCCCATTCCGTAGTAGCCACACAGCACCGCCTTCATCACGTTTACCTAATTTTTGAACCGTTTTTGTCAGCGGCTTTTGATCGATCTCTAGAATACAAAAGAAACGTAAATCACCGTAAGTGACCACCGGCCTATGCACGCCCTCTCAATTCCGACCTGGATGGTTCATGTCTCTAGCGTACTGGAATGGATCGCCGCCATCTGGTTCATCTGGCAATATGCCGAAGTCAGCGGCTACACGGCTTGGCGCTGGCTCTCTTTTGGGATGCTACCGGCGTTAGTCAGCGCCATGTGTGCCTGTACCTGGCACTTTTTCGATAATTCCACAGCTCTAAGCTGGCTAGTAATCGTACAAGCCGCCACAACGGTTGTTGGCAACTGCACCGTTTGCTTAGCCGCCTGGTGGATTTGGCGACAGTCTAAGCAAACCGGTCTAACCGCCCAGGCAGACCGCTTACCTAAAGAAGTCAATTCGTCAACCACCCAGCGCTGAAAGCGCGGGCTTGGGGGGATCATCCCTAAGTTAAACAGTTGACTAGGACATTGAGACTAGATCTGTTACGGACGTTCGGGTGCTTCCCCAGCTCGAACCACTCTAAGCCTAGAAGTCATAGGCGTCGCGTCAAGGCGAGACATGCTGATCTAGTTGTCCGAGGGGACTTAAACCCTTTGCGAGATTATCTCTATGCGAATTCCTGTTGTTGATGGAGACGGTACGCCACTCATGCCCACTAAGCCTGCTAGGGCGAGGAAGTGGCTAGAGCAAGGCAAAGCCGTCAAGCGTTGGTCTGATACGGGCGTCTTCTATGTACAGCTAGTTGCATCGTCTTCAGGCACTGAGACTCAAGCCGTTGTCGTTGGCGTTGACCCTGGCAAGCTTTATAGCGGCGTTGGGGTGCAGTCAGCCAAGGCGACGTTGTTTATGGCTCATCTGATTCTGCCGTTCGAGACGGTTAAAAAGCGGATGGAGCAGCGGGCTATGATGCGCCGCACTCGTCGCGGTCGAAGGATTAACCGCGATGTACCGTTTGCGCAGCGCAATCACCGTGAAAAGCGCTTTGATAATCGGGTGGGCCGTAAGGTGCCGCCGTCGATTAAGGCCAACCGTCAACTAGAGCTGCGCATTGTCTCTGAGCTTTGCCGTATCTTGCCAATCACTAAGATTGTGTACGAATACGTCAAAGCACGGGGCAACGGCGGATTTAGTCCCGTGATGGTGGGTCAGCGCGTCATGCTGACTTGGTTAGCTAAGCTCGCGCCTGTCGTCACCCGATTCGGCTGGGAGACGGCCAACATGCGGACTCACCTACAGCTAGAAAAGACGAAGAACAAGAAAGCACAAACGCCTGCGGCTCATGCTGTAGACGGTGTGGCGCTGGCTTGCTCTGAGTTCACTAGCTACGAGCAATATCACCGAGCAGGGGAGGACGGCGCAGTCTGGCAAGGGGCGGTGCAACTCACCGATGCCTTGTTTAAGGTAATCCGCCGACCGCCGACCAGCCGCCGTCAACTGCATCTCTTTCAGCCTGCTAAAGGTGGTAAGCGCCGCGCCTACGGTGGCACGGTTACAAGACACGGCTTGAGAAAAGGCGATCTCGTTTCGGCTGAGATGGCTGGACGTAAGTATGTCGGCTGGATCAGCGGGGACACGGCTAAGCAAGTATCGGTTAGCGACATTAACTGGAAACGGTTAGGACAATTTACTGCTTCTAAGGTGCAACTCATTCAACGAAGTACCGGGCTGCTGGCTTCGGGGGCATCTAGCCCCACTCAACCAGCCCTTATCCCTCCCACCGCTGAAAGCGGGGGTCTCTCAGGAAATTAAGATGAATAAAGAGTCTTTATTTGCGCTATCGCTATTTCCCTATCTAGGCTTTTTGTGGTTTTTAACCAAGAGTCAGCAAACGCCTCGGCTGTCCTTGATTGGATTTTACGTGCTGCTAGTATTTGTAGCGGTGACGATTCCAGCGGGTATTTACGCTCAGCAAGCTTACGGCACCGAGTTAGCCAACGTGGACTGGCTGCATGGTAGCGCCGAGTTCTTTCTTACCTTCTCTAATATTTTGGTGGTGCTGGGCTTTCGGCAAGCCGTCGTGCAGCAAAAAAAAGCTAACGCGGCGACTGATGCAAAATGAGGCGATTGCCGTCTGGGTCGTAAGCGTAGATTTCCTGGCCGTGGGAAGTGTGCATAATTTCACCCGGTGGGGCGTGGCCGATGCTTTTGAGATGAGCGATCGCCCCTGTCAAATCCTCCACTTCCAGACACAAACTCATCGGCCCGCTAGAAGGCGCTGAAAACTCAGCCGCGTTCTGTTCGGTCGGGGCGAAGATAGCGAGTCGCAAGCCTGATAATCGAAATTCCGCATAAGTAGCGGTATTCGGCTTTGGAGCAGTTGACAAAAACTGGCTGTAGAAGGCGACTTGTTGAGCGACTTGTTGGCTGGCGATCGCCACAAACACCTCTATGCAACTTTGCTGCGTAAAATGATTCATCTAAACCTTCCTTAGGGGGAAAGATCTTCCCAAACTGTCGCGCTACGCTGTAACAGATCCTGGCACAGGCAGGTCGAGAATTCTCTGAGGTAGTAAGCGTGGTTGCAACTGTATCAAAACCGAATTCGAGTAAATCCATTACTGACTGGTTAGGCGATGAAGCCGACAGCCTGCTGAGCTATCAGGCCAAAGTCAGCCAGGATCAGATCCATCTGCCAGGGCCAGACTGGGTCAATCGAATCTTCTCACAGAGCGACCGATCTCCCCAAGTCCTGCGCAGCCTCCAACAGCTTTACAGTCACGGCCATTTAGCTAATACCGGCTACCTCTCCATTCTGCCAGTAGACCAGGGCATAGAACATTCAGCCGCCGCCTCTTTCGCCCCCAACCCCATTTACTTCGACCCCGAAAACATCATCAAGCTAGCCCTGTCTGGTGGCTGCAACGCCATTGCCACCACGCTAGGAGTACTCGGCATGATGTCTCGCAAATATGCCCACAGAATTCCGTTCATCGTTAAGCTCAACCACAACGAGCTGCTGAGCTACCCCAAAGAATACGACCAAATTATGTTTGCCTCGGTCGAGCAGGCATGGAACCTGGGCGCGGTCGCCGTGGGTGCAACTATTTACTTCGGCTCGCCCGAATCCACCCGACAAATTCAGGAAGTCAGCAAAGCCTTTGCCCGCGCCCACGAGCTAGGCATGGCAACTATTCTTTGGTGCTATTTGCGCAACGATGTTTTCAAGCAAGACAAAGACTATCACCTGGCCGCAGACCTCACCGGGCAGGCCAACCACATCGGCGTCACCATTGAAGCAGACATTATTAAGCAAAAGTTGCCAGAGAACAACGGCGGCTACAAGGCAGTCTCTGACGCCATCGGCAAATCTTACGGCAGAACAGACGATTTGGTGTATTCGAAGCTGACTAGCGAGCACCCTATCGACCTAACGCGCTATCAGGTATTGAACTGCTATGCCGGACGCGCAGGGTTAATCAACTCTGGCGGCTCGTCCGGGAAAGACGATTTTGCCCAGGCTATCCGTACGGCGGTCATCAACAAACGTGCGGGTGGATGTGGCTTAATTTCGGGTCGAAAGACCTTTCAAAGAGAGTTTAAAGAAGGGGTTAAACTCTTCCATCTCATTCAAGAGGTTTACCTCTCAGACGAAATTTCCATCGCCTAGCCGCTCAAAAAGAAAGCGTTCAACTCTTGTAGGATGGGCCTCTGGTCTGTCCCCATCCGGATAGCCAAGGTAGCCGTCCCACCCATGACGTTCGAGCTACAAACCAAAGACAGCAAATCTAGAAACATCAAACCTGAAAACATGCAGCGAAGTTTAACGCCAGCCCGCAAAATATTACTCCTCGCGACCATCGGCCTACTCACTGCCCCGATTTCAGCCGCCGCAGCTCAAGTATTGCCTGCTCAACAAATCGCCGCCATCGAACTAGAGGATCGCCCCACCCTCTTCAGCTATCCGCTCGACGTGCTGGATGTTCGCGTTCCAAACAACTGGCAGTACCAGCGCTCAGACTATCAGTTCACCATCGACATTCCAGCAGCAGCAGAGAAGCCGGTACAGACCGTCACTTTTTTCCAAGTAGAAGGCGCTGACTATCCTCGGTTTAGCACTCGCCGTACCTATGCTTATGAGGGGAGCGTTGGCGTAGCCTCTCCTGCGGAGAATCGCAATCAAAAACTCAACATCTCCACCAACGACGACTGGGACAACAGAACCGTCACCATCACCTTCGATCCACCCGTTCCGCCCGGTCGCCAAATCACCGTTGCCCTCAACGCCACCAATCCCCGCGACGGCATCTACATCTACGAAGTCGCCGCCACCCCGCCAAACACTGGAGGCTTAGGCCAGCGAATTGGGATCGAAAGGCTCAATTTCTATCAAGGATCGGATCGTCGTTATAGACGATGAGCCAGTTGTAGGTGAGCGATCGCGCCCATGTATCGTTTAAAATGAGTTGGAGCGGTCTGAGAATATGCCAAAACAACAGCCTAGACCCGCTATTGAATCTATTCTGGTTACTGCCGAACAAATGCAGCAGATAGAAAGTCGTCTCTTTAAAGCAGGTATGCCCGTTGCCGCGCTGATGGAAAAAGTCTCCGGGCGAATCACGCAGTGGTTTATCCGCTACTACGGCCCGCCAAAAGGTCACATTGGTGTTCTCGCTGGCCCCGGACATAACGGAGGCGATGCACTGGTAGTCGCTCGCGAACTTCATCACGCCGGGTATAGCGTCAGCATTTATCAGCCGTTCCCTAAGCTCAAAGACCTCACAGCACAACATGCTAACTACGCCAAGGGTTTAGGCATTCCGTTTGTTCAAGCAGCCGCAGACCTCGCCGACTGCGAAGCTATTATCGACGGCTGGTTTGGCTTTGGCCTGACTCGGCCGATTACCGCCGAACTCGCTGCTGATATCGAACAAATTAATCAACAGACTGCTGATATTTTCAGCATAGATTTGCCTTCTGGCATTCACACGGACACTGGACAGGTGATGGGCACCGCGATTAAAGCTGCTCACACCGCTTGTCTAGGACTGTGGAAAAGAGGCTTCATGCAAGAAAACGCACTGGCCTATTTAGGTAAATGCAGTCTGATTGACTTTGATATTCCACTCACCGACATCGCCGCTGTTTTAGGAGAACCGCCCGCTGTTCAAAGATTGACCGACCCGCAGGCGATCGCTTATCTCCCTCTCCACCGCTCGCCCACCGCGCACAAATACAAAGCCGGTCACCTCCTCCTTATTGCTGGCTCCAAGCAATATGCAGGCGCAGCGCTACTCTGTGGACTCGGCGCGATCGCCAGTGGCGTCGGGATGCTCACTCTCGCCGTGCCAGAATCTATTCACCTATCACTATTGCCTCAGCTACCCACGGCCCTACTCATCGGTTGCCTTGAGACGGAATCTGGCGCGATCGCTCATCTACCCGAACATATAGATCTAGAGAAATATGACGCGATCGCCCTCGGCCCCGGCCTCACCCAAGCATCACCTCAACTACTCCAAACCGTCCTAGACGCAAACTGCCCGCTACTTCTAGACGCCGACGGACTCAATCTGCTAGCCAAAAACAATCCTATCCAACAGCTTAAAGATCGCCAAAGTCCCACCGTGCTAACGCCTCACTTAGGAGAATTCAAAAGACTGTTTCCAGAAGTCGAGAGCAAAGCAGACAGACTCCCCGGAGAAATAGCTCTTGAAGCCGCTGGAGCTAGCAGCGCAATTGTGCTGTTAAAAGGGCCACGTAGTGCGTTGGCGCAGCCTCCCCAAAGGGGAATCGCTACTCCTCAAAGGCTCTGGTTTAACCCCCACAGCACCTCGGCCCTCGCGAGAGGTGGCAGCGGCGATGTGCTCACCGGACTCATGAGCGGATTGCTGGCGATCGCAGCCCAATCAGGCGAATGGAAGAACGATCCAAACTCTTTGGTCTCTGCTGTACTCGGCGCAGTTTGGTGGCATTCGCAAGCGGCCCTTTATGCTAGTGACCAGCGCACGATACTAGGTGTCGATCCGTTGTATTTGGCGCGATCGCTCAACGCAGCCCTCCAAGCTAAACTTTCTGAGATCAGCCCAACAATAAACCCCTAAAACCTATGGCTTCAAAGCCCGCCGTCGTCTCACAGCCGACCAGGTTCGCCAGCCCAACAGACCCACCATCAGCAACGTTAGCGGCACAATTACCGGGCCAATCCAGCCTACCCACACCGCCTCTGGGTTCGTCGCATTCGCCACTAAATAGCCAATGTAAAGCACGTAATAGCACAACAGCAAAACGCCCTCACAACGAGAGACTTCATTGTCTGTAAAAAAGATAGGTAGGCACATCACCGCCACCGCCACCATCACAGGAATATCAAATGCTCGCGCAGAAGCCGTCACCACAACGCCCGTTTCAGAAACAGCGCTCGTTAGCCCCATCACGACCAAAATATTGAAAATGTTGCTGCCAATTACGTTACCTACGGCAATATCGCGCTCGCCGCGAATGCTCGCCATTACAGACGTTGCCAGCTCTGGCAAGGACGTTCCCAACGCAATCACCGTCAAGCCAATAATCAGCGGACTTGCCCCAAAGAACTCGGCAATACTCACCGCACTCTTCACCAGCATCTGCGAGCCTGAAATGAGCATAGCTGTACCGACAATAAAGAGTCCGGCATTGATAGCCGTCTCGGTTGCTGAGAGTGAGCGATCGCCAAACTTCGCATACTCATTCTGCACATCTTGATCCTTTTCCTGCTGAGACTGGTAAAGCAAAAATGCTGTATAGGCCAAACCACCCACAAACATAATCACGCCGTCCGAGCGGCCAATCTGCCCGTCTAGCCCAAACAACAGCAGCAGCACCGACACCCCAATCATAATCGGGACATCCAATCGCACCAATTGCTGAGCCACCTTCAGCGGCGCAATTAAGGATGCAACGCCCAGAATTAGCAGCACGTTGCAGATATTGCTACCCACCACATTGCCCAGCGCAATATCGGCCTGACCCTGAAAGCTCGCGTTTAAGCTCACCGCCAGCTCGGGTGCGCTCGTACCAAAAGCCACTACCGTCAGGCCAATAATCAACGGCGACACGCCAAACGTAGCCGCTAATTTGGACGCGCCTTTGACTAAAAGCTCTGCGCCAGCCACTAATAAGACCAGCCCCAGCGCCAGGAAAACAAATGTTGAAACGGTCATAGGCGCAGTGCTTAAAAGTTCGAAACAGAGCAGAAATAGGCCAAAGCCTTCTCACTTATATCAAAATACCCAGATATAAGTCCTTCACAAGGCAGAAAATTCCTACTTATAGACCCATGCGATAACGTCTGAACCGCTCGTCGTAGGCGACAAATTCGTAGGATGATAGCCACAGTCCATTCAAAGACAGATGCCCGTGACCCGTCAAAATTCGCCAGCACCATACCCTCAGCTTACCGATCTAGAACCACTAGCACCCTGGCGACCAGCCCTTTCTAGAGCCTTGCACCGCAATCACTCGCAGCCCTTCGCCCGCTACTTTCAGTTAGCCACCGTAAAACCTGATCGCACACCCGCCAACCGCACCGTCGTCTTTCGCGGCTTCCTCGCCAACACCAATCACCTGATGATGATTAGCGATCGCCGCAGCCAAAAAACAGATCAAATTCATCAAAATCCCAACGCCGAAGCCTGCTGGTACTTTACCAAAACCAGAGAACAATTCAGGCTCGCGGGCGCGCTTACGCTCATCACCGCCGACACCACCGACTCCGACCTTCGCCAAGCCCGACAGCAGCTATGGCAAAGTATCTCAGACAATGCCCGCATCCAGTTTGCTTGGCCACAGCCTAAAGCTCCAAGGAATCAAGACGATGACGAGTCAGACAACACCGATGCCTTTAACCCGCCACCCCCCAACGAAAAAACCCCCTTAGACACCTTTTGCCTGCTGCTGCTGACTCCCCACAGCGTTGACTACTTATCGCTACGAGGCGATCCCCAAACCCGCAAACTCTACCGCCAAGTAAACCAAACCTGGCAAACCACCAGCGTAAACCCGTAAGGTTGGGTACTTGCTTAGATTCCAGCCCCATCTAAAAACTCTTGAATGGCCCGATCTTCTATCAGGCAGCACTCAGAGCCATTGCAATCTGCATTAGACATTGAGCTGACCAGCATCAGCCGCTCTAGCTCAGCCGCCTTAGCCGCCGTTGCATCCATCGGTGATCGCAGTTCTTCTACCTCATTCTCCAACGCATCAATTCGATCCACCAGCGCCCGAATCGCCATCGCCTCAGAGTCCGGCAATCTGCCATGCTCCAGCGGCTCTACCCGCTCACCAGAACGATACACTACGCGCCCCGGCACACCCACAACCGTACAGTCTGAAGGCACCTCACGCAGCACCACAGACCCGGCCCCAATTCTGACGTTATTACCAATCTGAATATTGCCCAGCACCTTAGCCCCAGCGCCCACAATCACACCCGAACCCAGCGTTGGATGGCGCTTGCCATTTTGCTTGCCTGTCCCGCCCAGCGTCACTCCCTGATAAATTAGCGCCGAATCACCGATGATCGCGGTCTCGCCAATCACCACACCCATACCGTGATCTATAAAAACGCTGCAACCAATCGTCGCCCCCGGATGAATCTCTATCCCCGTTAGCCCCCTAGCTATGTGAGACATGAGCCGAGGCACAAACGGAATACCCAGCAGCCACAGCCAGTGAGCCAGTCGGTGAATCACCAACGCCTGAAAGCCGGGATAAAGGAAAACCACTTCCAGCCAGTTACGCGCAGCAGGATCTCGCTCAAAAATGACGCGAAAGTCTTTGACGAGGGCTTTTAACACGGCGAAAGTTTCCTCCTAAGGAAGAAGATGAACAGAGCAAGGCCACTAATATTGTCCCAGCAATCATCTTAGTAGACCAAGACAACCGTAGTTTAAAGCAGCTCAGACAAAATAATGTTAACGCTTGCTTAATTCGACTCCAACCTCCCAAGTCTATTCGGTTAACCCAACTTTCGACAGATTTTTCTAATTCAAAAGACTCACGCAAACAGATTGCATAAACAAGACTTAGCAGGCACGAGCACTGAATACTCTTTCTAGCGATCGCTCCCAGGTTCAGCCACCAGCAGCTTGTAATCAATGCGAACGCCGCGTTCGAAAGCGCCTACCCAAATGCGATAAGTCCCTGCTGGCCAGGTGCCATCTTCTACAGCCGCATCCCGACTAGTGCGCCGGTAGTTATCGTTACAGTCAATCCCTCTAGGCCCCTCCACGAGTAGCGTCGTATCGCCCTTGCTCATCACCGACACACTCAAGCGATTCATCTCCTCAGCCAAAATCAAAACGTGATCCGGCTTCTCATTGCCATAGCCCAAACACAGCCGTCTACGGCGATCGCGCCCCGACAGCCTGATCAGGCTATACTCCCCCCCTGTCGTCCCGGCAAACTGAACTCCCTGCTCGCTCAACGTTGCCGATTCACTATCCGCTGGCACTAATACTTGAGCGATCGCACTCGAAGCACTCAAACAGCCAGCCAGCGCGATCGCCCCTACGCCCCCAGCCAGTCCAGCCAACCTCAAACCCTTCGTCCACCTTTTCACAACTCATCCCTACCAGTAACGATTGCCAGATCTCATTCGTACCGCAAATAGACCCGCACCATCAGCAACCCTGGCTAGCTTTCTCATACCGGCACAGCCCCATCACCCATCACCCATCACCCATCACCCATCACTCATCATTTCTTTATCCCCCCACTCCCAACCGCGCCGCCAAACTCGGCGTCAGCGGCAGCAGCACCAACAGCATCAAAAACAGCGCCAGCAAAACCAACCCAGCCCGCGCATCATCCGGCTCCGTCAAATCATCCGTACAGGGCCGCTCCGGCTGCCGCTGCAAAAACACAATCAGCACCGCCCAATACAGCGCAATCGGGTTAAATAGCCCCACCAGCGCCAGTAGCACCAGCGTCACAGCGGTTGCCCGCACCAGCGTCTTACGTCCGTAAATAGCCTGCACCATCCGCCCACCGTCTAGCTGACCCGCAGGCATCACATTAATCGCCGTAATAATCAGCCCGATCCAACCCACGATCATCAGCGGATGCACATCCACCAAATCATTCTGCAAGGCATCGCCCAGCACCGTGCGCGCCAACGTACCGACTAGAACTGAACCCTGAAAATACTCAGCAGGTAGCTGAAACAAACTGCCCGGATGAGAAAGCACCATACCCAAAAACAGCAGGGCAAAAGATAAAATTCCGCCCGCCGCTGGCCCCGCAAAAGCTACGTCAAAAAGCACAGAGCGATTTGGCAAAATAGACTCAAACCGCACCAAAGAGCCAAAAGATCCTAGCTGCCAAGCAGGTAGAAAAAACGGCGGGCTGAGCTTTACATTTAGCCGCTTCGCCACGCCAATATGTCCCAACTCGTGCACACCCAGCACCGTCGCAATCCCCAAACCCACTGGCAGCGTCTGTGACCAACGCTCAGGCGACTGAAAAAAGTCAAACCCCTGCAAAATTCCCGCCGTCTCTAGGCAGGTTCCCAGCGTCGCTAGCCCTAATCCCACTGCCAGCACTTTCTGACCTACGGTGGTGGGTTTAGGCCCATTTTCCTGCGGCAGTACCACCACCACTGGCCGACCTTCCGGGTTGCTCAGCAAAAACGAAAGATAGCGATCGCCCAATTTCTCAGCCAGCTTCTCACTCAACACCCGCGCCGTCTCATCCGGCTTCCCTCGCAGGTTTCCGTTAAAAATCGCGCCCTCCTGATAAGGCACTGTCTCCGTTCTAAAAAAGGTATCAATGCCGAAAATACCTTCAATCACGGCCAGATCTTTAGCCGGAATCGGCGGCTGCTTGTCGTCTGATTCTGACGTAGACGCTGCCTGGTCGGCTTGATTGAGCGTTAGGGCATCCTGGTCTGATTGAACAGACTCAACCTCAGACACATCAGTTTTATTCGGCTCAGGCGATCGCTCCGCCTCAGACTCTGAGAAAGCGGTAGTCGTAGCGCCCTGATCTTTGCCCCCGCTTGCCGTTCGCCCAGCAGCAAGCGTCTCCTTGTTCAGCTCTCTAAGCCGCCGACCGAGATAAACATATAGACCCGCCGAAGACACCACTAACAGCAGTATTCCGGCCAAATTGAGATAAACGCCCACCGCCGTCAGCCCAAAAAACAACAGCCAAGGCCCCATCAGCACGACCGTTTGTAACCAGGCCAAAATACCTGACGCGCCCAAAGGCTTCGCTTGCGAATAGCCCCAGGCTAAAATACCGACCGCTGCAAGTAAAAGTAAAACTATGACCATAATGACAGAACCAACCAGACGGAGTCTGCCTACGCAGCAGCCATCTGTGGCACTAAAATGCGGATATGAGAGAGTCCTTTCAGTTTAGTGGAGGATGGCGGCCCACCGCCGAAGAACTCCGTTAACGCTCATCTGGTCACCCTAGCAACCAAAAGCATCGCTACGACTTCCCGGTAAACTAGCCTCTACGCAACTTGAGACTCATGGCCAACCCTCCCAACTCGTCTACCAATACCGACGCCTTCGAGAATGAGCTGCCGAGCGATCGCCTCTCAGAAGAAGCCGCTGCCAAACGCCGTAGAGTCCCGCCCTACTTACCCAACGGAAATGCATTTTCTACCCAGCGTATCAATCAAAATTTCGAACCCTATCAAAATGGCCAAACTCCCAATCAGCGCAACGCGTCCTCTCGCTATAACGATTCATTCACCGTAGACTACAACCCCGATCCCGACTATCCCTCCGCCAACGACGATAGCGACCGACCCAATACGCTAAGCGATCGCACCCATCCTCAGCCATCTCAATCTCCAACCCCCGCAAACCATCTTCAAACCCCAGACGAAGCTGAAAACGGACTGCAAGAACGTTACAAAAGACAGCCTGTTATTAACCCCATCAAAGTCGCCCAAGCGCCGGTTAGCGTTATTGCGATCGCCGGGTCTATCGTCGTCATCGTCGGCTTCACCTTAGGCAGTCTCTGGCTCACCCTCGCCGGATCTATCGTCACCTTCATCGTCTCCCTACGGTTGCTCGCACCCACCCTAGAAGAAGCCATTGGCGATCTCAGCCAGCAGCAAAAAGCGCTCTTCGTCGCCATCCCCGGACTCCTGCTCGGCATCGTCGGCCTCATTCACACCAGCGGCATCGCTAAACCCATCGCCCGTTGGGGCAGCGGCCTTCGCTGGGACATTATTAGCGCCCTCGGCGACTTTCTCGGAGCCATCGGCCAAATCTTTATCGCCGTGATCGCCGTCTACGTCGCCTGGAGACAGTACGTTATCTCGCGAGATCTCACCGTTCAGCAGAACCTGATTACCCAGCAGCAAACCATCGACTCCTACTTTCAGGGCATCTCCGAACTGGTGCTAGACGACGAAGGTTTGCTTGAAGACTGGCCTCAAGAGCGCATTATTGCCGAAGCTCGCACCGCCGCCATTCTCAGCAGCGTAGACGGAAGTGGCAAAGCCAAAGTCCTCCGCTTTCTTTCGCGCTCCAAGCTACTCACCCCGCTCGCCCGCGACCAAAGACTAGGCCGCCCTATTCTCGATGGACTCGGCGGCTATGCCGAAGATCGTCCCGGCGGCACTCGCGTCATCGACTTAGGCGTTATGCTCGCCGCCAGCAGCCTAGTCAACACCGATCTGCGCTGGCTAGATCTGAGCGACGCTAACCTCATTCGCGCCGACCTTACAGACTGCGATTTGGTTCGCACCAACCTGGCCCGCGCCATCCTCTGCGACGCCAACCTCACCAACGCCGACATCATGGGCGCACAGCTTTTTTACGGCAACCTGGAAACGGCCTCCCCTCGAACCCGCCAAGATCCGCCCAACTTCAACACCGGCGAGTTTACGGGCACCGTCATCGAAGGAGCCGACCTAAGCAACATTCAGCGCCTCTCCGACACTCAGCGCCGCTACTGCTGCGAATGGGGCGGCAGCAAGACCCGAAGCACCATTCCCGGCGGCTGCGAAGGCATACCCAACCGGCTAGGCCGATAGCCATCGGTCTATAAAGATCTTGACAATTAGCGACTTAACTTGAAAAAGATTCAGCCCAGTAAATCTGGCGGCGCCGCGTTTTTCCCGTAGATCCACAGGCAATATTGGGTAAGTTGAGTCTGATCCTCTTATGCCGACTGCTTTGTCTAGCGGCTTTAGAATGGCAAAGAAAAAAACCGCTTCAAAATCGGTCGCGAAGTCGCGTAAGGGATCAAAAAAAGGAGCCAAGACCGGCGCTAAAGCAGATGAGTCCGCAGTAGAGTCACTCTCGCCCCGGCAAAAGTTGTTACAAGAGCGAGCCGCTGCCGTTCATCGCAAAGCAACTATCTCTTACCTAACTTCAGTCACGCTAGGCTGCGCTTTTGTCGGGCTACTCATTGGTCTCATTATCGAACCTAAAGTAGGCATTGCCGCTGGCGGCGCACTGGCCTGTTTAATTATCTCTTTTAAGTATCAGCGTCTCGCACTATACGCATTCATCATCTATATCCCCTTTGCAGGTACGGTCACTTACGCACTGGGTGGAAACCCGCTGCTGCAAATCGCTAAAGATATCTTCTATGTTCCAGCGCTCATTGGCGTCTATCAATTCTGCCGAAAAAATCGGCTACCCATTATTCTGCCAAGAGCCATCAAGCCGCCGCTCATTTTGCTGATTATTGTGGTCAGCATTACGATATTAGTCACTAACCTGCCCGACCAGATTATGCAGGTGGAAGGACGGTTTCCGATGATTATGGCCCTCTGGGGAGCCAAGGTTATTTTCGGCTACATTCCAGTGGTTGCCTGCATCTATTACCTGATTCGCAATCTAGAAGATCTCGTCTTTATTCTGCGGCTTCAAGCAGTGCTAGTGCTCGTAGCTTGCTCATTAGGACTCGTACAGTATTTCATGCTCAAAACGGGAATATGTTCGGGTACGACCGGCTTGGGCGAAGAATTATTTCGAGCCTCGCTAGAATCTCGCTGCTTTGTCGGCGGCTCTTTGCTGTATGCGCCTTCTATGGGTCAAATTCGCCTGCCCGGAACGTTCGTTGCGCCCTGGCAATGGGGATGGTTTCTGATTTCGGGCGTCTTTTTCAGCTTCGGCTCTACCTTTAGTGACAAATCGCTCCTTTGGCGAACGGTAGGCGGCATCTCGCTAGTGGTGTTGATGATTATGGCCGTTATCTCTGGCCAACGCATCGCCCTAGCCCTGGTTCCCTTTTTTATTGCGGTACTCACTATCCTCACGGGTCAAATAAAAAATCTTAAGCGCTTTCTGCCGATTGTTGTTGTCCTGGGCTTAGTTCTCTCTTATCTCATTATTAGCAATCCAGACGTTGTAGATGCCAGAATAGACAGCTTTGTTTCTCGGTGGGAAGCCGCCCCACCCCAACAGTTTATTGAAGAGCAGTTTTCACAAGCAATATCAGAGCAGGAGGGTATCTTTGGCGAAGGCGTCGGCAGGGCGACCAATGCGGCTCGTACCTTCGGATCTACCACGCTCATTGAAACCTACCATGCCAAAGTCATGCACGAAATTGGCGTCGTTGGCCTAATGGTAGTGCTAGCGCTGTACACCACGCTTACGGTTGTTACCTTTAAGTTGTATCGGCGCACCCAAGACAAAAACTTGCGTAGCTATGCCGCTGCCATGTGGGTATATATCTGCTTTATCAGCTATTGTCCGTACTACTATCCGCTGGATGTCGATCCGGTCGGCGTTTATTACTGGCTTGCTGCGGGCATTATTCTCAAAATCCCTGAGTTAGAGCGACAGGAGCGCGAAAAAGCGTTACTGGCTCAGGGCATCGAAGTCTCCCCTTCAACCTCTAAGCGCGATCGCCGCCATCACAAACCGCAGGCCACCTTCGAATAAGTCTCTCCTATGACATTTTCTGCTCACGCTACCGGGCCACTCATTTCAGTCATCATTCCCACCTACGGACGCGAGGCCATCCTGTGCGACACCCTTAAAAGCCTGCTCGAACAAACCTACTCAGCCTACGAAGTGATCGTGGTCGATCAGACCCAAAATCACGAGCGAGAAACGCAGCAGTTTTTAACACAGCTCGCCTCAGAAAATAAGATCGCTCTGTACACCGTGCCCTGGGCCAACCTTCCAGCGGCTCGCAACTATGCCATAGAGCGAGCAAACGGCAGTATCTTGCTCTTTTTAGATGATGATGTCGAGCTGCCCGCAGGCTTTTTAGCCGCTCATGCCGCCGGGTTTGAAAATAGGCCAGAAGTCGGCGCGATCGCTGGCCGAGTATTCGACCGCATGAAGCTCTCAGAATCCACCTCTCCCCCCATTGAACAGCTTCCACCCGAGGCTATGGACCCTGGCATTGCCTGGTATCACATCGATCTGGTACATACCACACGGCCCCAACAAGTGCTCACGGCCAGAGGCTGCAACATGTCTTTTCGTCGCAGCGTTTTTGTAGAACACGGACTGCGCTTCGACGAACGGTTCGAAGGCAGCGCCGTTCGCGAAGAATCCGATTTTTGTCTGCGCTTTCGCAAAACCGGCCTAATGATCTGGTACGAACCAGCCGCTCATTTGGTGCATTTAGGCGAAGAAACCGGTGGTTGCCACGATGTTGGAACGCGATCGCTCACCTACCAAAATACTTTTTACTACAACCATTTCCTCATGGCGCTCAAAAACCTCACGCCGCTCCAGCTTCTAAGGTTTTCAGACAGACTATTCGACTGCCATATTCTCGGTCATCCTCCCTGCAATAAGAGCGGATCTCCGATCAAAATTATCTCTCGCTTTGGATTCTACAGCTTTGGCTTTCTCAAGGCCAGTTTTACTTTGCTAAAACCCACAGAGCGCAACGGTCGCCGCTTCAGCCAGCCATTTGATCGATCAAGCGGCCAAAAACAACAGTCTTCTCGTACTGCTTCTATTTGCGCATCAAGATGAAAATTCTGACCGTCAGCCATACTTATATTGTCGATCTCAACTGCGAAAAGTTGCGATCGCTCACTCAAATAGATCCCAGCGTAGAAGTCACGGTCGTGGTGCCTAAGCGATGGAATCCAGGCGGCGTTCAAAGCAAAAAGATTGTTACACAACCTAGAAAAGAAGGCCGCTTTAACGTTGTTCCCATTTCTAACTTCAGTCAGAACAATCAGGGACTGCTTAGCTTTGGCGCAGAAATTATCTCGCTGCTACGAGAATTCAATCCAGACGTTATTCAGGTAGAACAAGGCGCTAAGTCACTAGGATATGCCGAGCTAATTACCCTCAATCGCCTGCTGAGATTGAAAGCTAAAAATGCCTTCTTTACCTGGTGGAATCTTCCGTATCAGGTGCAGTTTCCACTATCTTTACTGGAAAACTACAACCTCCGCCATACCGACGGCCTAGTCGTGGGCAATCAAGACGGCGCTGATGTTTTACGAGCACACGGCTACCAAGGCCCCACCTGCGTAATGCCGCAACTAGGGGTAGATGAGGCACTGTTTTATCCTGAAAAGCAGCCAGAACTAGCGACGGCACAGGGTATCCAAGCAGAAGACTTTGTGATTGGATTTGTGGGCCGTTTTGTTGAAGAAAAAGGACTTCTGACGCTGTTTGCAGCTCTCGAAAAATTGCAGGAGACTAAACTTCAGCGGCCCTGGAAATTGCTGCTGTTAGGAAGAGGGCCGCTAAAGGCAAGGCTAGAAGCGCAGGCCCAAGCAACAGGTATGGGCGATCGCATTATTTGGATAGAAAGCGTCCCTCATGCCGATGTCCCAAAATACATCAACCTGATGGATACGCTAGTACTCCCCTCCGAAACCACCTACGCATTCAAAACCCTATCGGCAACCGGTTGGAAAGAACAGTTTGGCCACGTCATTATCGAAGCCATGGCCTGCCAAGTTCCCGTCATTGGCTCCGACTCAGGCGAAATCCCCCATGTTATTAAGGACAACGGACTGATCTTTCCAGAAGGCGATGCCGCTAGCTTGGCCGAGAAAATAGCTACCTTGATAAATCATCCAGAACAACAGCGAACACTGGCAAAAAAAGGGCATCATTGTGTTAGGACAAACTACACGAATGCGGCTTTGGCAAGTCAGCTACTTAACTTTTACAAAACCTTGTTTTAGCAGAAGTAAGTTTCATTCATAGCTTTAACTAAATAGTTGCTCTCGTGGATTTTACGCACCCAGGCGCGACTTAAAGAGCAACCTCTGTACGCTTCTATGCTTAGACCTCGCCCCCCTAAGTTGATGAATCTTAGGCAGCTACCCACTCAACCTCATAGTCTTATATCTCTCCATATTCTTGATTCGTTCTAACAGCTCGATCTATACAGCTTAGCGATTTCTCGTTAACGCCAAAACTATAGTGAAAAAGATAGCAAGCAGATTTATCCGCAGACCCTTTCCAGCGATCGCCCTCATTACGATCTCGCTAATGGGCTGCTCAGAAGTCGTCCCCTCTGGCGGTCAAACAATTGACTTTGGAGAAGCCGACAGAGAACTCTTCATTCAGCCGATTCAGGTCTGCGACGATAGCGGCAGCCACTGCGCCAGCGTCAATATGTTCGAAGATATCACCCGAAAAATTCTGGCCCAGGCTAAGCTCAAAGTCTCTTTTCTTCCTATCAATCAAATTCGAAACTCTCGCTTTTTGAAAATTGACAACAACACAAGCCGTAGCTCTAGCGACTACGAATTCTACGAACTATCCCGTACGGGCGGTGCAGGCGCATTTGGGCGAAACCCAGACTCCACGCGCACCAGCGGCCCCATCAACGTCTGGTTTGTTGAAGAAATTGAGGCTTCTGAGGGCTTCACTCAGTTTGGGTTAGCCTGGATAGATGCCAATGGCGTCCTGATTAGTGAAGAATCTGGAACGTTTAACGGCACCGGTCGCCCAGACACCCTAGCTCACGAAATTGGCCATAATCTGGGCTTACGCCACGGATCGCTCGGCGCTGGCGAGGCTAATAACCTACTCACCGAGGGCAGTTATCGCAACATTCCCACCTCAATTGAGGATATTGGTAGCGTTAGCCAACTAAGCGACGCTCAAATTGCTAAAATTAAGCTCAGCGGCTTTTTAACCCATAACAGTGCCGGTCTGTCCGGAACAGAGATAGCATCGGAGAGTGATGCCATTGGAGAGACTTGCCAATGCACAAATTGCCGAGCGTTTCAACGCGATGCTATGACCTCACTAGCCATGAATCAAGCGCTGCAATCGCTCATAAGCCCTACCCTATCATCTATGATCGCGCCCTCAAAAGCTGCCTTGGTAAGCGCAACCATTACAAGCGCTGCCGCGATTCCTCAGTCTATTCCTGAACCCAATACTTGGGCAGCACTGTCGCTATTTGCCATACTCATAGCGGCCCGCAAAAAATCCTCGACAGCAGCGTCATGAATAAATTTCTTTGGTTAATTGGGTTGCCCGTTATCGTCGCGGTCATTAGCATGCTCGTCAGTTCCTTTACTCAAAGGCAAAGGGTCTCACAAGCGCTTTCTGTGGTCGCCCAGCCCAGCACTATTGTCATGGTAGAATCCGCTGACAGTAACGCGAATGGCGATCGCCTAGCGCATCCCCCTATCCGTCAAACCTTCACCAGCGGCACTTATCGGCTCGTCATTTCAACCGAAGACAATTGGAAAACGCCGCTCACCCAAGCCAAACTCTTCCAAGGCAGCACCGTTCTCTGGGAAAAAGCACTGCCTCACCAGTACGGCCCCAAATTTGTTCTCATCGGCACTCAGGGCAATGTGCTACTGCTCGATGAGTTTATTAATGTGGCCAGCCCTCATGCAATTACGCTGATTGATATCAAAGGTCAGGCGATCGCTCAGCACAGCGTCAAAGCCATCCAAACCACCCTCAACCTTTCCACCGCCGACCTCACAAAGCAAGCAACTACAGGCTGGTGGATTTCAGCCGCCCCAACGCTCAACCAGCTAGAAAATTGCGCCACCGTCCTCACTGGAGGCACCACCCTCTCAATCGATCTAGAAACCGGAGCCATCGGGCCTCGCGATCCATCTATTATCTAGACACATCTTATGAAGCCGCTAAAAGTCCTCCAAATCGTTCCATCCATTTCGTTGGTATACGGTGGCCCTAGCCAAATGGTCAGAGGACTCAGCGAAGCCCTCGCTCAGCAAGCGCAGATCGCCCAGGTTACCATTCTCACCACTGATGCCAACGGCGATATTGACGAATCCCCCCTGGCGGTTCCCCTCAGTCAACCCGTCCCTCAAGACGGCTACGAAATCATCTACTTTCGCTGCTCGCCCTTTCGTCGCTACAAATTTTCGCTCGGCCTCCTGAGCTGGCTCTGGCAAAACGCCCAGCACTACGATATTGCCCACATTCATGCCCTCTTCTCGCCTATTAGTACCGCCGCCGCCACCGTTTGCCGTTGGCAACAGCTTCCCTACCTCATGCGCCCGCTTGGTACGCTAGATCCTGCCGACCTGCAAAAGAAAAAAAGAGCTAAACAGCTTTATGCAGCGCTGCTAGAAAAGCCAAATCTAGCGGGTGCGGCTGCCATTCACTTCACCAGCGAGCAAGAGGCCAAAGTCTCAGAACGATTTGGGAGCAACGCACCCGATCTCGTTATTCCACTAGGCGTAGCGCCACCGACACTGCCAGGGCGAACAGCCGCTAAAGCCGCCATTCAGCGACAGTTCAACATTCCGTCCGAGCGTTCGATTGTGTTGTTCATGTCACGCATTGATCCCAAAAAAGGCTTCGATCTGCTGCTCCCCGCGCTCGAAAAGTTACACCAACAACAATGTCCCTTTCACCTACTGCTCTGCGGCGCGAATCCTCAAGATCGGGCTTACGAAACCAGCATTCGAGAACAAATAGCTACCTCCATTTGGGCGCATCAGGCCACGCTAAACGGCTTCGTCTCGGGCGAACTTAAGGCGCAAATTCTCAGCGCTGCCGACGTTTTTGTTCTGCCTTCCTACTACGAGAACTTCGGTATTGCCGTCGCCGAAGCCATGGCCGCGCAGATTCCGGTCATCATCTCCGACCAGGTGCATATCTGGCCTGCCATTCAATCTAGCCAATCTGGTTGGGTCGTCCCTACAGAAACAACCGCACTCACGGCGGCGCTCAAAACCGCGCTAAGCGACGGGGAAGAACGGCGGCAGCGAGGAAAAAATGCCCGTCAGTGCGCCATAGAAAACTACAGTTGGCAGGCGATCGCCCAACAAATCACCCACAGCTATCAGGCAATCCTCAGTCCTGCAAAGCCATAACCCGAGCGGCGATTATGGAATCGCCAGCACCCAACCGCTGTCAGATAACAATTATGCCTTTAGAATTGACACTCCCACGGCTAAAGCCGATGGGATTCTTAGTTCAGCGAGAAGCCTTAATCTTTTGCATCCATTGCTGGCAGTCTTCAAACCGGAAACACCACTCATTGAGCGAGTATCTAGCCTGATTTACAAAATCCCAGAGGGCGATCTCTCCAAAAGCGTTTACCTGCAAGCAGGCTTGTTTCGGCGTGCCCCGCCGTACAAATTTGAACTGAAAACGTGAACTTGTCTGGGTTGCGTTTCGGATGAGGAAACTAGGTTTTTAGAGAGGATTTTCCTTGCCCTCTGAGCATTACTCCTTCCTAGCCGGTGATATTAGTCTTAATCTGCTAGCGGTTTTCAGCCTGTACTCGATATCTCGATTCTACCAAAAATGATATTAAATCGCTGTGAAGCTTGATGAACATAGATTGTTCGCTATCACTCACCGGCTTATATCCCACCCTTAAAAGAGGTGGGCTTTACGCTCGCTTCTGTAAACCCACCCTCTGCCAACGCAGATCCCCCCATCGTCTGACGGCTTTGCCCTTAAACTGAAGAGAAGTCAATTCTATCCTTCAATACGCAAAGCCCCATGGCCGACCAGATCGACCTTTTTAGTGCCGCAGGCGTCGAGGCCACCCCACCCCCGGCAGACTTCGACCCCGCCAAAATTCCGACTAGCGCCAAAGTCCCCATTCCCTCCGGCACCTACGAATCGCTAGACCCACTAGCTGCACACTGTAAAAGCTGCCAGCGCTGCGAACTCGCCGAGACGCGCACCCATGTTGTTGTCAGTCGCGGTAGCCGCACTGCGCCCATTATGATTATCGGTGAAGGTCCTGGCCAGCAGGAGGACGAACAGGGCCTACCCTTCGTCGGCAGATCCGGTCAGCTACTCGAAAAAATCCTTACCTCCGTTCGCCTCGACAGCGAAAAAGACACCTACATTTGCAACATCGTCAAATGTCGTCCACCTGGTAACCGCAATCCGCTAGCCGCCGAAGTCAACGCCTGTCGTCCCTATATTCTGGAGCAAATCCGCTTAGTCGATCCTAAAATTATTCTCCTCACGGGAGCCACCGCCGTTAAAGGAATCATGCCCAGCGAAAAACGCGGCATTACCAAAATTCGCGGCACCTGGATTGAGTGGGAAGGTCGCCAATGTATGCCCATCCTTCACCCAGCGTACTTACTGCGCAACCCCTCCCGCGATCCGGGCAAGCCAAAGTGGTTAATGTGGCAAGACATTCAGGCAGTAAAAGCCAAGCTAGACGAGATCAGGCAAGCAGCATAGAACACGCTCTTTTCGAACGAAATTCCCGGCGGGTATGTTTATCCTACCGAGAACTAATTTGTTGCGCGGCTAGCTCTGTTGGACTAGTGGGGTGAATCACTATCGCCCATCGCCATCTGCACCACCGTGGGCTGACCGCCCTCGTTGTGATACTTGTTCGCCCACTTGCTGATGATTTGATCTAGCTCGTCAAAAGCGGCCTCGCGGTTCTCGCTGGGAATGTTTAGCTCTTCTAGAATTCGCCGCGTTCCCGACTGAAAATCGGCCCACTCGCGCATTAGGCGAAAGTAGCGAGCCGTATCTTCCATCATGGTGAACGTTCGCTCTTCCTCACCCACCGGAGAGTACGACGCCCGAGCAAGGGCATAAAACGGAATGCCGCCGATGGGAGAATCAATTCGCGCTACGGTGCCCGCATAAATTAGGCGGCGGCGAATATGCTCTGCTAGCGCATCGCTTAGCACCATGCGCCGATCTTTGGGTAAATTGGACTGCGATCGCGTATGCAGCAGATCGACTAGCTCCATAAACTGAACGCCCGTTAAAATTTCGGCATTAGGCAACGGCTCAGACAGGTCTGCCGCTTTCAGCTTAGCCTCCACCTGACGCTTTTCTTCAGAAGTCAGGCCAGAGCTAGGTACTCGATAATCACCCGGCGTCCAGGGATGCTTCTGCATCCAAATGTGCGGTAGCTGAATCAAATAACCTGGCTCCTGAGAACCCAGCATCTTCAGCAGCTTGCCTTCGGTCAGGGCCGCCTGCATCTCTTCAACAATCACCTTCACCCGCTTGGGTTCGATGTGATGTAAATGACCTGTCATCCGCAGATTGTTCTTCTGCTCTACATAGGTCGTATAAATAGCGCATTTTGCCGCCGTTGCGGCTGCGTCCAAAAAGGCTCCGTGGCGATGCCCACCCGTACACATAGCGCTAAAGGCCAGGTACATCATGATCTCATCGATTGCGCTAGGGTCTAACTGCTTGACTAAATCGGTATTGCTGGTCATCAAAACTCGATCAAGCGAAAATGCTTAATATATAGAATGCACAGAAAACGGACGGAAGAGACAGCCTCACTCACTGTGCCTGCGAGACCCGATGTTAATAGCTACGGGGGTTATGAACTGGCTTCAAAAAGCCTTCATTAGCCCGTATTCTACACCGGTAGAAGGAGGTTCGCTAGTAAATCTCCGGCTTGCGCAGGCATCAATTAGTATCATTCTTGACACTTCATAGAGCGTAGACTATTCCTGATTTTAGTGACGAATAGACGGGTAACAGCTAGACCTGTGACGATCTAGCAAGTGACCAGGGCTATTTCATTCTAAATATACGTTTAAGTGTGTCTAGACTAAACTGGCAGC
>QBMC01000069.1 GCA_003242035.1 Nodosilinea foveolarum | reverse complement strand
TTGCTGCTGCTGAGCGGCCTGATCTAACAGGGCAATGCGTTGCCACAGTTCCCAGAGCGCTTTCGCCCCTAGCCCCACCATTCGTTTGCCTTGCTGGGGTCGCTCTTCGAGCAGACGTAAAATTCGATTAAAGAGCTGCTTTTCCATCAGATGTACTAGCGATCGCCATTACCTTTATTTTGCCATCTTTACTTATTTTTGAAGAGGTCTATTGCAAGACCCGAAACCAAAGGCGGGACTCACAGGCGGCACAGTGCTTTTCATATCGGACTAACCGCTTATCGCTGGGTGCCTTGTTGGCAGTGTTGTCAACAACAAATCCAGGATTTATTGAGGCTAGACCGCAACAAAATTGAGTATCATTTGCGGGGGCTAAAAGCCATAGAGACTGTCATGGCTACGCTGTAGCTGTTGTGTCACCCCTTCAGGCGTAAAACATAGCTACTTCTTGCTGGCGCTGCGATGGTTTGATATAGCTGCTCTAAGCGGGTGATGTTTTGGTTTAGCGTATAGCGTTCTAAAACGCGCGATCGCGCCTTCTCGCCTAACAACTGCATAATTTCAGGATGTTCTCTCAAAAGTGGAAACAGCGTCTGTAGCTGGCTCGACACCTTTTGCGTGTTCAAAATGACGCCCGCACCCTGATCTAGCACTTCGCCATCAGCACCCGCATCCGTCGCCATGCAAGCCGCTCCACAGGCCATTGCCTCTAGTAACGACAGCGATAGTCCTTCCACTAGCGACGGCAAAACAAAGCAGTCTGCACCTCGCAAAATTTCAATTCGGCGCTCCTCGTTGGCCACAAAGCCTAGCCAAACAATGTTGTCGTCCGAATAAAACGCTTTCAGTGAGGCTTCTAGCGGGCCACTGCCCACAATCACCAGCTTATTGTCTGGTCCCATTTCAGCCAGCTTCCAGCCGCGCAGCAGCGATTCTACGTTTTTCTCTAAGGCCAGTCGGCCCTGGTATACGTATAGCTGGCGAGCCTGTAGCTGTCGTTTGATGTTTGAAGGGCCAGGGGCATATCGAGAAATATCGACCCCGTTAGGAATCACCGCGACCCGCTCGGCAGGAACGCCCAGCTTTACCAGCAGACTGCGCTGAACTTGTGAAAAAACAATTACCTTGTCGTAGTTTGCCAGCCGGGGAGCGTATAGCTGATAGGTGAGATGCTGAGTGCTCGAAGAGAGATTTCGCCGCTTGCTGTCGAAGGCGGGATGAAAGGTCGCTACCAGCGGAATATTTAGGCTCTGACAAATTTCTGGCAGTTTAAAGTCTAACGGCGTCAGGGTTAAAGACGCATGGACCAAATCGGGTTTCAGCTTTTCTAGCGCTTCGGTCAGCCGTCGGGCCGACCC
This sequence comes from Nodosilinea foveolarum, assembly GCA_003242035.1. Classification (GTDB taxonomy): domain Bacteria; phylum Cyanobacteriota; class Cyanobacteriia; order Phormidesmidales; family Phormidesmidaceae; genus Phormidesmis; species Phormidesmis foveolarum. The sequence goes on along the minus strand of QBMC01000069.1, from coordinate 19,305 downwards.
TAGCGCTGGAATGGTCAAAATTTGAGACTTAAAAATAAACGGTAGCGAAACTTCTTCGTAGCTAGAGATGTCGTCTGTCGCTTCGTCCGGTGGAGCGAAGTGTAAAAACGTGACCCGATGACCGCGATCTAGCAATGCATTTGTAATTTCCTTTCCATAGGTAACGTTGCCGCAGAAAGGAGATTTTTTACCAAGCCAAGCAATATGCATTTACCCGCTAGAACACTTTTTATGAAGGAATGAAAAAGACACCTGCAAAGCGTTTCCGCCCTAAAGCAAGAGGACGGTTCTTGCTGGAAGGTAAACGATTTTAGCGACTCAGTAGTAGTATATGCGCTCGCCGTCAGTGGCCTAGCCTTCTTGGTATATTTGTGTAGCTATTTACACCGAATAGCGGCAGCAATCACTTCGCGGTAGGTGGCCGATTGCTTGAGCCGACCGTTGCTGAGTTTGTAAACGCGATCGCCAACCAGGGTTTTTACGCCGTCGGGCATTTGGCTAACCCGATCTTCTAGCTGGGCGACGGCGATCGCTTTTTGATAGCGATCGCTATCAATTTCGTCGGGGGCCACTCCGTAGGCAGTATTTTGCTCAATTGTACTGTCGGTCAGGATGCTATTTATTCCGGTTGTTCAACATATTTCGCTACCAATGGCAGCTAGGCGAAAGCGCTCAAAAAGCCTGGGTCTATGCCTTTTTCTGTACCCTCTTGAAAGTGCCACAGGCAATCAGCTAAGCAAAGTACTGGATTAACCACTGGCAAGCAAAACCCGCAACGCTAATTGAATATAAGGGTTGAGTCATAGCGTTGAACGGCCGATTCTCAGGTCGCTAAGAAAAAAGGGTCGCCGTTAGGCGGTAAATGAGCTGTCGCTTCTGGCCCTATTTGTGGGACAGTGAATCAGAGAATGTAGCAGATTAGACTCGCGAAGATATGGACAACCTGGCAACCTCTAGCAGCTCAACGCGCGTAAAAGTAGATACGACGCTATCCATTGTAGAAGTAGAGGCTCTACAGCATCTGCTAAAGCAGTTAACGCTGGAAGAATGCCGTCGGCTGGCCTCTAACGACGCAGAGGCTCAGATTTTTATCAATGCAGCCGGAAAGCTCCGCCGCCAGCTAGAAGCCGCCGAAGAACTTCCTCAAATGCCTGCTTACGACGATTGAATTTTGAGCGAACAGCCCAGTGGTAAACCAGCCCTCAAAGATTTAGAAAAATTAGACAAAAAAAGCCTGCCTTCGAAAAAGCAAGCTCTCTAATTTACTCAGTATCTCCAAATCTAAGAATCTTAGGGCTGAGAAGTCCGCCTAAACGCCTCAAGCATTCAGGCGGATCTCTTTAGCAGAGTCCTGTTCGATTAAGACTCAATTAAGAGATGGCAAGCTCTTCCTCCTCGTCTTCTGTCATCAACAGACGAAGGCTAGGAAACAGGAAATGATTTTCTTCTACGTACTGAGCGCCAAACAAGCCCTTTTCAGCCCAAAAGTAGCGATCAGTCGTGTGCTCATTGCGCTTTACTAACAGTAGCGCAGGCGGACAAATGCCCTGAGCGTGAATGTAATTGCGCGCAGCAGTGACCGGTTTTACTTCTCCGCTCTCAATGCTGTGCTGAGGGACTGCTTCTAAAATGCGGCGACCCTCTAACCGACGACGGCTCTTACGCTTGCGTCTGCGTGCCAATTTTCTACCTCCAGGTAGCTCTAAGCGGTATCTTTACGCCAAATGTAACAACAGCTACATTCAACATTGCTTGCAAAATATAGCAGGTATAACTTAAAATTTCAAGTTGGCTTTAAAGCGAATATGAATTTCATCAATGCGGCTCGCCTGGGTCTGATATTACCGACTGCCAGTATTTTCACTGATTAATAGGGAGCCTCGGTCGAATAGATCCGGTAGGCCAAAAATCAGGATCTTGTAACAAACTTAACAGTTTTCCCTAAAATCGTCTTGTTCTCGCTGTCGGGTGTTCTATCGGAGGCAGGACGTGCCTGGTTGTTTGCTGTATCTTGGTTTATGGATTGTTTTAGTGGGCGGGTTTAGCGTTAGCTTGGTGAGTATTCGTTTTAGAGGCCGCGCATGAGTGCGATCGCCAGTCCCGAATTTATTTCTTTGTGCCATGCGCAGCTCCGACTGATGACGCAGCAAATGGCCGAGTCTACGGCTGCGCTCTACATGGCCGATATTGCAGAAGCCGCTGCGGGCAACGACTCTCACTTTGTCCCCGTCGTTAGCTACCCAGAACCGGTAGATAGCTGGATAGAAAAATTCTCGTCCGCGCCCTGGGAAACGACCGCTCGCACCCCGCTTGCTTTGCCCGGAACTGTCGGGGGCGCTCCGAGCGATCTGTGGCCCGAACGATTGCCAGCACCCATTGAAATTGCAGAATCTGGCTCAGAGCAGCCGTCGGCTCCTACAAATCAAACAAATCAAACGGCAAATCAAACGGCAGCGCAAACGGAACCGGTAGAGGAGCAATTGGTGGTGCCGCTGGTTTATACCGATGTAGTTGTTGGACTGGTGGTGGCAATTCGGCGCGATCGCCCCTGGAAACGCAAAGAGCGCAGCTACATAAAGACCATGGCCGACTCACTGGCCGCAGGCTGCGTACTAGAGCGGCGAAATCAGTGGCTACAGGGCCGCATTACCCATCGAAAAGGACTGCAAAGTCGTCAGTCAGAAATTTTTCACAATTTGCTGCACCAGTTTCGCAACCCGCTCACGGCAGTCAATACCTTTGGTAAATTGCTGGTAAAGCGGCTAGACCCCGAAGACCCCAACCAAACTGTCGCCACGGGCATCGTTCGCGAAACCTCTAGATTGCGAGAGCTGGTCACTCACTTTGACGAGGCCGTTGCCATTGGGGATGCAGCCCTAGTCTCAGCCGCTCCCACACCCGTACTATCTGCGGGACAGCCATTGTTGCCACAGGGAGACCTCTATTCAACGGCGGCAAAGGCCGATGCTAGCCGATTAGATCCTAGTCAGTCAGAGATAGCTCCGTTAGAAGACGCCAATTTAGACAACAGCTTGGGGCACGCCTTAACGCTAAGCCGCCAATCTTTAAATCATATTGTCGATCCTATTTTAGAGGTCGCTAGCATCGTCGCAATCGAGAAAGGCGTGAGGCTAAAGGCGCAGGTTTCGCACAACACGCCCTGGGTTTGGGGTGAGGAAGAAGCCCTTAGTGAAGTCGTTAGCAATCTGGTAGACAACGCCATAAAGTACTCGCCACCGGGGGCGCAAGTCTGGGTGCAAACCGGCGTTAGCCGCCTGGAATCGCAGGGTCACTATCAGGGCATTGTGGTCGCCGACACTGGCCCTGGCATTCCAGCCGCAGATTTAGCGCGGTTGTTCGAGCGCTACTACCGAGGGGTGCAGGCGCAGGGCAAACTGCCGGGTACAGGGTTGGGATTAGCGATCGCCCAATCCCTAGTCAAAGAAATGCAGGGCGCGATTGAGGTAATCAGTCCAGCGGTGGGCACCCCCTGGCTACCCAGCACCCGCGACAGCGCGAGCAGTCAGAGCGGCCCAGGAACTGTATTTATCGTTTGGTTGCTAGAAGCCGATTAAACGGAAAAGTCTAATTATCGTAGGATGAGCCTCTGACCTGTCTTATCTGAGCTTATTCCTTCGGCTTATCGCCCGAGGCTCGCACAGACATCACCTTACGCAGCAAGTCGAACCAAAAGCTAGCCCCCATCGACAGCGCCAGGGCCGTAATCAACCAGCCCACCAGCCGCTGCGGAATAAACTTAATCGGCCAGTTTTGTTCAGCCGCCTGCTGAGCCTCTATCACCGCTTTGCTGCGGCCAATCGGCAGTGGATATTGAGCCAGCGATCGCTCTACCGCCGTACCCACCGAACGCAAATCAACTTCCATGTTTTCGGCTATTTGGGCCGTCAGGTCATCAGATAGCTCGCTGATACCGCTGTCTGCGGCTAGCTGTTCTGGAGTTTCAATCCCACGCACTTCTATTTGTTCGGCAGCTTGAACGATACTGCTGCGAATGGCCGGGTCGGTGCTAAGGCGCTGAAACATGTAGAAGGTATCGGCGTTGATGGTGAAGGCGATCGCCAAGCCAATCATCAGACCTACTCCCTTTACATTACGCCGATAAACCCCGCTCGCTCGCGTCATGCCGTTGTTAAACCAGGTCTCTAGCTCGGTTTGCAACTGCTGGAGTTCATTACCCGTCGAATGCACGTCAGTTCTAACGCGGCTTTCGGCCCGACTCGCCAAGGTCGCCAGACTGCTTCTTAACCGCGCTGGAATCACCTCGCTATTCTGAATCGTCTCTAGCGCGTTACTCAGCGCATGATTCACCGCAGCGCCCTCTCTGCGGGTCAGCGATACCAGTTCGTTATAGGTTGCACTAGACGGGTCTAGTAGCGCCGTCAGATCGGAAAGGGAAGGCCGTACTCGGGCAATCAGCACAGCGGTGCCTTCGCCCTGGCCTACGGTAGACTGACCGCTGGTACTCTGGCCTACCAGTCCGGTCCGAAGATATTTAATTCGATTGGAGAAAGACTGAACGGCCACCGGGTTGGATAGCGGCAGCTCTGCGGCCATTTCTTCGAAGGACTGAATTTGCCTAACGACCTGATTAATCGCCGTTTCGAGCGTGAGCTGTTGGGCGGCTAGAGCTTCGCTGATGCGGCTAAGCTGCTGATCGAAGTAGCTAACTTCTGCGGTGAGCAGGGTTTCGTCGCCTGTGCGTGCGCGCAGCTCTTGGATACTGTTGTGGAGGGGCGATCGCACATCATTATGGACAAACGCTTCAAAGCGCGAGCGGGTTAAAACGCGCTGAAAGTCTTCTAGCTTTAGCCGCTCAATTAAGCTGGTGGCAAATGTTTCGGCAGGAATATAAGAAGGCCCGCTGGTTTTAGTCCCAAAGACATTGCGGCTAAAGGTTAGGGTTCGATAGATTGCGCCAATACCATGCAAAAAATAGCGCAGCAAGCCCGCTAGCCGCCCCTGCGCCTCATAGTTAAGATCTTCAATCAGCGGGCTATCGTAAAGCCGATCGGCCAGGGTCTTTGCGGCCCTACGATTGCGGTGAGCGGTGCTGGCATCTCGCCGTCTTACCATCGCTGGGTCGCGCACTTCTCCCTGGATAAGATAGCCAACTGTTGTTCTATCTGCTAAACTATCGCCTGCCAGTAGCTGCTCAATAGAGCGCTTCAGATGCTCTGCTCGCCATTGAAACAGTGCGCTCAAAATCTCCTGAATCTCGCTGGCAACTAGGCTCAGCGTCAGGTAGATAAAAATCAGCCCAATGGCAATCTCTAAAATAATTGGCAAACTCATAGCGGTCATCCTGCTCGATGCATTAGGACGTTCGCATACCGCATCCCTTTTGTACAGGGGTTGCCTTTTCGAGACTACTTTTCTTTTTCTAGACTATTTCATCAGCTTGCTTCGGCCAAGTCTTCTAGTCGTCCTGCTCTACTTCGTCGCCATTCCCTAACTGAGTCAGCTTGATGTGTTTGCGACCCAAAGAAATCTCAAATTCATCGCCTGGATTGAGACCCATTTGTTTAGTATAAGCAGATCCAATTAATAAATTGCCGTTAGACTGCACGGTAATCCGATAGCTAGCGCTGCGTCCGCCTCTGCCATTGCCCGCCTGAGTGCTTTCGATTTGAATGCCTGCTGCATCACTCAGCGCCTTATAAAACTTCATCATATTGACCCGAGTAACCCCGTTTTTAGTAACGGTGTAATACCCACAGGTTTTAGCTTTATCTTCTGGGCTGAGATGCTCTGTCTCTTTAACTTTCTTGAGTAGCGCTTTGCCCTTCAAAGGGTCTTTGTTCAAGTCGTTAACCATTCACTCAATTCTCTATGCTGATAATAGAAACGGACAATAGACTCAGGATAAAGGCAACCGGAAATATGCTTTCGGCCGATGCTGCCTAGCCCTAAGGATCTGTTTTTTGGGGGGGGACAGAACTTTAAATTTTTGTTCTAGATTTTTGTAAAGCGGACGGAAAGCGTAATGTTGCAAAGGGCTTACTATCGCTAAGTACTTTGTCGCTAGTGCCACCGATTAAACCAGTAAGACCGCATAAAGTAGGATGATAGTGTTCGAGTTGCTAGTGACGTCTGACTTATCATAAAAGCACAATTTATATCTGGAGTAAATATCTAGAGGCTCGGACTAGATAATAATTAGGAAGAGATTCCTTTAACCATCTAGATGGAAAGAAAGTGGTTTTGAAATGTTGCTATCTTTGCCGCCTCTTCGCAGCGTTTGAGGCGATGAAGAAAGGCAAAAGACAGCCTACAATGTAATGTTTGTAGGATTTCATTTTCTCAATTTAACTCTCTTCTTCCCCCTTTGAGCCGATTCTTCGGCCTTTTTGTAAGGTATTGAACAAAGCTCAAATACGCCTCAACTCACGACTTATGAAGCTGACAACTCGTGGCCATTACAGCGTTAAAGCCCTGCTCGATTTGAGCTTGCAGCCAGCGGGAACCTTATCCTCAGTTAATGCGATCGCCACTCGTCAAAGCCTACCGGCTCCCTATTTAGAAAAGCTGCTGATGGAACTGAGGCGATCGCACCTGGTCAGCGCGGTTCGAGGTGCCCACGGCGGCTATCGGCTAGCACAGCCCCCCAGCCAAATATCGCTAGGGCAAATACTAGAGGCGGTAGGCGAATCGGTCAGTCCTTTTGCAGACTCTGCTGAGGCCAATCCAAACCAAGCCGAAGATTGGGTTACCTCTATGCTGTGGCAGCGCCTGCACCAAAAGCTCAAAGACGCGTTTTATAGTATTACGCTCGAAGACCTTTATTACGACGCCCGTAGCTGGCAGGCGGCTCAAGGAGAAGGGGCTAGCTTTGTGGTTTGAAACCTTGAGTGAATGGCGGCCGATCAGTGCTGGCGGACTGCTGTTAACAGCGGCCCTGGTGGATTTTGTGGTGGGCGATCCCTGGGGGTGGCCTCATCCTGTGCAGTTGATGGGTGGGGCGATCGCGCTCTACAGCAAAGCGGCCCTCGCTAAAGCTAGAGCGCCCTGGCAAATGAAGCTGTTGGGCGTTGGACTCGCGGGGCTACTCATCGGCGGCGTCGGACTGCTGAGCTGGCTCGGCTTGCAGGCATTAAGGCAGATTTCGCCGCTGCTCGCTTGGAGCGCCGAGGTGATTTTACTCGCTAGCTGCTTTGCTGGTCGCAGTCTGCGGCAGGCGGCAGACGATGTTTTGCAGCCGCTCAACCGGTCTTTGCCTAACGGTTTGCCCGACGTGGATTTGCCCGAAGCCAGAAAGCGGCTTGCAATGTACGTAGGGCGTGATACCGACGCCCTATCTTCCGAGGAGGTTCGACGAGCCATTTTAGAAACGGCCAGCGAGAATGCTGTAGATGGTGTGTTTGCGCCGCTGTTTTATGCGATTTTGGGCGCTACGTGGGGCTTTGCTGCACCCCTGGCACTAGCTTATAAAGCGGCGAGTACGCTGGACTCAATGGTGGGCTACAAGGAAGCGCCCTATAACGATTTGGGCTGGTTTAGCGCCCGGTTTGAGGATGGCTTAACCTGGTTGCCCTGTCGGATAAGTGTGTTGGCGATCGCGCTTCTATCTGGCAAGCCTGCCCACGTTTTGCGCCTATGCCGTCGAGACGCCCCTGCCGATCCTAGCCCAAATGCCGGTTGGAGTGAATGTGCCTATGCAGCGGCGCTAGGGGTTCGTCTAGGGGGAGCCAATACCTACGGCGGCAAGCTCAAAATGAAGCCTTTTTTAGGCAACGCCGAGCGACCTATTACGGATACGGCGATCGCGCAGGCTTATCAGCTTACCCGGCAAGGCTTTTTACTCGGACTAGGAATGGGGATAGGTTGGCTATGGTTATTGAGTTAACATTCACTTGCAAATACCCTCAAACAAACGTCGAGACTTTCGTACATTAAAGCCGTGTGACGTAGGCTCAAATACATCAATGAAAGGCCCATTAAACTGATTTAACCAGTTAGCTAATGCAGACCTCTAGAAACAATATACGAAGCTTTTCTCTCTGCCTAAAGGCAGGATGATTACGTTCTTGCCAATGTTTTATCACGAACGGCTTACTGTCAAAAGCCGCGCCATCTGGCCAGATGGCGACCCAGATTGCGACGCTGAGCAGACGCATCCGTACAATGGTTGTAAGGCTAAATCTGCAACCCTAAACCCGTGTCAAACTCGATGGTTCAAAAAGTTGTCAACATTCTCTCTGCCGAAGACATTCGCCGTACGCTCAACCGACTTGCCTCCGAAATTGTCGAGCGCACCGAAACCCTCGACAATCTGGTGCTACTAGGCATTCGCACCCGAGGCGTCCCGATAGCCCACACCCTCGCAGACCAAATTCATCGGCTAGAAGGAATCGAAGTCCCCACCGGCGCACTCGACATCACCTTTTACCGAGACGACCTCGACCAAATCGGCGTTCGCACTCCCGAAAAAACAGAAATCCCCTTCGACCTCACCGGCAAAACCGTCGTCCTAGTAGATGACGTGATTTATAGTGGTAGAACCGTTCGAGCTGCTCTCAATGCCGTGCATGATTACGGTCGCCCCAACGTGATTCGTCTGGCGGTGCTGATCGACCGGGGCCATCGCCAGGTGCCGGTACATCCAGATTTTGTTGGTAAGCAGCTACCCACAGCTAGTGATGAAAAGATTCGCGTGTTCGTGCAGACAGAGGATGGGCGAGATGGGGTGGTGCTTAGTCATGAGTGATGAGTGATGAGTGGTCTGGACTCTAACGATATATTTGGTGGTTGCGGAACAGGTCTAATCAGTACGGTAGTCTAGGTAACGAAACTGCTGATACGCTGTGAGAGATTGAATCTTGAGTCCTTCGTCGCCGATGGAGTTGGGCCGTCCTGCTTCTGATAATTCTGCGATCGCCCTCGGTAGTTTGGGGGCTGATAGTTTTGTGGCCACTCAGGAAAGAAAGGCCGACCACCTGCGGGTTTGCTTAGAAGAGGATGTACAAAGCCATCGCATTACGAACGGGTTAGAGCGCTATCGGTTTACTCACTGCTGCTTGCCAGAATTAGACCGTAAGGACATCGACATCAGTACGGTCTTCTTGGGCAAGCGGGTGGCAACGCCGCTCCTGATTTCGTCTATGACAGGTGGAACGGAGCAGGCCCGACAGATTAATCAGCGGCTGGCTAAGACGGCTCAAAAGTTTGGGCTGGCGATGGGCGTAGGGTCGCAGCGGGTAGCGGTCGAAAATCCAGATTTGACGCATACGTTTTCGGTGCGCAAGTACGCGCCAAATGCGCTGCTGTTTGCCAATTTGGGCGCAGTACAACTGAACTATGACTACGGCGTCAGTCAGTGCCAAAAGGCCGTTGACGCGCTAGAGGCAAACGCGCTGATTTTGCACCTGAATCCTTTGCAAGAGGCGGTGCAGACTGAGGGCGATGTGAACTTTAAGGGTCTGTTTGCCAAAATTGAGCAGTTGGTGAAAGTACTGCCTGTGCCGATTGTGGCAAAGGAAGTGGGTAATGGGATTTCGGCGGCGATGGCTCAGCGGCTAATGGATATCGGCGTGGCGGCGGTTGATGTTGCGGGGGCTGGCGGCACATCTTGGGCCAGGGTGGAGAGCGAGCGGGCCACCGATGCCAAGCAGCGGCGGCTGGGAAATACGTTTGCAGACTGGGGAATTCCTACGGCGGAGTGTGTGGTGCAAATTCGCGAGCAATCGGCGACGGTGCCGCTGATTGCCTCTGGTGGACTGCGGCACGGGCTACATGCGGCTAAGGCGATCGCGCTAGGAGCTGATTTAGCCGGTTTAGCCTTGCCTTTCTTACAGGCAGCCAGTCAGTCAGAAGCCGCGCTAGATGAAGTCTGTGAGGCTTTAATTGCAGAAATGATCACCGTGCTATTTTGTACAGGCTGTGCCAACTTATCGGCGTTGCGACAGCCTGGAATTCTGCAAGCGGTAAAATAGACAACGCCCCGTGTTTCATGCAGTTTTGGTGGGAATGGCTAAGATACATGAGACCTCATCATTTCACCTGTTCACGAGCGATTGAACTAAACCTATGCGAGATTTCTTTAAGACTGCGGCTGCTAGCGCGGTAGGAACGTTGGTTGGGCTGTTTAGCCTCTTATTGCTACTGGGCATCGGCGCGTTTGGGTTAGTCGGTTTGCTCGTCGCCTCTAGCGGATCTGAAACCGAAATTGAGCTAGAAAATGACTCTGTGCTGGTGTTTGATCTCAGCACAGATATTGTGGATGGGGCCGTCAATAGCTCGGGGGCGCTGTTTGAAGGCGCATTTTATGGCGGCACGCGCTCGGTCTCTTTGTATGACGCTTTGGCGGCGATTAAGGCGGCGGCTGAAGACGAGCAGATTTCTGGCATCTATATTAAGGGCTACTCTACCGAAGGATTGGCCACTTTAAAAGAAGTTCGCCAAGCGCTGAGCGAGTTTAAGGAATCAGGCAAGCCAATCTGGGCGTACAACACAGACTTTGACGAGCGGGCTTACTACATCTCTTCGGTGGCTGACAATCTGGTACTAGCACCGGTCGGCACGATGGAAATTGACGGCTTTAAGTCAGAGACTCAGTTTTTAGCGAATGCGCTCGATAAGTTTGGCGTGGGCGTACAGGTGGTGCACGTTGGTAAGTACAAGTCGGCCATAGAGCCGTTTACTCGCTCGACGAGTAGCCCTGAGGCGAAGCAGCAAACTCAGGTGTTGATTGGCGATTTGTGGCAGGATTTTTCTCAGACGGTTTCGAGCGATCGCAAAATTACCCCCGAACAGCTTCAGACGCTAGCAGACAACGTCGCCTTAGTAGAAGCCGATGAAGCCCTTTCTTCAGGACTGGTTGATCGGCTAGGGTTTTACGGCGACGTTCTTGCCGAGCTGAAAAAGCTATCGGGCGTAGAAGAAGATACAGACGAAATCGCAGCGGCAGACGAATTGGGCAATGAGGAAGACGCTTTTCCACAGACCACGCTAGCCGATTATGCTCAAAGAGTCGCCGATAGACGCAATCAAAACTGGGCAGCGGCAGACGATACCATAGCGATTGTTTACGCCGAGGGCGATATCGTGGTCGGCGAAGATGTCGTGCCTGGGAGCATCACCTCCGAAGGGCTGGCCTCTACGCTGCGGGCAATGCGCCGAGATGACGATATTAAGGCCGTTGTGCTGCGAGTCAATAGTCCTGGCGGCAGTGCGACCGCTTCCGAGGTGATTGCTGACGAAGCCAAACGGCTAGCCGCCGAGAAACCGCTGATTGTCTCTATGGGCGACTATGCCGCTTCGGGCGGATATATGATTTCTGCGCCGGGAGCCAAGATCGTAGCTTCGGCTAATACGATTACGGGTTCAATTGGTGTGTACGGACTGCTGTTGAACTTTCAAGAAATTGCAAACGAAAATGGCATTACCTGGGATGTGGTGAAGACAGCAAAGTTTGCAGATATGCAAACCACCGCTCGCCCGCAGAACGCAGCCGAATTGGAGATTCAGCAGGGCTATGTCGATACGCTGTACGACCGCTTTACAACTATCGTGGCAGAAGGGAGAAACATTTCGAAAGAGCGCGTGGGCCAGGTCGCACAAGGCAGAGTTTGGACGGGCGAAGATGCGATTAAAGCCAATCTTGTTGACGAGATAGGGGGCCTAGAAGATGCCATTGAGCTAGCCGCCACCACCGCAGAAATAGAAGACTTTCAGGTTAAAGAATATCCACGTCTTCCTAGCTTTAAAGAACAGTTTTTCAATAGCGTATTTGGCGCGGGCATCACTGCTCAGCTACCATGGAACAAAGACCCGTTGACAGACGAGTTGCTGAAGCTGAGAAAAGAGTTTTCGCTGCTTGAAACGCTCAACGATCCCAACAGCGTTTACATGCGGCTTCCTTTTACCACCGAGATTGACTAGGCATGTCTCCAAGTGCTGCTAAACGCGATCTTTTTCGTCCGGCGATCGCCAAAATGCAGGGCTACGCACCGGGCGAATGGCCAGCGCTCGATGCCGGTGTCCTCAAACTCAACTCCAACGAGAATGCCTATCCGCCTTCACCCGAGGTTTTAGCTGCCCTTTCTGGATTCAACGGAGAACTGCTGCGCCGCTATCCCGATCCACAATCGACAGACTTTTGCCAAGTGGTGAGCAAAACGCTGGGCATTCCAACCGATTGGGTGATTGCTGGCAACGGCAGCGACGACATATTGACGCTGCTAGTGCGAGCCTGCACAGAACCTGGGCGGACAATTGCCTACCCTACGCCGACCTACGTTTTATATAGAACGTTGGCCGCTATGCAGCCCGCCGAGACGATAGAGATTCCCTACGAGATTGAAGGAGACTATTGGCAGCTTCCGGTTGAACAACTTCTACAAACAGATGCGGCTATCACCTTTGTTGCTTCGCCAAATAGTCCTTCCGGCCATATCGTCCCAAAATCAGATTTACGAGCCTTAGCCGCCGGACTCTCCGGGGTTCTCGTAATTGATGAGGCATACGTGGACTTTTCCACAGAAAACGCGCTGGATTTAGTCCGCGAGTTTGAGCGGGTGATGGTGCTGCGAACGCTCTCTAAGGGCTATTCTTTGGCGGGGCTGCGGTTGGGGTTTGGCTGCGCTCAACCTACTTTATTAGCCGGGTTGAAGAAGGTAAAAGATAGCTACAACGTTGACGCACTAGCGCTACGGCTGGGGGCAGCGGCGATTTTAGATCAAGATTATAAGAACGCCTGTGTGGAGAAGATTGGGGCGCATCGTGAGGAATTGGCAACGGCGCTGAGGGAAATAGGATTTTGGGTGGGGCGATCGCACACCAATTTCCTGCTAGTAAAACCACCCGGCGATGCCAAAACGATTTACCAAAGTCTCAAAGCCCAAAAAATCCTCATTCGCTATTTCGACGAACCCGGACTAAACGATAAATTGCGCATCACAGTAGGAACCCCCGAGCAAAATCAACGATTGTTGAATACCATTCAACCACTGATCCACAACTGAACCAACGGGTAAGCATTTAATATCAACACCCAGACACTTTAACTTTCCTTGAGAACATCTAAGTAAGCCTTCACCGCATTGCCATAGCCCATCTCTAAAGCATCCGCCGTTAGCGCGTGACCAATAGAAACTTCTAGCAGATTAGGAATTTTCTGAAACAAAGGAAGATTGTCTAGATTCAAATCGTGACCGCCATTCACACCCAGTCCAAGATCTTGGGCGCATTTAGCCGCTTTCTCATAAATTTTGAAGCTCTCCTCTCCGTGGCCTTCTCGGTAGGCAGTCGCATAAGGCTCGGTGTATAGCTCAATACGGCTACATCCCAAATCAGGCACCCGCTCAATCTGTTCTACATCCGCGTCCATAAACAAACTCACCCGACAGCCAATCTCGTTTAGCTCCTGAATAATGTCCTTTAGCCGATCTTTGTTTTCAACAACATCCCAACCGTGGTCAGACGTATTCTGATTCGGAGCGTCCGGGACTAACGTACACTGGTCGGGTTTTACCTCACGAATAATCTCCATAAAGGGAGACTCAAACGGGTTTCCCTCAATGTTGTATTCAATGCCAGGGTGTTTCTTTAATAGCTCAAAAATGTCGTACACATCGGTGCGGCGAATATGTCGCTCGTCTGGGCGCGGATGCACCGTCAGGCCATGTGCGCCAGCCGCAATGCTAATCTCTCCCATTTTAACGACACTAGGAATAGTTAGCGGGCGAGCGTTTCTTAGCATCGCTACTTTGTTGAGGTTCACGCTGAGGTTAGTCACGATGCAGGGTTCTCCATAGAGCAAACTATCAGAGATTGTCTCACTTTAAGGGATGCATTATCTCATTGAGTAAGCCAAAGCGAGACCGACTGTTTCTATTGAGTAATTCCATCCAACCAACCACCGCTGATCACAACCGTCAGCGACATAAATACAATCGTCAGTAGCCAGGTTGCTCTATTTAGCGTTTCTTCCGCGCTCTTAGTGCTGGTAAATAGCTGCGCCTGACCACCCAAGGCACCCAGGCCATCGCCCTTCGGACTGTGTAGCAACACCAGCACACAAACGCCTACTGCGGCGATCGCCCAAATGACCTTAATAACCGTAACTATCATGACAAATTCCTTACTCGGACTACTTGGCCCTAAACGTCATTTCATCTTAGCTCAGCGCAGTCAAAGTTCACTCATCACCTATCGCGGGCTGAGCGTAGTCGAAGCCCACTCATCACTATCTTTGCAGGGACACCTTCACAGGCGAACGACTAGGCTTATAGTCAGCCTCTTCTTCAAGAATCATCGGCTTCCCGGTCATCTCTTTAGGAATGGGCAGCTTCATTATTTGCAAAAGCGTCGGCGCGATATCAGCCAAACAACCGCCTTCGCGAAGCTGCACTTCGCAACCATGTCCCGGAATCTTCAGACCTTCACCCTCAATTAAAATAAAGGGCACCGGGTTAGTCGTATGCGCCGTCCAAGGTCTACCCTGCTCGTCGCGCATACACTCCGCATTGCCATGATCCGCAATGATCAGCGTCGTCCCACCCACGCGGCCCACAGCGCTCACCAGCTTCCCTACCTCATGGTCTACCACTTCTAGCGCCTGAATCGTTGCCTCCATATTGCCAGTGTGTCCCACCATGTCCGGATTGGCATAGTTCACCACAATCAGCGAATACTCTTGTTTGTTGCAAGCCGCAATTACCGATTGGGTCACCTGCCGCGCCGACATCTTAGGATCTTTGTCGTATGTGGCCACCATCGGACTCGATATTAGCTCGCGCACCTCACCCGGATAGGGATCTTCTAATCCGCCATTAAAGAAGTAAGTCACATGGGCATATTTCTCTGTCTCAGCGGCACGAAACTGCTTTAGTCCGTTATCGGCCACCACTTCTCCCAAAATTTTGTTCAGGCTCTGAGGCTTGAAGACTACCAGCACTGGCAGGCTCGGGTCGTACTGCGTCATCGTCGCAAACGTAAGCGGCAAAATTGGATCGCGCTCGAAGCATTCAAACTCGCGCTTAACAAAAGCCTGCGTTAGCTCGCGGGCGCGGTCGGGCCGAAAGTTGAAGAAGATCACGCCATCACTGGCTTTCACCGCGCCAGGGGCCAGTCTCACAGGTTCTACAAATTCGTCATTTAGACCAACATCATAAGAAGCGAGCAGCGCCTCTAAGGCAGAGGTGCCCGTACCCTCACCATCCTCAGTCATCACCCGATAAGCTTTCTCTACGCGATCCCAGCGATTGTCTCTATCCATTGCATAGTAGCGACCGCTCAGCGTCACCAGCCGACCAATGCCCATCTCATCCACGGCGTCTTGCAGCTTTTTCACGGCAAACTTTCCGTCTGTGGGCTTCGTATCGCGCCCGTCCGTAATCACATGAATGCAAACCTCAGAGAGATCCTGAGCCTTGGCCATTTCTAATAGCCCAATCAAATGGTTGAGGTGTGAATGCACCCCGCCCTCAGAGCAAAGCCCGATTAAATGCAGCTTAGTTCCGGCGTAGCGAACCCTCTGACAAACCTCTAGCAGGTCAGGGTTTTCCTGGATGGTCTTACTTTCAACCGCGTCCGAAATCCGCACCAGCTCTTGAGGCACCACTCGGCCCGCACCGATGTTAAGATGGCCTACCTCAGAGTTGCCCATTTGCCCGTCGGGTAGGCCCACCGCCTTGCCAGAGGTATTGATCTTTGTGTGCGGGTAAGTCTCCCACAGGCTGTCCATTACAGGCGTTTTCGCATGGCTAATAGCGTTGCCGTGGCTGCTGTCACGACAGCCCCAACCGTCGAGGATCACGAGTACCATGGGGGAAATAGACGAGTCTGCCATACCAGAAGATCCTCTAGAGTTTGCAATAATTGAAAAGGCGCTTTGGCCCCAAAAGAATACCTAGCAACGGGTGTTTACAAGATCCCCGAAGGCACGACTGTCTCTATAGGGTGAAATAGGACAAGGTGAAATAGAAAGCGCGACAGTAGAGTAGTGCTCAGACAGTGTTTTGACAGCCTAGTTGCGCTTAGCGATCGCCTCAGAAGCAGCTATAGCTTCGAACTGAAAAAGGCAACCGCTGCCAGCCTGTTCTCAAGTCAAAAGACTGGTCAGACAAGCGCTGTTTCAACGCGGTTCATCGAATTGCTTCGAATGAAGCTTTGATCTAAGACTTAAAATACCGATTTAGAGCTAGCTTACTCAATCGGCTTTAAAGCTGCTCTAGTCTAGTCTTTCACATTAGTCCAATATTCCAAATTACAAGGGATGCTAAATGTTTTATTAATAGCAGGAGCCGGTCGAAAGGGTTTTTAAAGGCGATCGCTGATTCCTAAGTAGCACTACATTAAAAAATCAGCGAAATAGCTAATAATTATTTAACACGAGTTTCTCACAAAATAAAGGGCTAGCCCCGACAAAGCGGCAGAAATGACCGCAGCAGAGCGTCATCAAGCGCCTTTTATGTCGCTTTGGCTTTGCGCTTTTCCGCCTGTTTCTCACGATCTTTAGCGCGTCTAGTCGCCGTTTTTACCGCTTTCTCAGCTTCGATTTTCTCCAGACGAGCGCGCTCTTTCTCCTCCTCAATTTTATCCAAGTAGTAGCGATAGTCGCCGCGATACAGCCGCAGCTCGCCCTCTCGAATCTCCACAATTTTGTTCGCAACTTGAGACACGAAGTAGCGGTCGTGAGACACGATCAAAGCTGTGCCGTCATAGTTCTTCAGCGCGGTCTCTAGCATCTCTTTGGCTGGGATATCTAGATGATTGGTTGGCTCGTCTAAAATCAGCAGGTTTGCAGGCCGCAAAAGCATCTTAGCCAGTGCTAGCCGCGCTTTCTCTCCTCCGCTTAAAGACTCCACTTTTTTAAAGGCAGAATCGCCGCTAAACAAGAATCGGCCTAATAGCGTGCGCACCTCTTCGTTTTTCCAATCGGGCACTTCGTCATGGATGGTTCCTATCACCGTTTTAGACAGGTCAAGCGCTTCGGCCTGGTTTTGCTCAAAGTAGCCAGGTAAAACATTGTGGTCGCCCATTCTGACGGTGCCGTCGTCTGGGGCTTCGCTGCCGGTAATTAGGCGTAGCAGCGTGGACTTGCCCGCACCGTTGGGGCCAACAAAAGCAATGCGATCGCCCCGTTCAATCTCTAAGCCCGCCCCCAAAAACAAAATTTTGTCGCCGTAGGTCAGCGTCAGATCAGCGATCGTCACCACCTCTCGACCGCTGCGAGGCGCAGGCTGAAACTGAAACTGCAAGCCGCGCAGGTCATTAACCGGCGCTTCTACGCGCTCTACTTTAGCGAGCTGCTTCTCTCTACTCTTGGCCTGGGTACTGCGCGTTGCACTAGCGCGAAACTTATCTACAAACGTTTGCTGCTTGGCCAGCTCTTTCTGCTGCCGCTCAAAGGTGCTGAGCTGTGCCGCCTGACCCTCTGCCTTTTGCGTTAAGTAGGTGCTGTAGTTGCCTAAATAAGTAGTCGAAACGCCGCGCTCCGTTTCAACAATGGAAGTGCAGAGCCGGTCTAGAAACTCCCGGTCGTGCGAGACAATTACCATCGGGATCGTTAGACCTTTTAGGTAAGTCTCTAGCCATTCGATTGTTTCCAAATCGAGGTGGTTCGTCGGCTCGTCCAGCAGGAGAATATCCGGCGATTGCAGCAGTACTTTACCTAAGCCCATACGCATTTGCCAGCCGCCACTGTAAGAACTTACTAGGCGATCGCCCGCATCTATCTCAAAGCCCATTTCCGGCAAAATCTTCTCAATTCTGGCCTCTAGCCCATAGCCGTCTAGCGCCTCAAACTGCCGCTGCTTCTTATCCAGCTTATGAATCAGCTTCTCCAACTGGTCGGGATCGGCGCTTTCCATCTGCTCCGGGATCTCATTCAGCTCATGCTGAATTTTGTTGGCCTTTTTAAATACCGTCCAAAATTCTTCTCGCACCGTTCGCCGGGGATCAACCTCAAACTCCTGGTTCAGCGCTGAAATATGCAGCTCATTCGGGCGGATAATCTTGCCCGTAGTCGGCTCCACCTCACCCTGAATAATTTTGAGCTGAGTGGACTTGCCCGCACCGTTGACGCCAACTAGTCCGATGCGATCACCCGTCTTCACCTCCCAATTCACGTCTTTGAGCACTTCTCCGGTGGGGTATATTTTGCTGATATTTTCTAGGCGCAGCATAGACTAAAGCTCCGTAAGTAGGAATCTAGAGGACGTTTGTGGGTGTACGTTTTTGAGTAAATCTAAAAATCTGTCAGACGTTTGAGAAGGTTGCTAACGTCATGAGGGCGAAAATTATTCCTTAGAGGGTCTTGGCTTCATCGCTCGCATCGAAGAAATTTCTATATCTGCACACATAAGTTTTATAACATTTTAACAAACATGTAACGAATTCGATACATAAAGAGTCTTTCGGTATACTCGTACAGACGCTGAAACGCAAAAGACTTAACGCAACAACTAAACGCTGGCTGCTGTTCCTCAACCAGATAAGGCTCACTATGATTTTTTCTTTGACAAAATTTTCTGCCCATGGCCCGCTAGCAGCGGCGCTAGTGCTCGCCGGGACTTCCTGGCTATCTGCGTCAGCCCAGCCGCTCCAGCCAAGCACTGCCCAGCTAGCTCCCTCATTGGAAGCGCCCGTTTCAGTGCCATCAGCCGAGACCGACGAACTCGCCGAGACTAATAAGAACGAAATCAGCACAGCCCACTACGCAGACGAAAAAATCTCTGTAAACTACCCAGCTACCTGGCAGTTAAAGATGCTAGACGACGGCATCCTCATTTCTAGTGATGCTGCCACCCCCGCCGATCTAGTCGCCACCCAAATTGTCCGAATAGCTGCCTCTCCAGGCGCAGTGGTCAATGCTAATATCGAAAGCTTCACAAAAGAAGGCTCAGCCGTCGCTCGCTACAGCCGCGCCACTATAGACGGCCAGGACGCGCTGGTGATGTGGCTAGCCGAGCGACCCGACGAATTGGGTTCAGCGATCGCTACCTTCATCGGCTACGACAACGAAACCGTCCTCCTCTTTAGCCGCTACGCCCCCGAAAACACCACCGCCGAAGCAGACATTCTCCAAATCCACACCTCCTTCACCGACCCAGCCGCCCCAACCGCAATCACAGCCCCCAATCCCACAGCCGAAAATCTTCTAGAATCTGATCCCACAGAATCTAGCACCACAGAACTCACACCCATAGAAAACACCGAAGGAGAAGTCATCTTCCCAGCCAACGGTCTATCTGAAGATTGACACTCCCACGGCTGAAGCCAGTGGGATTCTTCTTTCAACAAGCTAACTTACTGAGCAAGAGCGGACTCTCATTCAATAGCGGT
>QBMC01000068.1 GCA_003242035.1 Nodosilinea foveolarum | reverse complement strand
ATCATGCTAGATCCCCATCTATTATAGCGGGTACTCTATTTGTAAGCGCTTCCCTAAGCTTCAGGTTTGTCCAAGTTTCTAGCAATCCGGCACCCAAGGTAAAAACTCCAATGAGTACAAACAAACTAATGAATGAATGAATGTAGCTGGAAATAGGCCAAAGAAGCCAAACGGTTCTCGAAGTACAGCCATCAACATAAAAGTGGAAAAGGCTGTACCAATAAATCCAAACGCGCAGAGGTACACGCCTGCATAGTGTTGAGAATGGCTGACGGTAAGCACAAAGCCTTCTGGCCCGCGCTGAGGAGGAGGAGATTCGGTAGGCGACTGGTATGCCATGATTTATATTCGTGCTATCGGCATCGTTATTGGCAGAATGCCCGCGTTAGCACGATATAAATCTAAAAAAATTGGTAAATCAGAAATGATTAGGACATCAGATCTCTACAGATGTTCTTTCACCCACCGCCGAAACTCAATCTCCGCAGCCACTTCATTAAGCAGCGCTGATTCTAGAAACTGATATAAATCTGACTTTTCGACGATGGGGAACGTAGGAGAGCGATCTCCCTCCACATAAACCCCGTCCTCCAAACACAAAATCCGCCACACTCGCCCATTAAATCGCCAAAACTCAGGAACGCCTAAGGCGGCATAAAGCAAATCCTTTTTAATATCTGTATTGGTGATATCCACTTCTACGACTAAATCAGGCGGCGGGTCAGTCGCAAGATCAATCGTGTGGTCTGCCACTAAATCAAAGCTTTGAATGTAGTAGCCGTTGTCTGGCTCGGCGCTCTTGAGCAAATCTTCTCGGTCGAGCGTCGTAGAACCCATTGTCTTAAGCATCTGACCAGTTTCTACCACCAGAATTAAAATAAAGCGCTCAATCAATCGAGCAAATCGTTCGTGCCTTTCTAACGGCATCGTAATCTCTAAAACTCCTCTGTCATAGGTAAATCGAGCCTGACTACGCTCAGTCAGTAGCGTCTGAATCTGCTTAAACGCCTGCCAGTCTAGATCCTGAAAAGTTACGCGCTTTTCGCCAATCTGCTTTACTGGGGTTTCTGGAAGATACATAGTAATGACCTTTTCGGCTGAGATTAAAGATCGATGAGTCCAGGCGGCGGCGTGATTTCTATTCGACCAGCGGCAATATCTACGATGGGTACGATTGATTCTACAAATGGAATGAGCAATGTTTTAGGCGCTTTTTTCTTCTGGTTCTTCCGCTTTTGTCGCCGCAGCTTTTGCACCGCTTTTGCTCGCATAGAATCATGTTCTTCTTCAATTTGTTTCTCAGAAGATTTATTTTGTTCTAGAGCAACAGCTTCCTGATTTTCTAACGTTACCTCCAACAGATCGTGGCCTGTTGTAAAGATATTGGTAATCGTGCCTAGCGTGCTTTGATCGCTTTTTAGCACAACGGCTAACCCTATCAGGTCGGCCACATGAAATTCACCGGGGTCTACAGCTAGGCGATCGCTCGCCTCCACCAACAGCTCCGCACTGCGCAAATCCTCAGCCTGATCGCGATAGTTCACACCATCGAATTTCACTAGATACTGACTTTTACCTTCTAAAAAGCGACCGCTAACTAGGCGAATCTGCACCGGCTCCGCGCCCTTTTTGCGCAGCCAGCGATCGCCCGCCACTTCAAAACGCTCCGGGAAATCGCTCTCCGGCTTCACCTTCACATAGCCATCTAGCCCATGTGCGCCGACGATTCGACCGATCAACAGCCACTTATCTTCATTCAAATCAGCCATCTTTATACCGCCGCCATTGCTGGCTGAGCAGAATAAACCTTATCGGTCAGCGTCGCCAAATGCTTCAGCGCGGTTACTAGCTGCTCTTCGGTTGCCGTCAAACTAATGCGGAAACATTGACGCATGTGCGGCCAGTTTTCGCCGTCGAGTCCTGGGAAGAACGGACTGCCTGGAACAATAATGACGCCGTAAGTTTTGAGCTGGTTATAAAACTCCCAGTCCGTCATCGGCAGATTTTCGAGCCAGAGCCAAGCAAAGATTGCACCTTCACCTTTGTGCAAGCGCCAGGGTAGTTCTTTGGGCATGTACTGCGTCAGCGTCTCTTCTAAAACGGCGAATTTTTTCTGATAGTGCGGACGAATGACGTTTTCGGCAATGTCGGCTAGCGCACCGCTGCGAATGGCTCTTGCGGCGATCGCCTGTCCATACCGACTAGAGTGAATACAAAGGTTCGTCTGAAACGCCTCTAAGATCTGAATAATTTTCTCATCGCCAATGGCAACGCCCACCCGCTCGCCCGGTAAACCCGCTTTAGAAAGGCTGAGGCAATGGACAATATTAGGCCCAAAAACCGGCGTCATCTCCGTAAAGTTCAGCGCGGGGAATGGCGGTGCGTAGGCCGAATCAATGAAGACTGGAACGTTATAAGGTTTGGCTAAATCGACAATGCCCTGCACTTCGTCGCCGGTGAGAACATTACCTGTCGGGTTGCAGGGGCGAGAGAATAGAACAAACCCAGTGTTGTCGTTAATCTCTAGCTGGTCGAAGTCGGGGCGATACTTAAAGGAGTGCGGGTCGTTGCCTAGCTCGATGAACGGACGATAGGATTTAATCGCTTCAGGGTAGAGCGTCACGCCGCCGTAGCCCGTGTAGTCAGGGCTTAAAGGCAGCACGATATCTTTTAGCTTGCCGTCAGCGTTGTAGCCGCCTAGCGCGTTGGCCGCCAAAAAGTAGAGGTTCTGGCTACCGGGCGTAATTAAAATATTGCGCGAGGTGAGGTTGAGTCCGTAACGCGCGTTAAAATCATCGCGGATGGCTTCAATAAAGGGTTCATAGCCTTGACTGGCACCATAGCGGCAAACGACTTCGCCGTACTCATTGCTAGAGAGTAAATCAGCGGTACAATCTCGCCATAGCTGCTCTACTTCGGGCAAGATGACCGGATTACCTGCACTGAGGTTGATGAATTCCCTTTGCTGCTGTAACGCTCCATCTGGCCCTTTGCTGGCATTTAGCGTTTCGATAATGTCTTTCATAATCGCGCGCACCCCGGTGAGGTGGGACATGCGATCGCCAAATTGAGTCAGAGCAGGATTCATGATGGAACCAGAGTTATATAGAGCGATAAAAATGCTAGGGTATTCGACCCAATATAACGCCTTGCTGGAGAGCAGGCATAGTACAGTTGGCTCATTTTTACGTAGAACGAGCGGCGGCAACACTGGGAACAGGCTCAGCGTCTGAGCGCAGCGGCGGGTAGTGCATAACGATAATCGAAACCTGAGGATGAGTGCGGGCGATCGCCTCAGGCCACCCCCACCGCCAAAGTACGCGTACTCAACCGCTGTTGGTGAGTGTTCAACCTCTAGCATCAGCAAGTCATTAGGCGCAAGCCGCTTAGCAACCCGATTAATCAGCTTTCCGGTAGCCTGCTCAAAAGTCACCTCAATATTAAGGCGCTCCACTTCTTCAGCAGTAAGATTGCCACGATATGTAACTGGTCATCTACTACAATGCCGTCGGTCAAACTATGAATAATGGCCTCGCTGCGCTGCTTTTCGGCCACGACTTTGCCCATATTCAGCGACTTAAATGCCTGAAGGCGACGGCTCATGATGTTGATTTCTGCGGCGAGCTGTCCTAGTTCGTCCTAGCTAGTGACATCGAGCTGAATGTCGTAGTTGCCCTCGGCAATTTGTCCGGCTGCGTTGTACATAGCTTGGACAGGGCGTACCAAGTTGCGAGAGAGAATCCAGCTAATGATTAGACCGATGAGTGCGGCTGTAAAACCGGCGATCGCTACCGAAAGAATCGCCGTGCGAGAAGTTGAGTCTGCCTTTTGAGAGGCCGAACTCATTGCTTCCTGGTTAATATCTCGTAGTTGAGTAGCGGCATCTCGTACGAACTGAAAAGCTGGGCGCACCTGTGCTTCGTACAGCAAAAATTCATCCTCAGTGCCGCCCACGCCATCGCGACTAGAGGCCGTTAGCTGATCGACGCTCTTGAGATAATTCTGATAGGCCGACTCTAGAGTCGCGAGCGTTTCAGAGTCACCAGTAGCCGTAACGTTGTCTTTAGCCCGTCCTAGCCGCTGCAAAAACAGCATTTCATATTCGCGATATAGCGCCTTGCCCGACTCCGCATCGTCTAATAGCAAAATCAGCGTGGCGCTGTCCTGCCTTTCTAGCGCGTCGATCATGCCGTCTGCCGCGCGAATGCTGAGATAGTTGTCCTGCAAAACCTCTCCGCTCGCCCATCCGAGCTGCCGCAGATTGAACGCGCCCCATAGTCCCACCAAAACAACCAGCGATAGACTGGCGGCATAACCCGATAGAATTTTGGCTTGCAGCTTCATTCAGAACGCCAACCTCCAGGATTAGAGATGACCTAGCTCACTCGCTATCATTCGCGATAATGGAGTGAATAGTAGCGTTTTCTAGCGGCTGCAAATTCAATCTTGAGAGCGAGGTACGACTTACATTTTTTTAGTAGGTCTGCCTGGTTCAGCCCTCTGTATAAACTCCTCTCGCCCCTAACTTATGCAATCTCCCTGGCAGCTCGATTTTTACCGCCGCCCCCTACAAGACGACCATGGCAAACCGCTGTGGGAATTGCTCATTTGCGATCAGGCGATGAACTTTACCTACGCCGCATTTTGTCCGCAGGCTGAGGCCAGCGCGGTTTGGGTGCGATCGCAGCTCCAAATTGCCCAGGCCAAAGCAGGCGGCTGCCCCCCCTATATTTCGATATTCCGTCCGCAGTCTGTAAGTTTGGCAGAAGTTGCCTGCCGGGAACTACCGGTAGAAGTGCGGCCCGAACGAGATGTGCCAACCTTGAAGCAGTGGCTGCGATCGCGCGCTGCTTGGTACACCAATCTCCCCAACCACACCCGCGAACCCTACAATCCACTCGCGATAGATCGCCCTGCCCCCGTTCCCATGTCCGACTATTTGATGGGCGATCGCTGGCAGTTCGCAGCCGTCGGCGCAGATGAGCTGGCACGATTAGAACACGAGCCGATTCCCATCCGTCAAATTCCTGAAAATCTATCACCCGTCGCGCTAGGGCTACCCAGCACCGCGCTGATTCCGGGCGTCATTATTGACGGCGGGCGACAGTCGATGGCATTAGCCAGGTGGTTGCAGGCCGAAAACCCAGTCATGCTGCAATACATTGCCGGAAAACCAGACGGCCTGCTCTTAGAATCGGGACTCTGCGACCGGTGGATTATGGCCACGTTTGAGGATGACGAGGTGGCCGGTGCCGCTAGAACCTTTAGCGAACGTAAGCTAGCCGCAAAAGGACTGCACTTTTTACTCTTGCGCCCCGATGACTCGGGGATGACCTATACCGGATTTTGGCTGCTACAAGCAACAGATGGGAAACAGATTCGCGCGATGACGGGTTGAGAAGCAACATCTTCTTTGCGAACAAAGGCCACCCCGTTCAATAGTCGACTTAGCTTATCTAAAAACCGACTTACTCAAAATTACCGGAGGAATGGGTCTAAAGCCCCGTCCTTCTAGGACGGCTTTTTCTGTTCTAGCGAGCGAATAAACTCTCGCAAAACATCAGTCTGTGTTCGCCCCGTAGTTTTGCAAACATCGTCAAGGATAGCTTTCTCTGCTTGGGGGAGTCGAATTGTAATGGTAGACATAATGCAATATATAGTACAATATACCTATGAAAGCACGATACCAGTACAGAATCTACCCTACCAACCAACAGATCAGAGAGCTGTCAAAGCTGTTTGGCTGCTGTCGGGTTGTGTGGAACGATTCTTTAGCCTGGGTAATGCAAACGCCTGAAGATACCGAGTGGCCGTCTAATGCTGAATTGCAGAAGCTATGCATCACGCTAGCTAAGCAATATCCGCAGCGGTCGTGGTTGTCGGAGGTGTCAGCCGTCCCATTGCAGCAATCTGTGCAAGATTTGGGGGTTGCGTTTAAGAACTTCTTCGAGAGCTGTAGCGGCAAACGAAAAGGGCCAAAGGTGCGTTTCCCTAAGTTTAAGAGTCGGCACGACAAGCAGTCAGCCCGGTTTGCTAAGACTGGGTTCTCCCTTCAGGGAAGCAAACTGTTTCTTGCNTGGAACAACAATTTCCTCATTCAAGTGCTACTCGATTGAGTATGCGTTTGCCCTGGGTTGTCGGAGGTGTCAGCCGTCCCATTGCAGCAATCTGTGCAAGACTTGGGGGTTGCGTTTAAGAACTTTTTCGAGAGCTGTAGCGGTAAACGGAAAGGGTCAAAGGTGCGTTTCCCTAAGTTTAAGAGTCGGCACGGCAAGCAGTCAGCCCGGTTTGCTAAGACTGGGTTCTCCCTTCAGGGAAGCAAACTGTTTCTTGCGAAGATGGGATTATTCAAGGTGAAGTGGTCGCGCAAGCTGCCTGCTGAGCCTAGCTCTGTCACTGTCTTGCGCAATAAAGCGGGGCAGTACTACGCAAGCTTTGTGGTCGAAGTACTGCCAAAAAGCGTGAAGCCACTGCGTCAGTCCATCGGCGTAGATTTGGGCATCAAGACGTTTGCCTTTTTGAGTACGGGTGAGCGGGTACTGAGTCCAAGCTACGACCGGCTAAACCGGCTAATTGCTCGCGCGAACCGTAAGCTCGCTAGACAGATGAAGGGTTCAAGCCGCTGGCAGCGGACAAAGCTCAAGCTAGCTCGACTGCATCTAAAAGTTGCCAATATTCGAAAGGATTTCCTACACAAGCAAAGTACCAGGCTGGTTCGTGAGAACCAAACAGTCAGCTTGGAAAACTTGAACGTGAAAGGAATGCTGGCGAATCGGCGGCTCTCTCGGGCAATTAGTCAACAGGGTTGGGCGCAGTTCCGCACGATGTGCGAAGCCAAGGCCAACCAATACAAGAACCACGTTGTCTCTATCATCAGTCGGTGGGAGCCGACCAGTCAGACTTGTTCTGATTGCGGCTTCCGTTGGGGGAAGATAGCGCTATCGGTGCGTTCCATTCTCTGCGTTAGCTGTGGCGCTGAGCATGATAGAGATGAGAACGCAGCTAAGAATATAGACCGAGTTGGGGCGGGACACGTCCACAACAGACAAAAACGAACGTTGAGTGAGTGTCAGCCTTCTCTAGAAGCAGTTCGCGACGATGCGTCTAGCCAACCGTACGGAGAGGAACAACTATGTTTCGACCTCTAAGCCGGAGAATTCCCGCGCCTTTAGTCCGGGGAGCATGTCAATGATTTTAGATCTAAGGCTTAGCTGGCCAAGTTGTGTAAGGATGGCGGCTCAGATTGACGTTGTAGTAGCGGGGGTCGCCTGAGACTTCTTTGCCTAGCCAGTCGGGTTTGGTGATGGCTTGATCTTCCGTTTCTAGTTCTACTTCGGCGACGATGAGTCCGGCGTTTTCTCCGCTAAATTCGTCGATTTCCCAGAGTAGGTGGTTGGCTAGAAGGCGGTAGCGGGTCTTTTCGATGAGGGGGCGATCGCACATCGTTTCTAGCATCTCTTTGGCGTCAGCTAGCGGAATGACATACTCAAACTCACTGCGGGTGATGCCTTCTGTTGGTCCTTTTAAGGTGAGATAGCCTTGGTCCCCAGCCAGTCGGACTCGGACAGTTTGACCCGGCTGAGTGGTCGAAATATAGCCCTGACTATAGGGCAAACCTTTGGCCTCTGCTCGCCAGCTATCGTTTTTCACTAGGAACTTGCGCTCTATTTCTTTTGCCATGGGTTTGCTTTGACTTTGGACGAGTGCTAATGGATGGGTGTGAGTTTGTTGAGATAGAGAAAGGCTGCTATTTCTGTGGGAGTGGGTAGAGCGGCGATCGCGCCTGGACGAGTGGTGGTCAGTGCGCTGACCGCGCTGGCATAAGTCACGACTTGTCGGGCAACGTTAGGATCTTGCAAACAGGCTTCACCTCTTTGCAATAGCTGATGGACAAAACCTGCGGTGAAGGCATCGTTCGCGCCAGTGGCGTCCTCACTGTCCAAATTGAATCCGGGTAAAGCGCCTGCGTTGTTCATTAGCCAGTATCGACAGCCTTGTTCGCTAGTGGTAACAAGAACACCTTTGAGGTGAGGGAGTTGGTGGGCGATCGCGCTGGCTGATGTCGTGGCAAATAGCCATTCGGCCTCGTCGTCAGACACCTTTAGATATTGCGCTTTCTGAATAAGGTCGTACACCAGCGCCGGGGCTGCGGCAGGCTGCGGCCAAAACATGGGTCGCCAGTTTACATCTACTAATATAGAAACGTTTTGCTCGCGAGCGATATCGACGGCCCGCTCTAAAGACTGGCGAGTGTCCAGATACGCCATCGACAGCGTTCCTAAAATCAGAAAGCTGGCTCGAATAAAAAGCGCAGGATTAAGGGCATCTGCAAAAAGATGGGCGTCGGCAAAGACGGTCGGGTCGTCGCTAAAGCCCGCAAAGATTACTTCATTGTCTGCATTGCGACTGACATAAACTTTGCGAGTGGGTGCCTTAATTCGCCGCTGTACGCCTTCTCGCCCAACGCCCATATCGTCTAAAAGTTGGACGAGGGCATCGCCCCAGTGGTCTTTGCCAATTGCGCCCACAAAATCAACTAGGTTGCCTAATTTTGCCAGACCGCAAGCAATATTTGCTGATGAACCCCCTGGCAACGGTGTCCAGCTATTGACCTCGTCTCGCGCTAATCCGGGCTGCTCGGAAAAGCAGTCGATAATCATCTCACCTAAGCAAATGGCTCGGTTCACAAGCGGGTTACTTTAATCTGCGCAGCACATAGTCCGAGATGTCTTCTAACGCCTGACGTGAGGCCGAAGGTGGCAGTTTGCTCAGACACTTAATTGCCTGCTGCCCGTGGTGATTGGCTAAGTTCATAGCCTGGTTCAAACCACTGCTATTGTGCACTAGATCAATCGCTTGCTCAATGTCTTCAAGTTGAGAAAACTCGCGCTCTATCAACGTTTTTAGATAGGGCACTTCTTGCATAGCATAAAGCACAGGAGCCGTTAGATTGCCACTGCGTAAGTCGGAAGCGGCTGGCTTTCCTAGCACCTCGTCTGAGCTAGTAAAGTCCAAGATATCGTCAACTATTTGATAGGCTAGCCCTAAATGACGACCGAATTGGTACAGGTTTTCGGCTTCGTCTTCTGGTAAATTGCTGAGCACGCCAACGGCTTTCGAGCTATTGGCGATCAGCGTCGCCGTTTTGTAATAGCTTTTGTCTAAATAGGCATCTAGCGATAGCGACGTGTCGAACTGCTTGAGTCCCTGACGAATCTCGCCCTCGGCCAAATCCATAATGACGCGAGAGAGCAGCTTAACAACGTCCAGATTGTCAAGGTTGGCTAAGTACCAGGACGACTGAGCAAACAGAAAATCGCCAGCTAAAACAGCGACCTTGTTACCAAATTGGCTATGCACAGTGGGCACCCCTCGCCGGGTGGCAGACTCATCTACAACGTCGTCATGCACCAGGCTAGCCGTGTGGATCATTTCTGTGATCTCGGCTAGACGACGATGACAAGCAGTGAGTTCTTTTTCGGGGGTCACTGCTCGCGCTAATAGTAGGACAATCGCAGGCCGAATCCGTTTGCCGCCAGCCCCAAAAAGGTGCTCTGCCGCCGCATAAAGAATCTTATGACGAGCGCCGACAAGGTTTTTTAGATTGTCTGTCAGAAGGGCTAAATCGGCTTCGACAGGTGAGAAAAGGGAGGTTGCTGAGGTCATGGAAAACGCGACTCAGGCGAATTAAGTTACGAAATTTTAAGCTGTCTTTCTTTATTCTAAGCTATTGCGATCAGAAAGGAACTGGACTGAGGAACGAATGCTATTGTTAGTGGCTCTGTTGCCTGCTGAGTAAGCGATGTGCAGATTCGACATCAGGAAACACGCAAAGGCTATGTTCCTATAACATATTTTTAACAATATCTTGTCAGATAAAGAATGCTTATGATAAAATCCGATTATCAACAAGGGTTCCTGAGCGAGTTTTAGCTAACATTTAGCCACCAGTCGTTTTTAAACTGCTGGTAGCTCGACCACTGGTTTTGACTGTTATCACACGAGTTATTGATAGTTCGGCCAGTTGTATCGCCCATCAGATATAGCTGTGCTGAGAATAGCTTCGTAAAGAGGTGGTTTGAGATATCATTTCCTCAAATTGCTCTCTTTTTAGGCTACTGCCGCTTTGACTAAGTCATTCGACGCTGCCTTACGGTATGTAGAACGTTCTAAAACTTTTTTATGAGCTGAAGGGTTTGATGCTCGGTTTTTACCGACATGTACGGACTTATTCAGACTCTTCCCAGTAGTTTTCTGCCAAGAAAGTTGCGTCGAACTAATGCCGTATTAGCGCTGAGCGATTTCGACTTTTAGAAATCAATTTGACTTTGCGGACAGCTCGCTGACCTTCGCTATTCCCTTTTTTGGGGCTGGTGAACTTTGCGTAAGCCTTAATTATTTCAGCCTCTTAAGATTCCTTTTTGATGGCATACCCTCATTTCTTCCTCTATCGCCATGCCCAACTTTGCTACCTTTACTCCACTGGCTACTATCATTTTGTCCGCTATTGGCTATTTATCTGTGGTCTACCTTTTCTTTCTATGGATGAGTATAAGACCCACTGACTTTTAACGAACGGGCTTCTGCCTGACAGTCAGGACGTTAGAAGTCTCAGTGCCAGGTAATAGTAGAGGCAGCTTCGTTAGTCGAGGCTGCCTCTACTACTATGTCTATTGCGTTTGCTTACTTAATTTTGTGGGTGGGTTCAGCGATCGCTAATTACTTTCGAAGTAGACGCATGAATAGACTCTAGAACTTCAACCGGTACTTGCTCAACTTGAGGTTGGTAGCCCAACCACTGTTTAGAAACCTGCGCAAAGTGATCGGGATTGCCACTGACATAGAACTTTGTTTCGCCGAGCTGCGCTGATGTCTTCGGGCGACTGAGTCCTAATATCTTTAGCTCTTGCTGGGCTGCCGTCGTTAAGTGAATGGCAGGATTTACCAGGGTAATAGAGTTGGGGACAATTTGCTTGAATACGGGTGCCAAGTGTGGATAGTGTGTACAGCCGTAAACCAGCGTGTCGATGCCATTGGCAATGAGCGGCTCGATGTAGCGTTTGGCGACTGCTAGCGTGTAAGGATCGTGAATGCGATCGCTCTCAATTAAAGGAACAAAATCCGGACAGCCCTGCTGCCAAACCTTCACCGCAGGATTGATTTCATGAACGGCTTGTTCGTAGGCGTTGCTATCGGCGGTGGCCTGTGTGGAGATAACGCCGATGTTGTTACCGCATCTAACCGCCGCGCGAGCGCCGGGTAGAATGATGCCCAATATGGGAATTGGAAATTCTGAGCGAACTTCTTCTAGTACAAGCGCGGAGCTAGTGTTGCAGGCCATGATGATCATCTTTACGTCTAGTCCAATCATCCAGGCGATAATTTCGCGGACGAAGCGTAAGATTTCCTTTTTGGAGCGATTGCCATAAGGGACGCGAGCGGTATCGCCAAAGTAGATCACGGATTCTTGAGGCAGCTTGCAAGTGATCTCTTTAAGGACGGTGAGACCTCCTACGCCACTGTCGAAAACACCAATTTTTGAACTGGAGTTTAGAGAGGTAGAATCAGGAGGAATGCTCATAGGTAAAAATGCCTAATCTATAAAGCGAATATATGTTGTTTAGAGTTTAGTCGGATTTGAAAGCTTTACCAGCTTTATTTCAGTTTTTAGGTGATAAGTCCTACGTTTGAGAAATATTTATTACCTAAGCCCTGCATATTTTCCCGTCCTTAATTTATGATGGCTAGCCCCTGTGGACAGATGTTTTGGGCGATCTAAAAGAAAAGGAGAGCCACCGTATGAAAGGGTAGCTCTCCTCCTACAGCTTGGCTGTCGTTGATTCCGGATAATCGATAATTTCCTAGCTCGAATACTTTGAACCAAAATGGTATATGCTTTCCGTAAAAATACGGAAAAAATACGGATAGTCCGGTATACCGCTTTGCTTGAAAGCACTTGCTATTGGATTAAGCTTCGTTTGCCTCTACTGCTGTTACGCTACCCTCAACGCCCTGTATCGCGATCACCGGTTCCGAAGCACTATCGAGGGTGCCGCCCGACGCGTCATCGCTGTCGAAGACCAGCTTAAGCAGCGGTGGAGCAACAAAGGTGGTGACAATAACCATGACGATAATCGCCGCGTCCAAAGATTCCGAAAGGACACCGCTCGCTGCCCCAACGCCTGCAAATACCAGGCCGACTTCGCCTCGAGGAATCATACCAAAACCCACGGCGAGCCGGTTGATGCCGGGTTGACCAAAGACGGCAAAGCCGGTGATGGTCTTACCGATAATGGCGACAACTACTAGGAAGGCGGCGATAATTAGCCCTTCTCGGTTGGCGGGTTCTAGCGGGTTAAGTACGCTAATGTCCGTGCGAGCGCCTACCGTAACGAAGAAGACCGGCACTAGCATGTCGGCAATGGGCGTAATTTGTTCTTCTAGCTCGCGACGCTTGGGCGTTTCGGCCAGAATTAGCCCCGCAGCAAAGGCCCCCAAAATAGTTTCTAGCTGGATGGCGGCAGCGATGTAGGACAAGACGAAAGCGAAGACCAGCGAGGTAATAATTAGCTGGCCTCGGGTCTGAAGCTGATCGACTAAGGTAACAAACAGTGGGCTGAGCAATCGGCCAATGAAAATAGAGCCAATCAGAAAAGCTGCCGCGCCTAGCACCAGGAATATAACGTTAGTGACTTCGATTTCGCCGGTTTTAGCTAAGCTAGCGACGACTGCTAGCACGATAATACCTAATACGTCGTCGAGAACGGCTGCGCCGATAATGATCTGTCCTTCTTTGGATGTGAGCTGCTGCATTTCGGCCAGGACTTTAGCCGTAATGCCAATGCTGGTTGCGGTGAGCGCTGCGCCTGCGAAAACGGCGGGAATGGTGTCGATGCCGAAGAATAAAACCAGGCCGCCTGTGCCCGCTACAAAGGGGACGACGACGCCAACAATCGCGACGACCGCAGCCTGCGGCCCGACGCGGATCAGTTCTTTGAGATCTGACTCTAAGCCAATCTCGAACAGCAGAATAATGACGCCCAGTTCGGCCAAGACGTTGAGGGCTTCGCTTTCGCTGCTGAAGACCGCTGCAATACTTTCTGGATCGAGATGCGCCGTCATTTGAATGACGTTCATCAGGGCTGAGGTGGCCATCTCGCCGCCCTCTGGAAAAACAATCAGATTAAGCGCCGATACGCCAACGACGACACCGCCGATTAATTCGCCCAACACAGAGGGTAGGTTGAGTCGGGCGCAGATTTCGCCGCCGACCTTAGCCGCAATAAACACGGTGATGAGACTAAGTAAAACGCCTGTAATGACCAGAGGCCCCACTTCCGCTTCGTCAATTTCAGCCAGTAATGGCATGACTGTAGGGTGCGCCCAGTCAAGACTTGAGATGTCTCCAACGCTGCCTAAAGAAGCCAAACTCTGAGAAATAAGGCCGTTGATCATGCTGTTTATGCCATCTAAATGATCTATATCTGTTGTGAAGCCGTCTGCTATTAAGCCAAGATGGGCCGATTCAATCATGCTGTTTCAGCGATTCGTCGTTGTCTAATTTACAGGAGTGACCGGGCCTAAGTCTGTTTAATTATTCGCTATTTAAGCTTATTTTCAATTGCATACATTGAGCAGAGCTAACCTGATTGGGCACTATCCAAACACCCGATGCTGTAATGAAGGCATCTGTCGGCGCACTTGTTCTAGTCGTGAGGGTTTAATTTCGGCGATCGCCATTCCCACATCATCACCCGCGTCTGCTAGCGCAATGCCCCAAGGATCGACAATCATGGCGTGGCCGTGCGACTGTCTGCGAGCGTTATGAAAGCCGGTTTGAGCGGGTGCGATGATGTAGCAAGTATTCTCGATAGCCCGAGCCTGGAGCAGTATTTGCCAGTGATCTTTGCCGGTAAAGGCGGTAAAGGCGGCGGGTACGATCATCACTTCTGCGCCGCTTTTAGAGAGCTGACGGTAAAGTTCTGGAAAGCGAACGTCGTAGCAAACAGAGATGCCGATGCTGCCGAGTCGATCTGATTTCCAGACTTTGGGCATGTCGCTGCCGGAGGTGACGGAGGCAGATTCTTGATAGGTGTTGCCATCGGGTAAGTTGACATCAAAAAGATGAACCTTTTCGTAGCGCAGCAGCTCTTCGCCATTGGCATCGACCATGAGCGCCGTATTGTAAGTACGGCCATCGGGTGAAGGCACTGGGTAGCCGCCGCCAAGTAAGGTCACGCGGTAGCGCTGAGCCATTGTTTTAATGAACTTCTGGCTGGCTTGGCAAATCTCTTCAGCTCTTTCGAACTTAGCTTCTTCGTCGCCTAAAAAGGAAAAGTTTTCGGGGAGCGTGATCAGTTCCACACCCCGTCTGGCGGCTAGGTCTATAAGTTCTTCCGCTTGGGCCAAGTTTTTACCCAGGTCGGGCACGCTGGTCATCTGTAGAGCGGCCGCTAAATAGGGCTTCATAAGTCTTTTGGGGCGAAGTAGAACAGGCTTTAATTGTAAGTGACTTCGGCAGTGACTCCGGTGAGAATGCTCATAATAGAGAGAGTTGTAATGAGGGTGAGCTGATGACAGATGTGAGGGTAAGGCCAACCGCTGAGGTTTTGAACCAGACGGTTGAGAAGATTGAGCAGCATCTTGCGGACGTGCGATCGCACCCAGACCAAAGACCCGGTGCTTGGCCCTACTACCGCTTTCATCCAGCAGATGAGCCGATTCTGGGCACGGTGCTCATCTTTCACGGCTTTAGTGCCAGACCTCATCAGATGTGGCGGCTAGCGAACTACTTATATGACAACGGCTTTAATTTTTATCAGGTAACGCTAGCTGGACACGACAAGCTCAATCCGGCGAAGAACTGGCCGCAGATAGATTTGCGATCGCAATATGCGCAGCCCTTAATGCAAAAGGTTCAGCAAGATCCGGTGCTGATGTCGGCGATGCTGAAAAAAGCGGACGCGGGAGCCGTTGCCCCTGGAAGGCAGGCCGCGCTGTTGGGCCGATTGTTTCAGGTGGCTCCTGAGATGACTGCTTTGGCAAAAGCGATCGCCCATCCTCAGCAGCCCGACTTTGATCGCTATTTTGAGTCTAGCCACACTGCTTTTTTAACGGACGCTCAGCAACGCTTGTCGGAGCTTTCGTCGCTACCCGGCCCCTTTTATACCGTGGGTTTGTCCGTCGGTGGAGCCGTTGCGCTAGGGCTAGCTGCCGATCAGCCAGCGCGGATCGAAAAAGTAGTCGCCTATTCTCCGCTGCTCAGAATCATTGGTGAAGAGAGGCGTCAGTATGTGCAGTTAGCTGGGCCGCTAGATATTAGTGAAACCGGTTGGGACCCTGACCTTCGCTTTCCAGTCGGTGCGCTGACAGCCGCAGACTACTTTGGCAGCGAGCTGCGCATGGGCGAATCTGTAGATCGACTGCGGCAGACACCTGCTTTTGTTGTGCTCACTGAAAACGAAGACGCGGCAGATGTCGCCGCAAATGAGCAGTTTTTTACCGACTTGAACAATCCGAAGAACGCCCTGTATAAATATCCTTCGTCGGCGATGGTGCCCCACCCTATGGTCGATCCGACCGAAACTAGTCAGGGCATGAGCAACTTGTTTTGGCAAAGTCTGTACCAGGAAACGCTGCGCTTTCTGACAACGGGAACAGTTGAAATAGACAATCTCAGCACGTTAGCGCAATCTGAAGGTATTGCAAGGGTTCCGCCGATGTGAAAGTGTCTGTACGACAGCATCTAGATAAAAAGCGTTTGGCCCCCTTGACAGCGCAGCGCACTTTCTCGGAGAATGTGTGTTCTGTCAAAATATGCACGGATCAGGTTAAAAGGCGTTAACCCTACCTGTACGGCAAAGGAATGAATTATGGCTTATGCAATTATTGCGGCTGGGGGGACTCAGCTACGCGTAGAACCCGGTCGGTTTTACGATATTAACCGCTTGCCAGTGGAGCCAGACGAAAAGATTACCATTGACGACGTGCTGATGGTGGAAAACGGCGATCAAGTAACCGTTGGGAAGCCATTAGTTTCGGGTGCTAGCGTCAGCGGCACAATCATGAGCCATTTGCGGGCCAAAAAGATTATCGTCTATAAGATGCAGCCAAAGAAAAAGACGCGTAAGAAGCGCGGTCACCGTCAAGATCTCACTCGCGTGATGATTGACTCGATTACGGTAGACGGCCAGACCATTACGGCTGATACGGCTGAAGAGATTGCTACGGTAGAATAGACTTTAGCTTAATTAGTTCAAGATATTTAGTTCAAGATAGGGAGATCAATAGTCATGGCTCATAAGAAGGGAACAGGAAGTACTCGTAACGGTCGCGATTCGAACGCTCAGCGATTGGGTGTGAAGAAGTACGGCGGCGAACAGGTGATTGCAGGCAACATTATCGTGCGTCAGCGCGGGACTAAGTACCATGTGGGCAATAACGTGGGCATCGGCAGCGACGACACGCTGTTTTCGCTGATTGATGGCGTAGTGAAGTTCGAGCGTAAGGGCAAGAATCGCAAGAAAGTAAGCGTTTACGCAGATGCTGTGTAGTCTTGTCGGTTACCGTCCAGCGCAGTACCGTTACCTGACGGAAGCGCCCTAGCTCTGGATAATAGGAATAATAGAGAGCCTGCTGTTTCTTCGAAGACAGCAGGCTTTTTACGGTTGAGATGAAGCCTTGCTTGATTTTTGTTCAGTTAGTGCTGTCTAATCGAGTGCTTTCGGCGCCTGCTCATCCGGCAAAATCTCGAAGGCGTTAGCGACCTGTGTGGGAATGGCCATCGGGCTACCGGTTTTGGCATTGACAAAGACCCAGTCGGTTTCGCACTGCGCTAAGACGGCTTGGTCGGATATGCGGAAAAATTTGTATTTTCGCTGCGATCGCACTTTCCGAATCGTCGTAATCCAGGTCAAAATTGCAATCTGCTCGCCTTCAAAAGCAGGCTTGAGATATTCCACCCGGTGAGCGCGAACGACCCAAGTAGCCCCGACTGCGTTAGTTTCTTGGGTGCAGGCTGTGTGATTGGCGTGAGCGATCGCCGCGTCTTGCATCCACTGCACATACGTCACATTATTCAAATGCTTATTCTCATCAATCGCTGAGTTAGGAACCGTAATGTCATAGCGGTAGATAGCTGACATGGATGAATTATTTATTTTGATGTTTCCTTAAAATCGCATAAGAAGTCTATCAATTCTAGCTGACTGGTCAGCACGCACCCCAAACCGCTAGTCTTATTAAGGTTGTGTGCCATATTTTTGGTTTTCCAATTTCTTTAGCGATCCTCCGCACCTGATCTATATGCGATATCTCATCACCAGTGCGCTTCCCTATATCAACGGTATTAAGCACCTTGGCAACTTGGTCGGTTCGATGCTGCCCGCAGATGTGTATGCGCGGTTTTTGCGTCAGGAAGGGGAAGAGGTTTTGTACATATGTGGGACGGATGAACATGGGACGCCCGCCGAAATTGCGGCCTTAGAAGAAGGGCTAGATGTGGCGGAGTTCTGTACTCGCCAGTATCAGCGGCAGGCTGAAGTGTACGAAAAGTTTGGCCTGTCTTTCGATTACTTTGGGCGAACATCGTCGCCGGAGCAGCGCGAGCTAACGCAAGATTTTTATCGGAGTCTTGATGAGCATGGATTTATAGAGGAGCGCGAAATTAGTCAGGTGTATTCGGTTACAGACGAACGGTTCTTGCCCGATCGCTACGTGGAAGGGACTTGCCCCAACTGCGGCTATGAAAAAGCGCGCGGCGATCAGTGTGAGAACTGTACGAAGATGTTGAACCCGACGGATTTAATCAATCCACGTTCGGCAGTTTCTGGTTCGACAGACGTGGAAATTCGCACGAGTCGCCATTTATTTTTGCGGCTAGATCAGCTTAGCGGCGAGGTGCGCGAGTGGGTCGATGCGCAGACTAACTGGCCAAATTTAACCAAGTCGATTGCTTATAAATGGCTAGACGAGGGGCTGCAAAGCCGGGGGATTACTCGCGATTTGAAGTGGGGCGTGCCAGTGCCCAAAGCAGGCTTTGAAGACAAGGTGTTTTACGTTTGGTTCGATGCGCCGATTGGCTATGTGTCGGCGACGAAGGCGTGGGGCGAGCAGGAAGGCAAAGACTGGAAGAGCTGGTGGTATAACGCGGACGATGTGCACTATACGCAGTTTATGGCGAAGGACAATTTGCCGTTTCACACGATTATGTGGCCTGCGACGATTTTAGGGACGCGCGAACCCTGGAAGATGGCGGACTACATCAAAGGCTTTAACTGGCTGAATTATTACGGCGGCAAGTTTTCGACTAGTTCTAAGCGCGGGGTATTTTTGGATCAGGCGCTGGAGATTGCGCCGCCGGATTATTGGCGCTATATGCTGATGGCGAGTGCGCCAGAGTCGTCGGACTCGGCCTTTACCTGGGAGCAGTTTCAGACCAAGGTGAATAAGGAACTGGCGGATAATTTTGGTAATTTTATTAACCGGATTTTGAAGTTTACGGCGTCGCGGTTTGGTACTGAGCTGCCTGCGGGCGGTGAGCCAGGTGAGGCGGAGGCGGAGCTAGAGGCGCGGTGTAAAGAATTTGTGGAGGAATTGCGATCGCACCTCAAAAACATGGAATTTCGCAAAGCCACCGAAACGCTAAACGCCCTCTGGTCTGCGGGCAACCAATATATAGATGTGCGAGCGCCCTGGACATTATTTAAGCAAGACAAGGACGAAGCGGCAGTGGTCATTCGCACCTGTATCAATCTCATTCGGCTGTACTCGGTGGCCTCAGCGCCCTTTATCCCTACGACGGTAGAGACATTATTTGACGCGCTAAAGCTGACGGAGGAAGAACGCCGAAGCACCATGACGGACGCCACCGACCTGACGATTCTGAAAGCGGGTCGCGCGTTTGACGTGCCGCCTGTGCTGATTCAGAAAATTGACGATGACCGAGTTGCTGAGCTAAAGGCCCAGTACGGCGGCGATTAAAATAAAAAGCTGCCTGCTTTAGACCGTAAACGTCTTAGGCAGACAGCTTGTAGGCTGCATTCAAGTTTGTAGAAATTGGTTTTGAGAAAGAAACTAAGACCTAGTGGCTGAACTGCTGCGTCGATGGCTCTGCCAAAACGTCGGCAGGTTGGTGGCCGATAGCTGTAATGAAGACGGCTCTGTCTTTGGGCGAAACCCGAATGGAACGCTGCCGTCCATAGTCAATTTTGAGGCGATTGGCTGAGAGCGAAGGCGCAGCAGATAGCGATCGCTCGGCAGTAACATTTCTAATTTGATCAAGCGGCACTGACCAGGAGAAAGGGCCTGCTTGAACGCGCATAATCGTTGAGTCTACTCGGTAGTAGGTAGAGATGAGGAGCCAAGCTGGAATGAGGGCGAGAGGAGCGATCGCCAGCACCGAATAGACGATAGTCGAAACCTCAGCATCAGCTAAAGTAGGCGCGACTGCTGAGATCACGATGAGGGGTAGGCTGATAGCGAAAATGTAGATCCAAGAATCCACAGTGGATCTAAAGAACATGATAGGCACCTGTTGTTGAAGATTTTTGGGTTGAAATTTCGCAGCTTAGACAGCTTAAAAAAAGCAGCCGTCTGAAAAAGCACTTATTAAAAAAGCAGTCACTGGTATGCTGTGCCTGAGATGCAGTTGCAGCAACTTGAACAAACTACAGTTGATGTCAGGCTACCCATTTCAAACCATTAGAAGGTCAGGTCGGCTATGACGGATAGCACAACGCTAGTTTCATTTGGCTTGGCGGTGTCACTGCTGGTGATGGTGCCAGGGCCAGCAACGCTGTATATTGTGACGCGCAGTTTGGATCGAGGGAAAGACGCTGGACTGGCATCGGTGCTGGGCATATCGGCTGGCGCGATGGTGCACTTTTTTGCAGCGGGATTAGGGCTTTCGGCGGTACTGATGACATCGGCAATTGCGTTCTCGGCAGTGAAATATGCAGGCGCACTGTATTTGATCTATTTAGGTGTACAGAAAATCCGTTCGAAGGTAGATTTCTATCCCGATCAGTCCTTGGCTGAGTCAGTGGTAAGTAAAGACTCGTTGCTGACTATTTTTCGGCAGGGCGTTGTCGTCAACGTGCTAAATCCGAAGGCGGCTATTTTCTTTTTAGCGTTTTTGCCTCAGTTTCTAGATCCAGACGCTGGCCCGATTTGGCAGCAGCTCATTCCGCTGAGCGTCGTCTTTATTTGCATTGGGTTGGTGGGTGATGGTACGTATGCGCTGATAGCTGGAAAGCTGCGTCACTGGCTGAAGCGGCATCCCCTATTTTGGCAGCGGCAGAAATACGTGACGGGTGGAACTTATATCGCGCTGGGCGTAGCGGCGGCAGCGGTCACTCCAGGGCAGAAGTAGAATAGAGGTAGACAGGGCGAAACGTTATGACTGCAACGCATTTTTTTCTGCTTTTCCGAGGGCGTGAATAGCCAAGTATTTCTAATAGGAACTGTTTGAAGGGTGACCTGTCCCGCTAGAATTATCGGTGACGTTCTGCATTCGACTTGGAGCCTATGTTCTACTTGAGCCGCGCTAAGTTTTTGTCTTTTGCTCTATGGGGTTTGGCTGGCACGATTAGCGCTGGTTTAGTGAGCTGTGGCGGCGGCGAAACGGGAGGCAGCTCGGCAGATATGCCGTTTGTTGCGGTGTCTCAATTTGTGGAGCATCCTTCTTTAGATGCGGTGCAAAAAGGTATCAAAGAAGGGCTAGAAGAAGCGGGTTATAAAGACGGTGAGAGCTTACGGTGGGAGCTGCTAAGTGCACAGGCGAATCCAGCGACGGCGGCTCAGATTGCTCAGAAATATGCGGCGGCTAGGCCAGATGTGATTGTGGCGATCGCCACCCCCAGCGCTCAATCAGCCGTTTCTAAAGCGGGCAACATTCCCGTCATCTTTTCTGCGGTGACCGACCCGCTCGCTGCAAAGTTGGTAGAGAGCGTTGAAAAACCCGGCGGATCGGTGAGCGGCGTAAGCGATCTGTCGCCCGTTAAGCAGCATTTAGCGTTGATCAAAGAGATCCTGCCAGAGGCTGAGACCTTAGGTGTTATCTACAGCGCTGGTGAGGATAACTCGGTGAGTCTGGTGAATTTGGTAAAGGAAAATGCCTCGGAAGCTGGATTTAATGAGGTGAGAGAGGCGACCGTGGCTTCTTCGAGTGAGGTGGCAACGGCTGCGCGCAGTTTAGTGGGTTCTGTCGATGCCATTTATGTGCCGACCGATAATACGGTGGTTTCGGCGCTAGAGTCTGTCGTGCAGGTGGGTAAGGAAAATAGCTTGCCGGTGTTTTCGGGCGATACGGATTCGGTGGAGAGAGGAGTGATCGCCAGTATCGGATTTAATTACTACGACATTGGTATTCAGACCGGAGAGATGGTCGTAAAGATCCTAAAAGGCGCTAGACCGGGAGATTTGCCCGTAGAGTTTGCCAATGTTTTACGGCTTTACATCAACCCATCTGCCGCCGAGTCGATGGGTGTGACCTTGCCAGAATCCGTAATTGAAAGAGCTGACGAAACCGTGCAGTAAAAAGGCTGGATACTTTAGAGAAATAGCAGAAGTCCTGAATAGCCCAGCGCACCTGCTAAAAATGTCCAGAATTTGCTTTCCTTTTCCTGTGGCAGCTCCTCTTTGAGGACGTTGAGAATGATACCGCCAGAAAGAAAGGCAAATAGGACAG
The DNA here is from genome assembly GCA_003242035.1 of Nodosilinea foveolarum. GTDB lineage: Bacteria > Cyanobacteriota > Cyanobacteriia > Phormidesmidales > Phormidesmidaceae > Phormidesmis > Phormidesmis foveolarum. The sequence continues at coordinate 5,070 of QBMC01000068.1, read as the reverse complement.
CAGTTAGCGCTTCGCTAATATCGGTTTGCGAGCCGACTACCCACCCTACAATAATAGCGGCAGCGAGTATCCAGCGCCCTTGACGACGATAAGCGCCCTTGTGATCTTCTCTAAGACTAAAATCGTTGACGATGAAATGCAGCGCCATTGCAAAGGCATAGGCGATTAGGCTATAGAGTCCGGACTCTTCTCTGTGCGTTAATAGATAGCCGATCAGCGCGTTGTAAAGTGCAAAAGACGCCATGTGTAGCCAGAAAACGCCTGGTTGAGTCACGTCACCTTCGCCCGCCTCACGACTTTCTTGTCTAGAGGTTTTGGCAGCACGTTCCAATCCGTAACAAGCTAGCAAGCCTACGAGCGCTACGATGTAGATATGGTGTTCAACGGCTGAGAGCACAGCGACTTTGTCTACGAAGTCTGCTTGGGCGTTGCTCAAGTCTGGGAGGACATGGACGAAGATATAAGCCACCGAAACCCCGCTGCCAACGGAAAGCCATCGGCTGCGAGGTACAGTGTCTAAGAATTTGAGTCGGCAAGCCGCAATGTGCGTAGCGGATAGTAGCAACGCCGCGATGCCTGATATCAGCGGAATTGAATCGGACGCTGAATGCGGCAAGGGGTTTTCCATCTGAGTAAAACGAAAATAGTTGGGCAATGGCTAGATAGCCAGGTGCGGAGGCTACTCGTGCTACTCAAAATAGGCTTCTTGAGAAAGCGCGATCGCTAGTTGGCAATAACTGGGCTAGTGGTTTGGCGAGCGCGAGACTCCCCTTGTTGAGATAGCACATCTTCGTCAATGGCTTTGTCGCTAAGATTGCTTTGCGCTCGGTTAATGGCAGCTTCGCTGGCTTCGGGAACGGAGGTGTTGGCATCTACGCTGGCAGTGGTGTCTGCTGGGCTACAAGCCGTCGTTATCATCAGGGTAAGTCCGGCGATAAATACAATTGCAATGCGACGTAGGGTGGAAAAGACTGATGATGAGAAAAGGTTCATAAGATAAAGTCCTCTAACGTTCTACAAAAGTATGAGCGCTGAGAATTGGAAAAACATCAAGATATCCTTGAGCTTAGGGATCGATCAATTTTCCGTCGTCTGTCTACGGTCAGACGTTGTATGAAGCCATCCGGTCTAGATTAGAGATTAAGTATATTAGAGAAGGAAGTTTTGATGAGTAATAGCTGGGTTCGATTGACTATTCTGCTATCTATTTTGTTATTAGTGGCGTTTCCGTTTGCTGGGCTAGCACCGCTGACACTGTTGTTCTTTGCAGCGGTTGCTGGCTGGGCTTTTCAGCTTGCAAGTACCATCATTACCGCAACAGAACCCAAGGATGTAGAGCGGTGAATCTAGGGCAGGCATCAATGCCTCTTATGGCGTATTTCTGATGGGTGAGTCAGGACACGAAATTCTACTTTCGATAGTGCATAGAATCGAAAAGAGCTGTTCTTATGTGAGAAGACTCTCCCACTAGAACAAATCACTGGAACGATTCAATGTCAACTATTACACCCGATCAAATTCCCGCTCAGTCTCAAGACCGTCAGCCCGCGCGCGAGCATGAGATGACGCCCGCCCCGATTTATGATCGCGATAGCTACAAAGGGAGCGAAAAGCTAAAAGGTAAAATCGCTCTGATTACCGGCGGCGACAGCGGTATTGGTCGCTCGGTGGCGGTGCTCTATGCCAAGGAAGGGGCGGATGTTGCCGTGTCTTATCTAGATGAGCATAAGGACGCTGAGAAAGTAAAAGAACTGGTAGAAGCAGAAGGCCAGAAATGTTTGCTGCTACCCGGTGATTTGAGCAGCGAAACTTTTTGCCAGGAAATTGTGCAAAAAACGGTAGATGAGTACGGTCAGCTCGATATTTTGGTGAGCAATGCGGCTGAGCAGTATATGGAAGAAGACTGGGATGGCATTGATGCCGCTCGACTTGGAAGCATTTTTAGCACCAACGTGTTTCCCATGTTTTATCTTTCGAAGGCAGCGATTCCTTTGATGAAGGAAGGTAGCTCGATTATTATCACAACTTCGATTAATGCCTACAAGGGCAATGCGCCTTTGCTAAGCTATTCGACGACTAAGGGTGCGAATTTGGCCTTTTTGCGATCGCTCTCCCAACGCCTAATCGAAAAGAAAATTCGCGTCAACGGCGTCGCCCCTGGCCCTATTTGGACACCGTTCATCCCAGACGCATTTCCGGCTGACAAAGTAGAAGGCTTTGGTAAGCAGGTGCCGATGAAGCGACCCGGACAACCGGTAGAAGTCGCTACTTGCTTTGTGTTCTTAGCGTCTGAAGATGCGTCGTATATGACCGGGCAGGTGATGCATCCTAACGGCGGCGTGGTAGTTGGCGCATAAAATCGGTTTATAAAGCCATTTCGTTTGAATGAAGGCCGTACTCTGGTTCATCTGGAGTGCGGCCTCCTTTATGATGAGGCAAAGTGATTAGAAGGGTTCGCTGGTGAGTTCGATAGCTTTTTGGGGTGCCATCGAAACGGGTTTAATCTATGGCTTTTTGAGCCTGGGTGTATACCTTTCTTTTCGAGTGCTGGATTTCCCCGATCTGACGGTAGATGGCAGCTTTCCTTTGGGGGCGGCGGTCGCGGGGACGCTGATTGTGGCGGGCGTGAATCCGTTTTTGGCTACGGGGTGTGCGATCGCGGCGGGCCTATTAGCTGGCTTGTGTACCGCTTTTCTCAGCGTCCGCCTCGGTATTTTGAACCTGCTTGCCAGCATTCTGACGATGACGGCGCTTTACTCTATCAATCTGCGAATTATGGGTCGGCCCAACCTGCCGCTACTCGGTCAGCCCACGGTAGTTGATCCTTTTAAGGATTGGCTGAGCGTAGTTCCTAGCGTGATTGTGGTGCCGCTCATTTTACTCATCGCGTTGGTCATGGTCAAGCTACTGCTCGATTTCTTTTTGACCTCCCAACTCGGTTTGGCGATGCGAGCAACCGGTATGAATCCCGGCATGGCTCAGGCCCAGGGTATTCGCACCGACCGGCTGATTCTGCTGGGTATCGCGATGAGCAATGGACTAGCGGCGCTGTCGGGAGCGCTGTTTGCTCAGATCAACGGGTTTGCGGATGTGAGTTTGGGCGTAGGGACGGTGGTGATTGGGTTGGCGACGGTGATTGTCGGCGAGGCGCTGCTGCCGTCGGGGACGGTTTCACTGGCGACGCTAGCGGTGTCGGCTGGGGCAATTTTGTACTGGTTGGCGAGTACGCTGGCGCTGAATGTGGGCGGTAACTTTGGGTTTGAAGCTTCGGATTTAAAGCTGGTGACCGCCACTATTGTTGTGATCGCTTTAGTGTTGCCGAATGTGCGATCGCTCAATTACCTAAAAAAACGTCGTTCTCTATAATCTCTCGTTGCACAGATTAGCGGCTTCTGGGCTGAGAATAATCTGCCGCTTTTGGATATCTAGCCAGCCTTCGTTTCTAAAGTCTTTAAGCAGTCGAGTCACCGTAACGCGGGTGGTGCCAATAATCGTGGCTAGCTGATGGTGCGTGAGGCGAAGGTTGATTTGTACGCCTTTGGGCGAAACCTGTCCAAAGTCTTGAGCAATTTGTACGAATAGGCATTTCAAACGGTCGGCAACTAGGCGTTTGCCCGCAATAGACAACCAGGCTTCAGTTTGCTGTAACCGGCGCACGACCTGTGGGAAAAGTCCTGCCATGAGTGCGGGTGAAGCTTCGACTTCATCCATGCTTAGCGGTAGCAAATCGACTTCGGTTAGGGCTGTGGCCCAGTAAGGATCGATCTGAGTGAACGCGTTGCCAAATGCAGTGGTGGGGCCACAGAGTCCAACAATACTTTCGCTGCCGTCTGGATGAATGGTGTGGAGCTGGACGACGCCTCGATAGATCAAGTAAAGATAGCTGGGGCGGAGGGTGATGTTTTGTGTGGGCGGATGAGTGATGAGTGATCGCTCCTGGTAAAGCTGCTCTATCAGGCTGACGAACTGTTCGCTAGAGGCTGCGGCAAGGGGCAAAGCGTTGATAGACAAAACAAATGGCTCCAGATGTGTGCTAGCAGACCAAAGCATTCATCAGCTCTCTGGTAGTCTTTGGACAATCTTCTTAGAAGGAAAAGCTAATTGAAAATATACTGTGGCTGCTTACTGCGAATTGTTGGGCATCGGTATTAACGCGTAGGAAAGAGAAGGTTAAGGTTCGGCAAACTTTTGGAGCTGGTTAGCGGTGCGATCGCTTGGCTTGTGCGGACTGTTTGAGCCGTCGATTTTGCCAGAGAGCATATAGGTATAAATGATTTCTGTTTTTTAAGAAGATATAGAAATAGACGCTGAGGATAGCGATCGCACAAACACTCCCAATGCTGCTGTAGGTATCAATAATTCGCTGATCGCTCCAACCGTAGACTTCAGTGAGCTGATTCATATCGCCACCCGCATCGCCCGAGCCGCCGAACATCGTGCCCCAGGGAATCGCCTCTAACCCTCTGTCGATTTGTCGCCAGCGCGAGAATGAACCGATGAAGGTAAAGCCAGCGGCCAGCACAGCCGGATAGCGGTAAAAATCCCAGCGCCAGTAGTCGGGCAGTGGAAAGAAAAAGCTGACGATGAGCAGGGCTGACAGGTAGAACTCGCCGCCGATTCCGCCAAAGGAGAAGAGTAGAAAAGTAGTGTGTTCTGAAATGATCCAGGTTAGGTAGAACTGAAGGACGGCTAGAACACCGGCTAGTAGCATCGGCCAGCGCCGCTTTTCTTTGAGTCCCGACCAGAACAGGAGTCCGAGTAGCGTTAGGATGCCGAAATAGACGAAGAGCGATCGCTCATTACTAATACTCGTCCACCCAAAAGGCAGCGGCAAAGCCCGATAGCCGCACAGCCAAGCAACCGTGGCATGACCGCACTCGTGAAGCCAAATCGTGATGCCAAACAGTAGCGACCTGAAAGGGTCTACGTTTAAGAAGGCTGCTAACAGCAGTAGCCCAGGAAAAATCAGCGTACTACTGATGCGATTCCCAAACGAGTAAAGATCGGCATCGGCCCAGGGCAAACGCATACTCAATCGAGTAGCACTTGAATGAGGAAATTGTTGTTCCA
>QBMC01000067.1 GCA_003242035.1 Nodosilinea foveolarum | reverse complement strand
TCGGGTTTTCAGTCCCTAACCTATCAAGCTATCTCTGCAAATGAAATAGCCCTGCATCTTCAGGAACAGCTAAATATAGCAATCTATCAGGTTCTTCATCTTCGAGTGCAAGCCGGTAGTTAATAAACTGACCAATCGCTGCATGAAATTCTGAAATGGTAGAAGCTGCTAGAAAGCTCTTAACTTCAATGGCTATTTTCTCGCGATCTCGTTCAGCCGCAATCAGCCGTTCTGCACCTAAGTCTATATACAGATCCGTAAAACCTATATCAATCTGATAGGGGTCATGAGTAATCTTCCACCCTTCATCAAGCAGAGCGACTTTAATCAAATCATGGTATCTATCCTTTGCGGACACTTGCGTTGTCTCTCCAGAATCTAGACATCTTCATTCTATGTCTTTGCGTCTGAAAGGGCAGTGCGGGCCATGGAAGCGATCGCCTGATCCGTCGCCTTCGGCAGTTGATAATACTTACCCCCCGCCACCTTCGCCAGCTCCTTACCAAACCCGGTCGAAACAAACTTCCGCTCCGTGTCAATAATCAGCATCTGATAGCCCAAAGAGCGAATATTACCCGCAATCTCTAATAGCTCTGCTTTAATATCAGGCTTCTCCGCCCCTTCTTCCGGCTCATCACCCAAAGAGCGAGAAAGCGGCACGTTTCCACGTCCATCCGTAATCGCCACAATCACCACGCTACCCACATCGCCAGACTTCTGCGCATTAGTCCCCACTCGCGCCGCCTGCATCAATCCATGAGCCAACGGCGATCCACCACCACAGGCCATCGTCTCTAGTCGCCGCTTAGCCGCAGTGATTGATCGAGTCGGGGGCAAAAGTATCTCTGCCTGCTCGCCACGAAAGGGAATCAGCGCCACCTGATCGCGATTTTGGTAAGCATCAGTTAGCAAGCTGAGCACCGCACCTTTGGCGTTTTGCATTCGGTTCAGCGCCATCGAGCCAGAGGCGTCCACCACAAAAATAATCAGCGAACCCGCTTTGCGAGCAAGGCGCTTTGCTCGAATGTCTCCTTGCTCTACAATCACGCTGCGCTCAGGTTGGCGCTCTCTACGAGCCTTCTGGTAAGGAGCGGCGGCGCGAAGCGTAGCATCTACCGCAATGCGGCGAGCCTGCCCAGAAGGGATAAAAGGCTTAATGTAGCGGCCTCGTTCATCGGAAAAGATGACGCTGTTCTTTCCGGAAGTGCCCTGCTTGCCGGTTGATGCGGCAAAGCCTAGCAGCGACGGATCGAGCACCACGCCTTCGGCATCAAAGACAAACTCTTCAGGAATAGAAGGCGGCGTTTCAGGTTGTTCCTCTTGTTCTTCATTCTCATCGTCTTCGTTGTCCGAATCGTCTTCCGAGTTGTCGTCGGAATCGTCTTCTTGTTGATCTTGCGGTGGGGGAGGAGGCGGGGGCTGCTGTTCGTCTTCTTGCGGAGGCACAGAGCTAGAGCGCGGCACAATCACCAGTTCTACGGCGCTGCGCAAATCGTCTGCGCTCACGGTAGTGCGGCCATCTAGTGCGGCACAGGCTTTGGCTACGCGCACGGCGAAAAGTTCGGCCCGGTGGCCCATCACGCCGCCTCGGATTGCTTCAGTAACAAGATAGCTAATTTGGTCAGACGTAATGGTAACGTCCTTTAGCCATTCGCGGGCAAGGATGATTTGAGTTTTGAGCGAGTCGATTTCTTCTTCGTATTCGGCCAAGAACGGGGTGGGATTGTTAGCAAAGCGGTTGACTTGTTCTACGGCTTGAACCCGATCTTCTAGGGTGAGTTCGGTGTCGGCGGAAAGCGCGATCGCAATTCGATCCAACAAATGTTCTCGTAAATTCCCTTCCTCCGGATTATACGTCGCGATCATCAGCGGCCTACAAGGATGTTGAAAGCTAATGCCCTCTCGCTCTATCTGGTTACGGCCTTCCGTCAGCGTAGACAACAACAGATTACTCACCTGGTCATCCAGCAGATTAACTTCATCAATATAGAGAACGCCTCTGTGCGCTTCTGCTAGCAGACCGGGCTGAAAAACACTTTCACCCGTGCTAATCGACTTAGCCACATCCACAGAACCCAGCAGGCGATCTTCGGTGACGCCCAGCGGGATTTGAATGAAAGGTGCCTGGATAACGACTGTAGGGAGATCGTCTATCGGCGTATCAGCGTCAAACTTATCAGCGGTCTCGTCATCCCATTCACTCGGCTTCGTCGGGTCGCAGTTGGTCGAACCTGCGATAATCTCAATTGGCGGCAAAAGCTGATACAGCGCTCTAGCCAGCACAGACTTAGCGGTGCCTCTTCTACCGGCAATCACCACACCGCCTAGCTCTGGGTCTACGGCTGAGAGCAGTAGCGCAAACTTGATAGAGTCTTGGCCAACAACGGCCATGAGTGGGAAGTTTTGGGGACTGTTGGGGGTGAGAAGGACTGGCATGGAGCGGGGAAAGAGGAGGGTAAAGGGAGAAAAATTATATTAAAACAGCTCCTATCCGGGGAAAAGAGCTGTGTAGAATTGCCGTCTGTATTTCAACGATTAGCTTAGGATAATTGACGACCGCTGCTGCTGCCAGGAATGATCGGGACTTCTACCGCTTCGCGAAAGTCTTCTACGCTCTCTTCAAACGCAATGGGTAAAACGCTAACGACGTTTTCGTGCGGACGGGCGATAATCACCCAGGTCTCTAGCACACCGCCCGGTGCGTTTTGCGCAGCTTCTACACCTGCTTCCATCGCAGCCTTTACTTCCGAAACGCTGCCTCGAATGTTAATGCAGAACCGGGCGCTTCCGGCTCGAATGTAAGTAACTAGAGTCACTCGACCTGCTTTCACCATCGCGTCTGCGGCTGCAAGGACGGGGGGAAACCCTTTAGTTTCGAGTGATCCAACTGCCTGTGGCATCTATAACTCTCCAAAAATTGATGTGGAGACCCAGAAAAGATCGGGAGAACTCCATCACTGATTGTACGGGAGAAAGGGCGTGGTCGGGGCGAGGGCGAACAGTTGTTTACTTAATTAATCCGGTTTTCCGATTAGCCCTCAGCGAACGGCAGCGAGTCTTCGGTGTAGTCCAATTCCAACGTGTGAATGACGTTTGCGGTGGGATTTGGAATCAGCGTATGGGCGTATGCGCCATCGCCATAGCAGGCATTGGCGGCTTTAAGTCCAGCTTCTAAGGCAGCTTTTACTTCTGCGTTGGGGCCACGCACAACTACGTACTGGTGTCCGCTATCAGCAGGGGCAATTTTGATTAGCGTAACGCGACCGGCTTTTACCATGGCGTCTGCCGCTGCAAGGGAAGCGGGGAATCCGTGGGTTTCGATAGTGACAACGGCGATGGGCATGGGGAGGAGTGAGGAGTGATGAATTACGAGTGAGGAGTGCTGAGTTGTGGCGTTTAGATGAGAATAAAGTAGGTTAGGGCTACTCGCGATTAAAAGCTGCTCTTAATCATACGCTTCAAGTAGAACCAGGCCAAAATAATTCATCACTCATCACTTATCACTCAAACCTTAATGCCGCTAGGCGTTTGCAAGGTGGCTATGATGCGATCGCACCCCGAATCAGGATAAGCCCAAGCATAGTAACTTTCCTTCGGATTTCCCCAGCACAGCAGCAAATACAGCTCATCTCTGGTCGCTTCTACGTCTGCCCATTCTGCTTTCTCAATCAGTTTCTCTACCCGCTCTATATCAATCAGCTCAGGCGGATTAGTTGCTCGCCATAGCCGCAGTCCAGCAATTGACGCTCGCCAAAAAGCAATGACGGCCCCTTTAGCAGCACCGAGCCTAAGCTTGTCTTCGGCGGTAGCGGTGAGCTGTGGATGAATTTCGGGAAAGCGGACGGAGCGGCCCTGAAATTTGCACTCGCGCCAGACAATACCCGAGACGCCTTCGACGATTTGATATTGATGAATCTGGTCGCGGAAGTCCTGGAAGGCGTAGATTTGGCTGAGTTTTTGTGGGCCGATGGCTTTGGTGATGACCGGGTTGTCCAGGCGGCGGTCGTCGTTTAGAAGCTGGCGATCGCCCCTTACAGCGGCCTTCATCTCAGCGTCGAGGATGTCTAAAAGCTGGGCAGTGGTGTAGGCCATAGCTCTATCGGCAGGTAACTTTGATTGATCTTATCAAGAATTACTGACGCAATCGGACGCTGATTTGACAAAGCTGAGCTGATTTATGTGCTCTGGGTCAGGAATAGCTAGCCAATGCATCGATCAGTAGCTCGTAAAGTCCTTCTGCATTCACGGTATCTGCAACTTGAACCGTCGAAGGAGCCTCACCATACCAATCAATTACCGTACGCCCTATCGTTTGCTCGCCGGTAGTCTCGATAGCAATCGGGACTTGCTTGGTTGTGAATAAGTCCTGATTAAGGAGGTAGGCAATCACGCAGGGATCGTGAAGGGGGCCGCCGGGGAGATTGTAGATATTGCGATCGCCCTGTCCATAAAAAGCCAGCATTCCAGCCGCCGCCGTCGCCACCGGATTACCAATCGCTTGGATACGCTTTAGTCGTTCTGGCGTGGTGAGAACCTGATGAGTCGTGTCTAAAGTAAACAAAACCGTGGGAATCCCGGCAGTGAAAACCACGTGGGCGGCGTGCGGGTCTACGTAAATATTGAATTCGGCAGACGGGGTAATGTTGCCCTGGCCTCTGGCCCCTCCCATGATGACAAGCTGCTTGATGTTTTTGGCGATTTGCGGACTCTGGATGAGGGCAACGGCAATGTTTGTAAGCGGGCCAAGGACGGCAAGAGTAATCGGTTCAGCGGCGTTGAGTAGTTGCGAAATGAGAAAATCTACGGCGTGTTGGGTAGGCGCGGTGCCGACTGGCTTAGGGAGATCTGCGCCCTGTAGTCCGGTGGCTCCGTGCACTTCTTCGGCGGTGGCGAGCGATCGCAAAAGTGGACGCGGACAGCCTGCGTAAACCGGAGTTTCGGGTTTGCCTGCTAGAGCGCAAATTTTGCGGGCGTTGCGGTGAGTCAGCGCTAAAGGGACATTACCGGCAACGGTGGTGATGCCGAGAAGAGGGAGTGGGTGCGCGGGGGCGAGGGCGAGGAGGAGGGCGATCGCGTCATCTACACCCGGATCGCAGTCTACGATGAGAGGGCTATGCATGTTTGGCTAGGGATGAAGTGAGTCTGCATTTGAAGAAAGACTTATTACAAAAAATTAGAGCTAATGCCCACTAATCTCCACTACGAGGCCATTGTACGCTAGCGTAATAGCCGTATTAGACGATGCGAATAGAACTACTTGGCGCAAATGATGACTCGGATTTGGTTGACTCATTTTGGACGACTTTCGGTGTTGGCTAGCCTGCTATTGTCGGCAGGCTGCGCTGGGAGTTCATTGGGCGATCGCGTCGGGCAAAGCCTAGAAGCCGATCCTCAGCTCGCCAACCAAGAGCCAGAAGCGCTAATCGTAACGGCCCCCGAAGCGAAGGAGCCTACTGACTCAGACAAAACCGAGAAAAATCCGTCTGACAATTCGGCCAAAGACCCGGTAGATAAATCAAAAATTGCAGCAGCAAAGCCAAAGCAAGTAGACCCCGCTGTCGTCGCAGGAGACTATGTTGACATTGACAAAGCACCCGAAGAAATTCAGCCTTACCTAGTCGATCTCATCGAGCTAGATCTCTTAAAAACAACCCCGTCTGCGAAGTCAGCCGATGGCAAAATACAGGCGGTTCCTGCCGACCAGTTTCGCCCCAACCAGGTCATAACGCGCCGAGAATATGCGCGATGGCTGTTAGCGACGAATAATCGCTTTTATACCGACCAGCGCAGTCGTAAAATCCGTGCTGGCGTCAACAGCAGCTCGCCCATATTCAAGGATGTCCCGACGGGCGATTCAGACTTTGGAGCCATTCAGGGTCTAGCAGAAGCCGGAATTATTCCTAGTCCGCTAACAGGTAGCAGCACAGAGCTAACCTTTCGGCCCGACGCGCCGCTGACTCGAAAAGATTTGATGTTGTGGAAGGTGCCTTTAGATACGCGATCGCCCTTACCGCAAGCAACCACGGCAGCCGTAGAACAAGCCTGGGGATTCCAGGATGCTGCTAAGATTCCAGCGAGACCATTACAGGCCGTACTAGCCGATTACCAAAACGGCGATCTCTCAAACATCCGCCGCGCCTTTGGGTACACGACGCTCTTTCAACCCGATAAAGCCGCCACTCGCGCAGAAGGGGCAGCGGTGCTATGGCGCTATGGCAATTCGACCGAAGGCATCACCGCCGAGGAACTGCGAAATCCGCAGGCGGCGCAGGAAGATAATCAGCCGAAGAATCAGCCGAATGATCGGCAAAACGCACCTAGAGAGCAACGACAGTAATCTCACCGGAAGCGCACGGTATGGCCGATAGTAATAACGTTGATTTGCAGGCTTGGACAGACGACCGCTTTTTTGAGGCGATCGCCCAGCTAGTGATGTGCCATTCTCCCAGCGGCGTAGAAGGAGAGGTCAACAACTATTTGCTCAAGCGTTTGAGCGAGCTAGGCGTAGACCACTGGCAAGATGACGCAGACAATATTGTCATAAAGATTAGGGGCAAAGGCGAAGGCGTACTGGCCATTACCGCTCATAAAGATGAAATTGGCGGCATCGTCAAGCGAGTAGAAACCGGCGGACGGCTTGCTGTGCGACCTTTGGGCGGCGCTTTTCCGTGGGTGTATGGCGAAGGGGTGGTGGATTTATTGGGCGGTTTTTTTGCGATCGCGCCCAACCTCAACGGCTCAATCGTCTCACCTCGACATCTTTAATTTTTGTAGGGTCTTTGCGGATTGTGCAGACATGAGAAATAGTTGAGAAGCTTGGTAACCCCGTGGCTTCAGTAGTCCGGGGTGGAAAAGCGGGGCAATCGGCTTTAACCGCCGTGATAAGATAGAGACGTATTTAGCAAGACTCATTGACCCAAATGAAAGGGGCTTAACATCCCGTGAGGGCAAACATACCTGTCGGTAGCAAAGATGTTTCATTGGTGAGAGATTCAAAAAACAGCTAGAAACAAACAAACCGAATACGTAAGCTGAATGGCTTTGTGCCAAACAGTCTAGAGGGCAGTTGACCAGCCCTATGCGTCGTGGCTGAAGGGTGACAGAAACTTTAGCCGCGAAGTGCAGAAACCTTTGTACAAAGCCGGGGATTCCCCCGTACTTCAGTCGGGGGAGCAGTCAATCTTTCTACAGTAAAAGGCAGTTGGATAGTCGATTAAATAGTAGAGGTACGTCCGTGAACATACAGCCACCGCCTATTTCGCCACGCCAAATGAACCTCATGCGAGTCGTGCTCTATATGGCCTGGGCAGATGACAGCCTAGAGCAAAAAGAAGTAGACACGATGATAGAAAGATTCAGTCAGCTATTTGCCGCCGAACCCAAACAGCAAAAGCACCTACAGGAGCAGCTTCAAGAATATTTCGTGCAAAAAGTACCGCTTGAAGAAGCCGTCGCCAAACTTACCACAGAAGCCGAAAAAGAAGTCGCGCTACGGCTCTCTTACGAAGTCATCAAATCCAGCACCCGCACGCCCGAAGAAAACGCCATTAACCGCGCAGAAGGCGAAGCCTATCAAAAACTCCTGTCTCTATTAGCGCTGCCAGAAGCCACGGTAGAGCGAGCCGAAAAAGAAGCCACCGAATCCTTTAACAAGGGCGGAAAGAACGTCATTGACATGCTAGCCTTCCAGCTCCGCGAACACCTAAACACCTAAACACTCATCTCTAGCATTCGCTGAATGGGAGCCAAAGCCTTCGCCCGAATCTCCGGCAGAATCGTAATTTCAGGGGTTTTATTCTTCATCGCCAAATACAGCTTCTCTAGCGTATTCAGCCGCATGTAAGGGCATTCATTACAGGCGCAATTTGCCTCAGGCGGCGCTGGAATAAAATGCTTCTTGGGCGTCTGCTTTTCCATCTGATGAATAATCCCAGGTTCCGTCGCCACGATAAAGCGATCGCACTCCGCACCCCCCACATACTTCAACAACGCCGTCGTCGAGCCAATATAGTTTGCATGACGCAGCACACCCGCCTCGCACTCTGGGTGGGCAACAATCTCTGCGTCCGGATGCTCCATTTTTAGCCGCAGCATCTTCTTCTCAGAAAACGTCTCATGCACAATGCAGCTCCCCTGCCACAGCACCATATCGCGCCCGGTTTGCTCCATTACATACCGCCCCAAATTGCGATCCGGCGCGAAGATAATCTTTTGCTCAGGCGGTAGCTGATTCACAATCTTCACCGCATTCGAGCTAGTACAAATAATGTCGCTCAGCGCCTTAATCTCAGCGGTGCAATTGATATAAGAAATCACTAAGTGATCAGGATGCGCCGACTTAAATTTGCCAAACGTATCCGGCGGACAGCTATCTGCTAGAGAGCAGCCTGCCTCCAAGTCGGGCAATAGCACTAGCTTATCTGGGTTCAGAATTTTGGCAGTTTCCGCCATAAAGTGAACCCCCGCAAACACAATTACGTCTGCTTTGGTACTAGCCGCCTGCTGAGAAAGTCCCAAAGAGTCGCCAATATAATCGGCAATATCTTGAATATCTGGCTCCTGATAATAATGAGCCAAAACGACTGCGTTCAGGTCTTTCTTTAGATCTTCAATGGCGCTAAAAAGATCCTTTGGCAAGGTCGCTTTATCCGTTGTTTTTAAAGCAGCGGCGTTGGCAGTAGCAAACACAGACGTTCCTCTCTAAATGTTGTGAAATACCAATTACTGAGTTTTAATTATAGTCAAATTTACCAAAATTATGCAAGTTTACTTTCCACGGCATCGCCAAAGAAAGCTAGCAAGCAGAAAGCAGCCGAACAACCGATAACATGAATGGCGATCGCTAGCCCAAAGACCCAATCGCTTCTAGCCAAACAGATTCCATGTCATTCGCCGCCGGAATCAGCGCACTAGCCCAATTAGCCGTCCCTTTAGCCAGCGCCAGACAGTCCAGATCCGCTTGCTGAGTACTCACCCCTTTCACCTTCAGAGTTTCCGCTTGGTCTGCCTGTTCCTGGTAAGCCTCAATCAGCTTTTCCGCCGCCGCCGTCAAACTGGCCCCTCGCCCTCTTAAAAAAGAAAACCGACTGTCCGCTGAGTCTCTAAGCACCACATCAAAGCCAATTTCTTTTGCAGCGTGTTTCAAACCATCTAAATCAACCGACTTTGGCGTCATAAAAGGCTCGCTAAATTCCCTAGCTTTAGCCCGATGCGCCTCTGCCTCAGAGACTTCTAGCGATCGCTCTAACTGCTGCACCGTAAAATCGCCAAAGCCCTTCAGCGGATGAAAAATCACATTGGCCAACACCCTTAGCCCCGCTCTCGCCTGCACATAAGGACAGCCCAGCTCATACACATAATAACGACCGTCTCGCTCGCCCAGCGGAGTCGCAAATGGATCGGCATCAGCCGCCGTAAAAATCGCGCTGCCACCTTCCACAATAAAAGGAGCCGTTAGTCCTAACTTCGCTCGTATCGGTTCTAGCTCAGCGCGATCGCAATCTCCAAACACAATTATTGGGATGTTTCGTTCGTTTAGCTGGGCGATCGCCGCCTTCGCCTGCTCGCCGTCCACCGCCAGCAGCCCTTCCAAAGCCACAAACACGATCTGATTCACCTGCTCTTTAGCCATTGCTCTACTCCAAATCCGTCCCTAAAACATGAAAGCCCGTTGTCTATACTGAAACTTATCCCAAAAAAAGCGCATCCGACGAGGATATATAGCCAGTGCACCAGTCCCCAACCCAAGATCAGGTCAAAATCGCTGTCGTCGGAGACATCCACGACCTTTGGGAGCTAGAAGACAACGCCGCTCTTTCTCATCTCAACGTTGATTTAGCCATATTTTTAGGCGATTATGGCAACGAAGCTGTCGAAGTTGTTCGCCGCATTGCCGCTGTCGATCTCCCCAAAGTTGCGGTTATGGGCAACCACGACGCCTACTACTCCGCCAGCAACAAAGGCATCAAAAACTGTCCCTATGATCGCACCAGAGAAGACTGGGTACAGCTCCAAATGGATCTTCTAGGCGACGCTCACATTGGCTTTAGCAAACGAGAATTCCCTCAGTTCAACCTCACCATCGTAGGCGGACGACCCTTTAGCTGGGGCGGCTCCAAATGGCGCTATCGGAAGTTCTATAGCGATCGCTTCGATGTGCGAAATTTCGACGAGTCCTCAGACCTCATTCTCGCCGCCGCTGATGAAGCCGACCACAGCACCGTCATTTTTGTCGCCCACGTCGGGCCACTGGGCCTTGGCTCAGAGCCAGACGATCCTTGTGGAAAAGATTGGGGAAAAACTAGCGCTGACTATGGCGATCCAGACTTTGCCCGTGCGATCGCCCTCACCCAAGAATCCGGCAAGCGCGTTCCCCTGGTCACCTTCGGCCACATGCACCACAAGCTCAAAAAAGACTCTCCTCAGCTCCGCAAGCGCGTCGTCACCGATCCCGAAGGCACCGTTTACTTCAACGCCGCCAATGTTCCGCGTATCGAAAAATCAGAGGCGGGCGATCGCCGCAGTTTCTCTCTGGTCACGCTCACCGACGGCAACGTCGCAGCCATCTCACAAATATGGCTAGACGCAAACTTTAAGCAACTATCCGCAGAAACACTCTATGCCTCAGGTCAATCAATGATTCCTATCAATTCACTCAGCTAGACGCCGCTGAAAAATCAAGCTACTATAACCAAGCTTGTTCAACGTGGTAATACACCGTTGACATGCCCTTTTGGAGAGGTGGCAGAGTGGTCGAATGCGCTCGACTTGAAATCGAGTGTACCGAAAGGTACCGTGGGTTCGAATCCCACCCTCTCCGTTCTTATTCGTAGCGTACCTATAAGAACGCTCAAACACGCTACGAACACGTTAAACGCGGGTCATCTTTTAGTGAAAATATCTGTCTACCACACCCCCGAAGAAGTCCCGACAGGTACCTTGCCCGACTGTGCGATCGCGATCGACGTTCTCAGAGCCACCACCACAATGGCCGCCGCCTTCAACGCCGGAGCCGAAGCTATCCAGGCGTTTAGCGACTTAGACAAACTCCTCAAAACTAGCGAAGACTGGCCCGCAGAAAAGCGCATCCGAGCAGGCGAACGCGGCGGTCAGCGAGTAGAAGGCTTCGACTTAGGCAACTCCCCGCTCGATCATCAGCCAGACATCACCGCAGGCAAGCGGCTATTCATGAGCACCACCAACGGCACCCGCTGCTTAGAGCGCATTCAAGCCGCCCCCACCGTTCTCACCGCCGCCCTCACCACCCGCAAAGCCGTCGTCGATCATCTTTTAAAGCACAATTACGACAACATCTGGCTCGTCGGTTCCGGCTGGGAAGGCGACTACTCCCTCGAAGACACCGTCTGCGCCGGAGCCATCATAGAAAGCATCCTTACCCAAACCAGCAGCGACTACCTTTCGCTGATTGGCAACGACGCTGCGATCGCCTCAGGCAGCCTCTACAAACAATGGCAAAACAATCTTTTAGACCTGCTCAGCACTGCTAGTCACGGTCAACGCCTGCTTCGAAAAAGCAACACCCGAGACATCGCCTACTGCGCTCAAATAGACATTCTCGACATCGTCCCCATTCAAAAAAGCCCCGGCATCTTAGCCATCTCAACCACCTAAACGCTAGCTATCGAGATAAACGGTCTGCCCGCTCTCAGAAGCTCGACGCAGCGCATCCCCCACCCTCAGCGCATACAAACTCTCGCT
Organism: Nodosilinea foveolarum; assembly: GCA_003242035.1. Classification (GTDB taxonomy): domain Bacteria; phylum Cyanobacteriota; class Cyanobacteriia; order Phormidesmidales; family Phormidesmidaceae; genus Phormidesmis; species Phormidesmis foveolarum. The sequence continues at coordinate 9,027 of QBMC01000067.1, read as the reverse complement.
CGCCTCCACGTACAGCGGCGTCCCATCCGTCAAATAATCCAACACGCCCTGCGTATCTTTTACAAACAACCCTTTACGCGGAGCCACGCTAATCGGTTCCGTTCCCTCAGCCGTCATCAAACGCCCCTCATTTCCCTCAAAAACCAAAGCACCTAAACGGCCCTGAATCTCCACATCACGCCGTGCCGCCCAAAAGTCCTCCCCCTTGCCATAAGTCAGCTCCGCCACCAACCCACTGGCAAACTGAAGCCGCGCTGAACTCAGCACACTGGCAAAGTAATCAGCATTTACCTTGCTATCAACTACCCGAGTACAGCAGTCCACAGCGCTAACTTGGCCAAATAGATTAGTTAGGCGATGCACCCGTGAAAGCGCTCCACAAAACGGAAACCCAAACAAATCGAACCGATACGTCCACTTCAACGAAGCCGGACGCACGACATTGATCGTTCGATAGTTCGCATAAAGCGGCGTCCCAAGGCGAGGTAAATGTTCCTTCATCGCATGGTGCAAGCCACCTAATAGCTCAATATGCTCCACATGCAGCAGACGCTTCCGCTCCCTAGCTAACGCCACCAACGCTTCAGCCTGAGCTAGATCCAAAGACAGCGGATACTCTACTACCACATGTTTATCCGCCTCCAAAGCAGCCTTTACCACCTCTCCGTGCAGGCTACTCACCGTCGCCACCACGACTAAATCAATCGCAGCGTCTTCTACTAAGGCTCTCCAGCTCTCAGCCGCCTGCAAACCATATGTCTGAGCGAACGCTTGTCCTCGGTCGGCGCTACGGCCTGCTGCCTTCAAAGCTTGCGATCGCCCATCCCCCTCAAAAGCTTGAACCCTAGTTTTCGCAGCATATCCCGTCCCCACAATCCCAACTCGAATCACCCCTACTAGATCCCCATCGCAAACAACTCAAGCACTTCTGTTATCTAAGCCATCAACGTCCTGCCAAAGAAATCAGAAGTTCGCTTACAGCGCTACTATCTTTAGTTAGATAGAGACTTAAACATAGACTTATTTCTATCAGTAGAATAGCATTTTCAGACTATAAGCAGAGCTTATCAGAAGTGAGTTACTGATGAAATAACGACCGCTATCTTTTATACGTTCCCTTGCATAAGAATAGCTAACAATCTTATTGTGAAAGCATTTCAGGCCATTCATACCGACAGTATCTAACAGTAAACCATAAGCAAATCATGGATTGTCCTCAGCCTTGTATTACGAATACCATTCAGCAAAGACTCTGAAGATAGTTACAGCCCAATGGTTTTCTCGTAGTATCAAAACATGCTTTCGCTGAAGTCTTACAGTTAGCGCTGTTAGCCGCGAAGCGAGCATTCGCAAACTGCCGCCTTAATGGCGACACCGAACTAACAAAGAGGATATTCGCATGGCCAGCTACAAGGTCACACTAGTTAACGAAGCAGAAAACCTAAACACCACTATCGAAGTGGCTGAAGATGAGTACATTTTAGATGCTGCCGAAGAGCAGGGCATCGACTTGCCATACTCCTGCCGTGCAGGTGCTTGCTCCACTTGTGCTGGCAAAATCACATCGGGTACTGTAGATCAGTCTGACCAGTCTTTCCTAGACGACGACCAAATCGAGGCAGGCTACGTACTCACTTGCGTGGCTTATCCTACTTCCGACTGTACGGTCACTACGCACCAGGAAGAAGAGCTGTACTAAGCTACGCTTAGCGCAAAACAATAAAGGCTCCAAGGATGAGAAGCGTCCTTGGGGCCTTTTCTAATAAACCTATCTATTTTCTAGAGCCAAAGCCCAAAACCTATGAGGGCAAGATGAAGTCTCAAATTACATCAGGGTATATTGATATTGCCCTTGTTAGCATGGGCAAGGCTAACAGCCATTTTTCATGCTACAAGTCTATATAAGAGGAATCGCCGAAGATGAAAGCCATGATTTTGGCCGCTGGGAAAGGAACTAGGGTTCGTCCCATCACGTATACCATTCCCAAGCCGATGATTCCGATTATGCAAAAACCCGTCATGGAGTTCTTGCTAGAGCTGTTACGTCAGCACGGCTTTACTCAAATTATGGCCAACGTTAGCCACTTAGCCAACGAAATTGAAGGCTATTTTAGGGATGGTCAACGTTTTGGCGTCGAGCTAGCCTATTCTTTTGAAGGTCGCATCACGGACGGAGAGCTGGTCGGAGAGGCCGTAGGCTCAGCGGGCGGCATGAGAAAAATCCAGGATTTCTATCCGTTCTTCGACGACACTTTTATTGTGCTCTGCGGGGACGCGCTAATCGACTTGGATCTCACTGAAGCGATTCGTCAGCACCGAGAGAAAAAGGCGATCGCCACCATCGTCATGAAGCAAGTTCCACTCAAGCAGGTGCCCAGCTATGGCGTTGTCGTCACCGACGAAACGGGCCGAATTAAGTCATTTCAAGAAAAACCCACGGTAGAAGAAGCCCTCAGCACTGATATCAACACAGGCATCTACATCTTCGAGCCAGAAATCTTTGACTATATCCCCTCCGGACAAGAATTCGACATCGGCGGAGACCTCTTCCCCAAGCTCGTAGCAGACAACGCCGCCTTCTACGGCATTCGCATGGATTTCGAATGGATTGATATTGGTAAAGTGCCAGACTACTGGCAGGCCATCCAGGATGTTCTCACCGGTCAGGTAAAAGGCGTTAGCGTTCCAGGCAACGAAGTAAGACCAGGTGTTTTTGCCGGTCTTAACGTCAAAGCCAACTGGGACAAAGTAGACATAGAAGGCCCCGTCTACATCGGCGGCATGACGCACATAGAAGATGGCGCTAAAATAGTCGGCCCTAGCATGATCGGCTCCAACTGCTCCATCTCTAGCGGCACTATCATCGACAAAACCGTTATCTTCGAATATTCTCGCATCGGCCCAGACGTTCGCCTGGTAGACAAGCTCGTATTTGGCCGCTACTGCGTTGACAAAACCGGCGCTTCTATCGACCTACAGGCTGCCGCGTTGGACTGGTTAATTACCGATACTCGTCAGGCTGTTATCTCAGAGCCACCTATCGAACATCGAGCGATCGCCGAACTCCTCAACCAAAGCACAGCCAACTCACGCAACTAAAAAATCAGCTAAAACAAACCAGACAAAAAAAGGGTGGCGACCAGCGATGGCAACCACCCTTTCAAGTTACGAAGAAAGGCGTCACAAAAACAATCTATCAGCTAAAGAGAACTCTACTGGAGAACCAAACGCACGTTCGCATTTTGCAATCCAGGACGCTTCACTTCAGCCAACGTTTTGTTGACGGCATACTTCTGATTAATGGAATTGATCAGCTCAGTCTGGTTATGCTTCTTAGCCACACCCCAGAGATCAGCAATCAAGTCGAACGAACCATCAGCATTCTGAGACCAGCCGATATCGTAGTCGCCTTCCAACACAGCCACAATATCCGCACGGACATTTTGACCGCGATAGCCACGAATGTTAGCCTCAGTCTTAACAGCAACACCCAGGTCGCTCAGAGAAGACTTGAGAACTTCAGCATCAGTGATTTTGGTGCGCAGAGTACTAAAATGAGACATTTTAATTTCCTCCTGAAGAGAAATTGAGAGACAACGAAGTTAGAAATCATCAAACCACTCAGCTATCAAATGAGATAGAACCTGAATTTTTCTTCAATCTTGGCCAGCTATTTAGCTAGCCTCTCCTTCCTGCGGGACAGGAAAAAGACTGTTACAGCTCCATACGCTGGTACTCAGCAGCAGACGAAGCCGCCGGACGAGCGCGATGACGTGCCCAATCGCGTAAGGCCGTCACCTGTTCGCTCATTGTCTTCGACAGCGGCATCGTAGAGCGAATAGCCGCAATAATATCAAGCTGAGTGAACTCTCTACCCTGGGCAAAGGCTTCATACATCGCCGAGATTAGCCCTTGCTCAATCTCAGCACCTGAAAATCCTTCACATACCTTGCTCAACTGTTCAAAATCGAACCTTTCCACCTCCGAGCGTCGCTTGCTCAAGTGAATCTTGAAAATCTCCTTGCGCTCGCTCTCATTCGGCAAATCCACAAAGAAAATTTCATCAAATCGGCCTTTTCGTAGAAACTCACCTGGTAATCTCTCTACCCTGTTCGCCGTTGCAATCACAAACACCGGAGACGTTTTCTCTTGCATCCAGGTCAAAAAGCTACCAAAAATTCGGCTAGAAGTCCCCCCATCGGAGTCCGCCGATCCCGCACTGCCTGCAAACGCCTTATCAATCTCATCAATAAACAGAACGGCAGGCGAAATGGACTCTGCTGTTCTCAACGCACTTCGTAGATTTGCTTCGGAACGTCCCACCAAAGAACCATCATATACGCGACCCATATCCAAACGAAGCAGCGGCAAACCCCACAGGCGAGCGGTCGTCTTAGCAATCAAAGATTTACCACATCCAGGCACACCTAGAATCAACATACCTTTCGGTTGAGGCAATCCGTACTCGCGCGCCTTTTCTGTGAAAGCATTAGAGCGTTGCTTCAGCCAGTGCTTCAGTTCCTCTAAACCACCCACCGAATCGAGCGTCTCATCCTCTTCGATATAGTCTAAAATGCCGTTTCGACGAATTAGTTGCTTCTTCTCAGAAAGCACAATATCTACTTCGCCTTCGGTTAGCTTGCCAGCCATCACCCGAGACTTACGGAAAACTTTCTCTGCCTCATCCTTAGTAAGACCCAAAGCAGCCTTTAAAAGTTTCTCTCGCCCCTCAGTCGTGATCGCTTCGGATCTAGATTTCTCTAACTCAGCCGAAAGCACCTGATTCAGCTCAGACATATTAGGCAGCGTAAAGTCGAGAACAACGACCTCTTTTTCCAGCTCAATAGGTACTTCTTGAACAGGAGACATCAAAATAATTGTCTTCTGCGTTCCTCTAAAACCTTCAATAGCGTCTCTCAGACTACGAGTGACTTCAGGGCTATCTTTAAATGGGTGCAAATCCTTGAAAACAAAAAGGCTAGGCTCCTTTTGTCTCATTGCCCAATTAATTGCTGCCTGAGGAGAAACAGTGTTGTTTTGCTGCCCAGATCCTCGGCCCTGACCGTACTCAACCATTCCTTGAGTCATTGTCCAAGTGTACAGACGCTGCTGGGGGTGCTGCTGCGCGATCGCCGCAATCGTCTGCTCTGCCCGTTCCTCCTCAAAGGTAACCAGATAGATTAGAGGATATTGGGCCTGAACTAATACACTCAGCTCTTCTCTCATCTCAAGCGCCCTCAATAAGACAAATAACTACCCAACTCAAACAGAAACAACAGAATAAACGTAAAACAACAAAAATTCGGTAACAGGTTTAACCAACGACTTTATAAAAACAGAAGGGAGTTCAAATCAGCCTTCCCATTGCCATCACTGACAAGCAATCAGCTCGCCCTCTCCTGCACTGCCAGAGTCAGAAACTAGTCCTGGTAAAGACTCCAAATCTACAGCCATCGCCTCAAATTGCTTGTCAGCAGAACTCTGAACCAATGATAGTCCATCTTCTCTTAGAACGACGGGCGTAGCACACTTCGGGCAGGCATAAACGCGATGAGTTCCACCTTTGCGATCGCTAGTCTGTTCAACCACATCAGAATGAGCTAAATAAAACTCAATCGCCCGTTGAGCGATAGATGACATAGGCTCACCATCAATGGCGGAACGTATCTTAACCTGCCGATGCAGATCGTCTGAGATATATAGAGTAACTTTTTGCTTAGCTGACATCTCTGATGTAAATAGGGTGGCCCATGCATTACAAGTACAGTAAAGGAACCTAACTATGCTGTCAAGACGTTATGCCGTTTTAACGTCAAAGAGTTTACATAAGTTATTAATTAACGAGTTCGTGGCTATCCATGCTAGCAACCGTAAATCAATAGTGGTTGAGACATATAATCTCAACAGTACGAATTCACTAACTATTTGAGAGCTTTCCAATCAGGCGGCTGCATAGCTTTGTCCTATATATGCTGTACTGATAGTAGAACCGCAGCCACAGCGTTCTATCAAACAGCAACTATAAGCAACAAGTCCCAAGGGTAACCTTATCTATATAAGAACCAAGAACCTTATTTTCCATGAGCATCTCAACCCAGTCCCCTCAAACCGCCTCTCTAGAAGACGCGCTTAAGCACTACTTCGGATATGGCAACTTTCGGTTCGATCAAAAGCCGATCATTGAGCGAGTACTAAAAAACAAAGATGTGTTAGTTATCATGCCAACGGGCGGGGGTAAATCACTCTGCTACCAGTTACCAGCGCTCTTAAGGGAAGGCATCACCATCGTTATCTCACCGCTCATTGCTCTGATGCAAGATCAGGTCACAGCTCTTCAGGACAACGGCGTCGGAGCTACCTTCCTCAACAGCACCCTTTCATTCGACGAAGTGCAATCTCGTCAGCGAGCCATCCTATCAGGTGACATTAAACTTCTGTACATTGCACCCGAAAGGCTCTTTACACCAACCTTTATAGACTTCTTAGAGCAAGTCAGCCAAAAAGTTGGCATCAGCACATTTGCCATAGACGAAGCCCATTGCGTCTCAGAATGGGGGCACGACTTTCGCCCAGAATACCGTCAGCTCTTCCAAATCAAGCAGCGCTATCCTCAAATTCCAATCATTGCGCTAACGGCAACCGCGACCAAAAGAGTCCGCACGGATATCCTCCAGCAACTCCGTCTGTCAGACCCAAAGACATACATTTCCAGCTTCAACCGTCAAAATCTCTATTACGAAGTCAGTCAAAAATCTAAACAGCCATACCTCCAACTACTCAACACTATTCAGCAACACCAAGGCGAGGAGAAAGGCTCTGGAATCGTCTACTGTCTCAGTCGAAAACGAGTCGATGAGACCGCAGCACAACTCCAGCAAGACGGAATCTCAGCGCTGCCGTACCATGCTGGTCTCAGCAATCAGGAAAGAGAAACCAATCAAACGAAGTTTATTAGAGACAATACCCAGATTATCGTAGCCACGATCGCATTCGGAATGGGAATCAACAAGCCCGATGTCCGCTTTGTCATTCACTATGACCTACCCCGAAATATCGAAAGCTACTATCAGGAAGCAGGCAGAGCCGGACGTGATGGCGAGCCAGCAAAATGCACTATTCTCTTTGGCTGGGGAGATGTCCGCACCGTCAAATATCTAATCGGGCAAAAGGCCGATCCATCAGAACAGAGAATTGCTCAGCAGCAGCTAAACCAAATCATCAACTACACAGAAAGCTCAATCTGTCGGCGCAAGATTCAGCTCGGCTACTTTGGAGAAACGTTCGACGCTCCCTGCGACAACTGCGACAACTGCATAAATCCAAGTCCGTTAGAGGACTGGACAGTTGACGCTCAAAAGTTCTTGTCATGTGTATATCGCTGCGACCAGCGGTTCGGAATGACACACATCATAGATGTCTTACGTGGATCTAGTAAAAAGCGCATAGTAGAACTTGGTCATGACAAAGTTTCTACCCATGGCATCGGTAAAGATCGCAGCGTTGATGAATGGAGAGCACTCTGTAGATCTCTAGTTCATCAAGGCTATTTAGAGGAAACTACTGACGGCTATTCTGTACTGAAGCTCAACGCTAACAGCAACTTAGTTTTAAAGAAGGAAACTACTGTTAAAATTCCAATAGCTAGAAATATGGAGAAATCTAGCAGCGCCAGCAAGAAAGCAGCTAATGCAGAGCTAACTTCGGGAGAAAGCCTTTTAATGAACACGCTTAGGAAGCTTCGAAAGCAATTGGCCGATGAACAGTCCGTACCCCCTTACGTCGTATTCTCCGATGCAAGCTTAAGACAAATGACTCAAGAACGGCCACAGACATCTGAAAGATTCTCAAAAATATCTGGCGTAGGCAGCCGTAAACTTGTTCAGTACGGCAATATTTTTACTCAAGCAATTCATGAGTTCTGCCAAGCAAACGGGATTGAAGTAGAAGCAAACGGAGCAGAGACGTTTAATCGAGTCGCCGATGCAGGCAGCCGAGAATCACACGAGATAACAGCTACTCAAAAAACCACCTACAAGATGTACAAAGACGGAATGTCTTTACCAGACATCGCTCTAGAGCGCAACATTCGGCTTGGAACGATCAATGGACATATGTCCAAGCTAATCGGAGCCGGTTACGAGGTAGATATAGATAGACTAGTAGCACCGGAACGGCAATTAGCTATTATAGATGCCATTGTGGGAGTAGGGCCACATTCACTTCGCAATATCCGCGAAGCTGTAGGAGAGACATATGACTATCAAGAAATCGAATTAGTAAGATCGCTTTATGAGTCAGAGCAACAGGGAGGAAAAAGATAGCAAAGTAGTCAAAAACAGACCTCAAAAAGAAGAGCTGTACTAGTAAAGGTTATCAAACGAAAGCCCTGCTACTCGTTAGAGAGAACAGGGCTTTGCTTTGTATATAACCTGGCATCGAGCTATTTTGACAAGGACTGGCGTCCTCACTATCTTCGCCGCTGCAATGTTTCACAATCGAGTTCGGGATGGAGTCGAAGTGGGTCCACTGCGCCATTGACACCAGGAATGATGTTGAGCTTCTGTGCCTTTGTTTAATCTTCCAGCTCAAGTGGTGGAAGCAAAAGCTAGAACCCTGAAGGACTGCATAGATTTGATGAGAAAGCTTAGGTTGTTGGCTTTTTACAGCCTGGGTCTGAAGTCAACTCGAAGGACAAGCCCTCGGTCTGTTAGTATTCCTCGGCTACATACATTGCTGTACTTCCACCTAGAACCTATCAACGGGTCGTCTTCCCGTGACCTTACTGGATTAACTCCATGAGAACACTCATCTTGAGGTGGGCTTCCCACTTAGATGCTTTCAGCGGTTATCCTCTCCGCACTTGGCTACCCAGCGTTTACCGTTGGCACGATAACTGGTACACCAGCGGTGCGTTCTTCCCGGTCCTCTCGTACTAAGGAAGACTCCTCTCAATGTTCTTGCGCCTACACCGGATATGGACCGAACTGTCTCACGACGTTCTGAACCCAGCTCACGTACCGCTTTAAT
>QBMC01000066.1 GCA_003242035.1 Nodosilinea foveolarum | reverse complement strand
GATCAGGGGGTGCGGGGGGACGTAGATGCGGAGTTGTAGGGGCATTTGGGAGGGATGAGTGATGAATTATGAGTGATGAATGATGAGTTGGGGATGTGCTGGCATCATCATACTGCTGTGGATTGGCTAATCCAAATGGGATAAATTGAGCTAGCTGAGCCAGATGAGGCCGATGAGGGTGAGTAGAATGCCGATGAGGGCGATCCAGACGAATTGGTTATCTTCGGTGTTTACTTGGCTAAGGTCGAGGGGTTCGGGTTCGGGTTTGGGTTTTCGGCGACGTGGTTTTTTGGCTTTTTGGGCATATTGTTTGCCGTTGTCTTCGTCTAGATTGCTCAGGTCAGGGATTTTGGTTGTCCACTCTGGCTTTAGCTCTAGTTCGGGAGCTTCGAGAATGTAGAGGAGGCGTTTGCTCTGGCGCTGAGTGTCCAGATCGGGATGGCGGATGAGTTTGCGGCAAAGGGCGAGTCCGGCCTGGTCTTCGCCTGCGGCGATGTAGGCGTTAACTAGCCAAAGCTGGATTTCGCCGCCGCGCATCCCAATGGGGTTGGAAAGCTGGAGGGCGGTTTGGAAGTGGGCGATCGCTTTCTTATACCGTCCGCGCTCAAAAGCGGCCTGCCCGGTGACGAGCTGTTCTCTAGCTTGAGCTTTTTTTTCACTGCTATCGAGCTGGTCGAGCTTTCTTTGCAGTTTTTCTGAAAGGTCGGGAACGGACGGAGTTTTGGACTGGGGAGAGGGGGACGACTCCAGAGTCATATCAAAATAGTGGGTATCGGCTGTGCCCTATTGTATCGCGATTGCTCTGGAGGATATTTGAGCAAATGGGAGGCTGTAAGCTGGTAAATCTGCCCGCTAGTTCCTAAGGTTTGAAATCTAATGCTGATGCTCATTTCTCCGGCTAAGACGCTGGACTATACAGGCGCTGACTTTGCTCGCTTTACGCTGCCAGCGATTTTAGATCGAAGCGAGGTTTTAGCAAAGCAACTCAGTACTTACCAAGCTTCTGAACTGTCGGCACTGATGAAAATTAGCGATAAGCTAGCTGACTTGAACTACCAACGCTATCAAGATTTTCAGACGCCGTTCACGTTGGATAATGCTAAGCAGGCGTTGCTCGTTTTTAAGGGCGATGTTTATAAAGGGATGACGGTCGAAGACTATACCGATGAGGATCTGGCATTTGCTCAAGACCATTTGAGGATTCTTTCTGGGCTGTACGGTGTGCTGCGACCGCTGGACTTGATGCAGCCGTATCGCCTGGAAATGGGAACCAAGCTGGCTAACGAGAAAGGCAAAAACCTTTATGAGTTTTGGGGGGCGCAAATCTCAGAACTGCTCAACGCTGAGCTTCAGTCGCACGATGACCCCTGCATCGTTAATTTGGCCTCGAATGAATATTTCAAGTCGGTAGATCGCGAAACGCTGAAGGCGCGAGTCTTAAATATTGACTTTAAAGAAAATAAAGAGGGCGATTACAGGATAGTGGCTATCTACGCTAAGCGGGCGCGGGGACTGATGGCAGATTTTGTCATTCGTAATCGGATTGAGACGGTTGAGGCGCTTCAGGGATTTGATGCTGAGGGATATACTTTTCGCGAGTCGTTATCGGAGCCGGATCATTGGATCTTTTGTCGAGATTAGGCGGGCTTCGACTACGCTCAGCCCTCGGGTGATGCGGACCGAGCATCGAGCGGCGTCGAAAGGTGGTTTGCAAATGACTGTCTAATCTGATGAGCGCTAGCTTGATCGTGATAATCCCATCAGGTTGCAGAGCTTATAGATGATGCGTGCGCCGACGTTGCCGTCCCATTCGTCGGGGCCGACTTCGCATAGGTCGAAGCCAATAATTTCGCGATGGTCTGCGACTTCTCTTAGAAGGCAAAAGGCTTCGTCGAGGTCTAGCCCGCCGGGGACTGGGGTGCCGGTGGTTGGGCAGAGTTTGGGGTCGAGGCCGTCGATGTCGAAGCTGATGTAGACGTGCGGGGGAAGGTCGGCGACGATTTGGGCGCAGAGGGTTTGCCAAGGGGTGCCTTGGTAGCGCGATCGCTTCAACGCCGTATCATGATGTACTCGAATGCGCCCATTGCTAGATTGGGCAAATTCAATTTCGGCATGAGAGACATCGCGGATGCCGACTTGGATGAGCTTGGAGACTTGGGGGAGGGCGATCGCGTTGCGCATAATTGACGCATGAGAAAACGTAAAGCCTTGATAAGCGTCGCGTAAGTCGCAGTGGGCGTCTATATGGAGGATGCCAAAGTCGGGATACTTTTCGGCTAGGGCTTGAAGTGCGCCGAGTGGGACACTGTGATCGCCGCCGAGGATACCGACTTTTTTACCAGCGTTCAGCGCCTGACGAGTTTTAAGGAGCAGCCATTGGTTTAGCTGAGCGCAGCCGTCGTTAACTTGCTTGAGGGCGGTGTGCAGATCGTCTGTGAGGGGTTGGCCTTGTTCGGTGGCAGTGACTATTTTTTGGGCGGGCGATTCTCCACCGGAGAGGCTTCGCCAACGCAGTTCTCCATTCTTTTGCTCAATCCAATCAGGAATGGGTGGCATACAAATACCTTGTTTCCAGCCTTCAGGATTGTCGTAGTCATAAAAGTCGAGCTGAGGGGATGCGTCTAAAACGGCCTTTGGGCCTTTGGCAGTGCCGCTATGGAAGGAGACCGTAACTTCCCAAGGGACGCCGAGAATGATGATATCGGCGGTGTCGTAGCTAAAGGGAAAGCCGAAGATGTTGCCGTTGTCGAGTCCGACACCGCCTGGGTCAAAGGCTGCGATGATTTGCTGTTTGTTTGGCATGGGTGGGTTCAGCGGATCTAGCGGGTCTAGCACATTGAATCTGGCTATATCTTGGCAACAGTAACGCCTTTGCCGCCATCTATCTGTTCGGCGGCTTCGAAACTTTGTACCTGTGGATGCCGCTTCAAATATTCTTGAACGCCGTGTCGTAGTTTTCCGGTGCCGTGTCCGTGGATAAACCATAGTGGCCCTCTAGCTCGGGCGATCGCGTCTTCAATCACACTTTCCGCCTCCGACACCCGCATCCCACGCAAATCCACCGTATTGCTCTCCGTTTTCACCATCGGCGCGTCGGGCACTGGCGTAACAGGTTGGTAACTCTGCTGAACTTTGGGAGGCTTTTCAATCGGCTCGGCCTTTTCTCCCTTTAACGATTCAATATCGGTTAAATTGACCGTCATTTTCATCATGCCAAAGCGTACGGCTACCCTGCCATCGTCGTCGGCTTTTCCCAGCACGTCCGCTAGCTGACCGCCCAGGCTAGAGAGTCGCACCCTTTCGCCGACCTTGGGTAGATAGCCGCGTCCGGTGGATTTCACTTTTGCCGGATGCTTACCAGTGGGCAAACGCTTCTCTTCTATCTGATTTAGCGCTTCTGTTGCTTTTTGCGCGTCCTGTCCGGATTTGCCACTCTGCTGCAAATCCCGAATCACTTTAGCCACTTCAGCGCGAGCGTGAAGCAACGCAGTCTCTACGTCTTTCTCCTGCTGTCGCTTTATCTTCTGTTCTCGGTCACGCAGGCTCTGCGTCCGTGCTTCAACTTCCTTGTAAAACTTCTCAGCTTTGGCTACCAGTTTTTCGGCTTCCTCAGCTCGTCGCTCCTGTCGCTGCCTTTGAGCTTCTAGTCCCTCAATCACCTGGTTTACGTCTTCGTTTGCGCCGCCCATCTGCTGCTTTGCCTGCTCCAGCACAGACTCCTTCATGCCCAATCTACGGGCGATAGAAAGTGCATTTGAGCGACCTGGAATGCCCCACAGTAGGCGGTAAGTCGGCGCAAGTTTCACGTCGTCAAATTCTACCGAGGCGTTCTCGAAGCGGTCATCTTCGTACTTTAAGGATTTTAGCTCGCCGTAGTGGGTAGTTGCTACGGTGAGGCGAGTATGGTCGGCTAGGTGTTTTAGGAGGGCGATCGCCAAAGCACTTCCTTCCGAAGGATCGGTTCCGGCTCCCACCTCATCCAGTAGCACCAGCGTATTAGAACTCTCTTCTACTTCGTCAATTTCATCTAAAATTCGCCCAATGCGCTTTACGTGCCCCGAGAAAGTAGAGAGACTTTGTTCAATTGACTGTTCATCTCCAATATCTGCCAGCACTGAGTCAAACCAGGGCAGCTCTACTGGCTCTCTGGCGGGAATAAACATTCCCACTTTTGCCATCAAAGATGTCAGTCCTAGCGTTTTCAACGTCACCGTTTTACCGCCCGTATTTGGCCCCGTAATCGCCACTACGCGCAGGTCAGGGCGAATAACTAAATCTGTTGGAACAACGGTGCTGCTCTGCTCTTTTTTCTGTTGCCACAGCAGTAAAGGATGCTTTAGCTGACGCAGCGTAATCTGCTCGCCCTCATTCACGAAGCGCGGCGCATTTCCTTCCATCCATAGCCCATAGCGAGCGCGAGCAGCCGCTAAATCTAGTTTTACAACGGTAATCACTAAATGCTCTAGCTCGGGCAGCACTTCTGCAATTTGGTAAGTAAGCTGCTGGCGAATGGCCTCGGATTCAATTTCTTCTTCCTTGCGCAGCGTCCGGCGTTGATTGCCATTGTCAACAATGCTGTGAGGCTCCACGTACAGCGTCGCGCCACTGGTCGAAACATCGTGAACGATTCCAGGCACCGCGTCTTTTTGCGGCGCTTTTACCGGCAGTACAAAGCGATCGCTCCTCTGCGTAATCAGCGTCTCTTGCAGTGCGCCTCCCTGCCGCTGAATAATTCGCTGAAGTTTAGAGTAAATGTGATCGCGCACTACCTTCAACTGCTGACGAATTCCGCCGAGCTTGTCACTCGCCCGGTCTGCTACCTTGCCCTGATCATCAATACAGCGATGAATTTCCTGCTCTATCTCTGGGAAAGTACTTAGATTTTCTACCAGACTTTGCAGCACGGGCAAATTGTCCTGCGCATCAATCTGTCTTCTCAGTCGCCGAGTGCCCGCTAGCGTCGTCGCGATATCCAGCAGCTCCTCACCCGACAAAATGCCTTGAACCTGCGCCCGCTCTAGCGCTACTCCAATATCTCGAATGCCGCCAAACTGAAGACCGCCTACCGTGAACTCTAGCTGAGTAGCCTCAACGGTTTGAGACAGCAGAACTTCACTTTCGGCGCGATGGGTGGGGATGGGTAATCGTTGCGCCGCAACTGTGCCGATATTCGTAGAGGTGAAGGTGGCTAAGTGGCGACATAGACGAGGCCATTCTAGTAAATTGAGGGTTTCAGCTTGAATCAAAGGTCGGTGAGCTATCAGGGGTGGGTACAGGTGAGCGGAGAATTCCCTTTATTATAAGGAAGCACGGACACGCCACGAGGCCGAGAGAACCGTACTGAAACGAAATAAGCCCTAAGATTAAGCCTTGAGGAGGACAAAGCTACGCTGCCTTCACCTTTACTGATCCATCAATATACCGGCGATTCTTTAGTTCCTAAGCAACTGGCGATTAAGCCGAAGCAGTTGTCGATGGCTGAGAGCGCGATCGCCCTCTTCCAGTCCGCCGTTGGTAAAACTCAGGGAGACCTAGACCACCAACTCCAAATTTCAGAAGGCGAAGACACTGACTATCGAGTGAAGCGCGGACTGGCCCATATTTTGCGCAATAGCTTTAGCACTTTTGAGATTATCAGTCCGTTAGAACCGGGAGAATTGCGCGATCGCATCTTCACCCTAGCCGCCACCAAAACGCCTAGCCCCGCCGCCGCCAAACAGCATCTTTCAACCCTAGCGGCTGAACTTACCCAAGAACTCGACCAGGCCGTAGAGCCTATCCACATTCAGCAGGGACTCTACGCCGATCTTCAAGAAAATCGCATCCTCATCAGCTTCGATGCCCCCACGCCAGAGGCTTTGCTGCACCGCTACAACCTGTCTCAGGTACAGGGCATTTTCTACAAAGCCAGCCACGTCACGCTAAACCTGCACCGCAACGACCCCGGCGAGTACAAGCTGATGTTCAAATACCTCAAGCTGTTTCGCCTGATGACCTATATAGAGGGCGAAGCCGATCAGGGTTTTACAATTACCATCGACGGCCCAGCTAGCCTATTCAAAGCCAGCACCCGTTACGGCGTCGATATTGCCAAACTCATTCCGGCAATTTTGCACGTTACCCGCTGGCAGCTTACGGCCAAGCTGCAATGGAAAAATCCTTATACTCAGGTCTCCCAGGAGAAAAGCTTTAGCCTAACCGACAACTGCGATCTGGTTAGCCACTATCCACCGGGCAAGCCTTACGACAGCATGTTAGAGCAAGCCTTTGCTGAAAAATGGGCCAAGACCCAAACAGATTGGCAGCTAGAGCGCGAGGTCGATCTGATTCCGATTCCAGGTAGCGTGATGATTCCAGACTTTCGGCTGGTGCATCCAGATGGGCGGGTCAATCTGCTAGAAATCGTGGGCTATTGGCGACCTGAGTATCTGCGAAAGAAGTTCTATCAGGCGCGTCAGGCCGATAATAAAAACTTAATCTTGGCGATTTCGGAGCGGCTAAATCTAGAGAAGGCAGGGGTTGACACTCGCAACACACCCGCCAAAATTGTTTGGTTCAAAGACAAATTGCAGCCAAAGGCCGTCCTGGAGGCTCTAGAAACGGATTAGAAGGGAATGCTTAGCTCATAAGATCCACCCCCTATTTTTGATATAGATTCATTGTGTGGCTGGGGACGTACGCCCAGCGTCGAACCTGTCACCGAATCGCGAAGAAACTATGAGTTCAATCCTTGTCGTAGACGATAGCCCAATGCTTCGCGAGATGATCTCTGGCCTGCTGAACAAGACAGGTCTGTCGGTTTCGGTTGCTAAAGATGGCCAAGAAGCCATGGAAAAAATTGCTGCTGAGCCGCCCGACTTGGTGGTACTAGATGTGGTAATGCCTAATATGAATGGTTATGAGCTGTGTCGCTGGGTGAAAAATAATCCGAGTACAGAACATGTGCTGGTGATTTTATGCTCCTCTAAGAGTGAAGAGTTTGACCGCTATTGGGGCATCAAGCAGGGGGCCGATGCCTATGTCATCAAGCCTTTTCGTCCCGATGAATTGGTCAGTACGGTACAAACGCTGCTATCAACTAAGTGTGCTAGCTAGCACCTAAGCTAATTTTTTAAGGCTTACTGATTACCAAATTGCTTAAGATAAAGTCCATGGCCTTTCGAGCTGTGGGCTTATTTTTTGGGGCTGAAATGACTATGCCAACCAAGCGAGCTACGCTGCCGCCCGGATTGATTGTTCGTACGGGTAAGTTTGTGTGGAATACGATGTGGCACACTATGATGTCGCAGATGGCTCCGCGCAATCAGTCTGGGGCGTATGTGAGGCCGCAAAGTGCTTTTCGTAATCGGGAGGTCAGTCCCGAGCCTGGGCGCTATTTTTTGATTGTGGGAATGAGCTGCCCTTGGGCACATCGAACGCTGGTAACTCGGGTGCTGAAGGGTTTGGAGGAGGCGATCGCCACTATCACGGTCTATCCTTCAACCGACGAGGGCAGGTGGTTGTTCGATACCGATCAGGAACTGCCGTTTGCAGCCTGTCGTTCGCTGCCTGAGTTTTACAGCCAGTGCGAGCAGGGCTATTCGGGGCGGGCTACGGTGCCCGTGCTTTGGGACAGTAAAACGGGGCGGATTGTAAACAACGAAAGCGCCGAAATTATCGAGATCTTGAACGAGGGTTTCGATGAAGTTTCGTCTGGGCCAGATCTTTATCCAGAAGCGCTGCGGGAGACGATTGATGCGCTCAACGAAAGGATCTATGAGACGGTAAACAATGGGGTTTATCGCTGTGGATTTGCGCAGACGCAGGAGGCTTACAATCAGGCGGTTACGGCGCTATTTGATACGCTTGACACCGTCGATAATCAGCTAGCTAGTCAGCGATATCTGTGCGGGGAACGGCTAACGCTGGCGGATGTGCGCTTGTTTACGACGCTGATTCGTTTTGATGTGGCTTATCACGGGATTTTTAAGTGCGATCGCAACCGCATTGCCGACTATCCTAACCTCAGCGGCTACCTACGCGAAATCTATCAGATGCCCGGTATTGCTCAGACCTGCGATATCGACGCGGTTAAGCGAGACTATTATGGCAACCTGTTTCCGATTAATCCCGGTGGAATTATACCGGTCGGCCCTGGTTGGGAAAAGCTAAAAGCGCCTCACAATCGAGAAAATCTGTGACGATTGCCGAGGTTACGATATGGGTTCGCAGCAGATGCCGAACACTGAGGTGAACCCGTGTAAAAAGGTCGTTGACCCGACTGGGCCAATCTCGCCGCTGCAAAAGAAGCCACCAATCGGCAGCGGGCCTAAATAGCGCTCGAATAAGTCAGAGTCAAAATTGGGTTCGTCGTAAAGGGCTTCTCCGCGTCCGGTGCAGGAAAATAATAAGGCTCCGGCTGGAGATACTTTCTGACGATTGCCGTCTAGATTATTCTCTAGCCTTTCTACCCGATAGCGTCGTAGCATATTTTCTAGGTCTTCGGCGGAGGTTTGGGCGTCTCGCATGTGGAACTGGATGCGCATACCAGGGCGAATTTTATCGGCAACTGCGATCGCGCCATTCCTCGGGTCTACCCCTACCAATGTTCGAATCAAGAAATCGCCCTGCTTTAGCTGCGGCTTAAATCCACTCTGAGCCACCCCAATAAACAGCGCATTTTGAGCCAGCTCACGCTCTTCTTCCGCCATCCCTTGAAAAATATTTTGCAAAACTTCTAGCGGCGTTTGCGCCAAGGTTCCCTCTTCATCGCCCTCTGCTGCTAGCTGAAGCATCACATTACCTTCGCCCTTACTCACTCGATACAGATCGCCAATGGGCCGACAACCCTGGGCCACAATCGCCTCAATCACAATCTTGCCGGAGAGCGCTACCCCCACAACGCCATCGCGATGCAGCTCCTTGCCGCAAAACAAGGCGCTCTGACGACTCGTACTCTCTACGCCCGCTAGCCCCCCGACTTTGACCGAATTTGGATAAGTGAAATCCATGCCTTGCAGCAGCTCGCTTGTTCCTGACGAAAAGGGATCGGCGATCGCGATAAAGCTTGGATTACTCTCGGGTGCCACCCCTAATAGTTGACTCCAGCGCTCTGGTGGACTGTCTAAGTCTGGCAAATTTGCTGCGGTTAAATGAAAAGGCTTAATCTCTACGTCTGGTAAAAAGGCCAGCGTTAGGCTAATCGCAGCGCCGCTTTCAACTTCTTCAGGAAAGCTATCGTCCATGCCAATGACGCCGCTGCCGCTACAGCCAATGATGTGAGTGTTTGGCAACTGCGCTTGCAGTAACGGCGCGAGTCGGGAGTATTCACTAGCGAACGCAAGCGAGATAAATACCAGCGCCAAATCGGGCTTTTCGCCTAACTGCGTCTGGGCAGTGATCGCGACATCCCTTACCGCAGTTTCTAACGAGACATGGGTGGAAATTGCGCTGGCCCACTTCATATTTGCCGATTCCTTAAGATAATTCTACGAATAAAGGTTTTAATAGAATTGGCCTGACACAATTACAGAAGACGCTCAATTGTCTAGGCTCCGTCTAAGATTCACTGCCTAAAGGGATAGAGATAATGTGCCGTTTTGCTGTGGCACATTGCTCTACCTAAACGCTAGAATCTAGCGGTTAGACTAATGGCCAGAATAACGGCTAAAACAGTTGCCAGGTGACTCTTCGCCATTCTAAATCGACCCCTTTCCCATGTTTCTAAAATCGTCGAGTTATCGAGGTTGACAGGGAGCGTAGCTGGGTTGGATAACTGCCATATATGATACGGCAGTTTGGTTGACAGGCCATATAGAATAGAGAAGTCATCATATCTCGTTAATACATACTCAAATACGGTTTGCCATGAGCGATATTCAAGAAAAAATCAAGGCCGAAACGGAAGCAGCTCGTGAAGCTTGCGCCACAGACGGCAGCAATTCTGATAGCTGTGCATCTGCTTGGGATGTGGTTGAAGAGCTTCAGGCCGAGGCTTCTCACCAGCGTGAAGTGCAGCCTAAGAAGTCTTCCTTTGATCAGTACTGCGATGACAACCCCGAAGCGGATGAGTGCCGGGTTTACGATAACTAGAGCGTGAACGATCTGGATAGCCGATGTAGATGAAGATGGGTAGGAAGATGCCGCGCTAGGCAACCTTTTCTACCCATTTTGCTATCTCAAATTATTCTGGTATGTCCGATCAGCGCCACTTAGCACAGCAGGTGATACATTGATGACTGCTCATTTACCCCAATTGCTTATTTAGCTCTGGTTGATACGTGTTAGGAAATCCTTCGGCGGTACTCTCCCTGGTTTGGACAGATTACCGGCTAGCGCTGCTATTTGCGGTGTTTATTCCACTGACGCTGCTGATTTGGTCTTGGGTTTCCAAGGCTGAGGCGATCAGTTTGGTCATGATCATTTATTGGCGCGTAGCTAGCCTGCTAGCCATTACGGTCTATCTGATGATTGGTGGATACTCGTTCAGTTTTATCACGGCGCTGGCTGCCAAGATTTTGATTCCACTGAGCCTTTGGTTTTGGGCAGATCTAAATGAAGAAATTAGGGAGCAGCCTAAGCGATCGCTTAATTTGGCCTTCAATGCTTGGCGCTGGGCCATGACGGTATACTGCGTTATCGGTACGGTCGTGCAGATTGTCTTTTTGCGCTGCGCGTTCTCTAACTCGCTTTTTCAGGGCGAAGCTTGTCAGGTATGGCTCCAGCCTTCTGTTGCCTTTGCAAGTGTGTTTCATGCCAATTTTGAGTCTGGCTTTTTAGGCATAATGGGCATTGTTTCGCTGGTTCTCTACGCGGCGTATCTAGGTTATTTCCTTCTGGTAAAGCTAGGCAGACAGGGCCGTTCTGCGCTCAATCAGTAGTTCTTTTTGGTTTTCTTAACTCGGTACTGTCCTCTCTTGTCTATAATCTCCCGGCTAGAGTCCTATACGCTGAAGTACCCTCAAGAAGTTTTGCTGGTGCAGGCAACGGTCGATGGCAAGCCTGACCAAGTTGTGGTGTTCAAAGGGTTTTCTAGTTCGTTGATGCGACCTACTGCCTTTGACCCAGAAGTGCCGACACTGCCACCGCAGGCGGTCGTTATCCAGATAGACCGGCTCGAAGGGCCTTATCAGCCGTCTTCTCCTCGT
The DNA here is from genome assembly GCA_003242035.1 of Nodosilinea foveolarum. Lineage (GTDB taxonomy): Bacteria > Cyanobacteriota > Cyanobacteriia > Phormidesmidales > Phormidesmidaceae > Phormidesmis > Phormidesmis foveolarum. The sequence goes on along the minus strand of QBMC01000066.1, from coordinate 10,212 downwards.
TATATAGAGCAGGGGCTGAGCTTGGACGCATTTACGAGTCGATTGCTCGCTGTGGGACTGTGAGGTGCTTTGCTCCAAAGCTCTTATTAAAAGCCCTTGTTAAAAGCCTTTGTTAGGGTTTGGTAGCCGTTGGCACACATTTCTCCAGTGACCTGTCACAATGTGAAGGCTGCTATTGTCTGGGCGATCGCTCAAATAACGTTGTTCGATAGAGTCCGTTCGCTTTAGTTATTGGTAGACATCCGTTGGTAGATCTCTCAGCTATGTACAAAACTCAAGACCTTCATGTGGTCGAAAACCGCCCCTTGCTTTCGCCTAACCAAATTTTAAAGCAACTTCCACTCTCGGAAGCCGCTGCTGCCTTAGTTGCTCAAACGCGCGATCGCATTCGCAACATTATGCACAACGAAGATCGTCGTTTGCTAGTGATTGTTGGCCCTTGCTCAGTTCACGATGTAGACGCTGCCTACGAATATGCGCAGCATCTGGTAAAGCTTAGAGAACGTTTTGCTGATCAGCTAGAGATCGTAATGCGGGTGTACTTCGAGAAGCCACGTACTAGCATTGGCTGGAAAGGTCTAATTAACGATCCTCACTTAGACGGTAGCTACGATATTAACGAAGGGTTAAGGCTCGCTCGCAAACTGCTGCTAGATTTGGCTGAAATGGGTTTGCCTGCGGCCACAGAGCTACTAGATCCGATTACGCCTCAGTATATTGCCGACGTAATTTCCTGGACGGCAATTGGGGCGCGGACGACTGAGAGCCAAACCCACCGCGAAATGGCCTCGGGGCTGTCTATGCCGATTGGCTTTAAAAACAACACAAATGGCAGTTTTCAGGCGGCGGCAAATGCCATGCTAGCGGCGAGCAACCCCCATCATTTTCTGGGTATTAACCAGGCAGGCCACGCCAGTATTGTTTCTACGACGGGCAATGCTGATGGTCACTTGGTACTCAGAGGTGGAAAGGGGGGTCCTAACTATGAAGTGGCCCATGTTGAAGAAGCGGCGGCGGCGCTTGCTAAGCAAAGCCTGAATCCACGGGTAATGGTGGACTGTAGCCATGCAAATGCCAACAAAGAACACGCCAAACAGGTCACCGTTGCTAGCAATATTGCTGAACAAATTTTGGCTGGCTCGCAGCACCTGTTAGGGGTGATGATTGAGAGTCATTTAGTGTCTGGAAGCCAGCCTATTCCTAAGCAACTAAGCGATTTAGTATACGGCCAGAGCATCACGGATGCCTGCGTTGATGTTGAGACGACGGCTACAATGCTAGATCAATTGGCCTCGGCGGTTAGGCAGACGGTTGAGACAGAAGTTGCGCGAGCTTAGCTTAGGGTGCGGAAGTGCGGAAGTGCTTAAAAGAGCGGTAGGTTGACGGTAAGACCCGCGCCATAAAACGTATCGTCTAAGTTAATTTCAGAAAGGTCTGGGTCTGAGCTGGAAGAGTTGCCGAATCGGGTGCCTGCGAACACTGAGAGTCGGCTTTCTGGCGTGAGTCGATAGCTAACGGTGCCAATGACTTGCTGATAAACATCGTAGCGAGAAATTTGCGTGTAGTCTTCTAGATCTAGCTGATATAGGAGACTGGTACGCAAGTCTTTGTTGATGCCATAGTTGAGGGAGAGTGTTAAGGTTTGGCGAAACCGACTTGACCGTTTAGCATCGGCGAAACCCAGTCGGGACTGATAGAAGCTGTCTAGCCAGGTTCTAGAGTTAAAAATGCTGCGGTGGCTAATAACGGCGTCGATGTAGTTGATGCCGAGGATTTGCTGTTCGTAGCCAAATGAGTAAAAGCGCTGGTTGCGTAGGCCGATTTGAGCGTAGGTGCGAGGAAACAGCTTTTGGCGGACGCCTAGCTGGAGTTCTACTTCGTTGTAGCCGCGATCGCCTGCCTGTTCAAATCGCCCCAGGTTGGTTTCGGCGATCGCATACAGGCTAGTGTTTTCTGAGAGCGCAGGAAAGGCGGCGAAAGAAAGCCCTGACTGGTATATATTCTCATTTTCTCGGGTATTGAGTCTGAAGGCGTTTTCGGAATTAAAATAGCCTAGCCGTGCCGTTAAAAAGGCGATGGGTGTTTTGGGCTTCGGCGGTGCGGCGGCTCTTTGTAACAGGCGAAGGACCCCGAGGTCTTCGTCGCCGCGCGATCTCAAGGGGTTAACTCTAATGGTGCCTAGCTCGTCGTCTTTCTGAGGTTGAGGACTTCGGCGAGGTTTAGACTCAATGAGGTCGTCTAGACTGCCTGCTATCTCCGTCTTTTTTTTCTCCGTGCCTGCTTTTTCCGCTGGGTCTTCTTTTTCTTTAAAGTTGAGCGGCTGAACCTGCTCCGTGTATGACTCTTCACGCTTAAGCGCACTGTGGTTCTCGGTGGCTGATTCGGTTACTGTGACTCCGGTTTCTATTTCTGAAATATCTGTTTTCAGCCCTGGCGAAGCCCATAGCTGATCTCCAATGGCCGTTGCGCTAGCCGCATTAATTGTAATTGTGAAGGCGCGATCGCAGTCCTGAAGGCTTTGACAACTCTGAGTTTTGGTCGGAGCTATCGTCTGCTTTAGACTGTCCTTCGACCCCTGTGTGGATAACTGTGCTGATGTTGTCAGCTCAGGCGTTAGCTCAATAACGCTGTCTGAGGGGGAGGGCAAAGGCTCTGGTGAAAAGAGACGGGCCTCCGGTGAATCAGTCGATAAGGTCTGACTGACCGGATTTGATAGAGGCTTTTTGAATACTGGTAGCGGGGCGGTGATCGCGCTTGGACACAGTGCAGTGACTAGGCCACTAAGTCCAATGCTGATCTTGAGCAGAGATTGACCCATGGGCCGCGCTGGGCTTTGCATATAAAACGGCGATTTTTTAGAGAGAGAGACTAGCCGCGATTTTTCAGGTAGAAAGGGCGGTAACGTAAAAAATCGCATGGGCTAATGCTATCTATATCAATTAGCTGAATCAGGAATCAGGCAAAGTTCTAGCGAGGTTGCTGCCTGTCTAATGATTGGGGGAGCGAACTATACCTTACGGTTTTTACTGGCTATTTAGTCTAAACTCGTCTGACTCGATTAATTGTCAGTTTGGAGTTTCATTGCCATCGTAAGAGGATAGAATGTACCGTGAAGACTACTTATAACGTGACGAGTGCAGGCTTTAGCCATACACTGTTAATGCAGCGCACTGTCTTTGAGTGGGCTTCAGACGTTTAGAGCTTAAAGCGCTTTGAACTTTACGAATAGCTTCAGAACGTTATTTTATCTACCATTCGCATCTGCTACGGCTGTCTCTAAAGGCTAAACTTCATCCGCTGGACTCAAAGAAAATGCTCCAGCCAGTAGTTTCGCGGAGACTAACTGCGCGGAGTCAACTTTAGTTGACCAAGCATTAATCTTTCTAGATGTAGCCATACTACTGACAAGTAGGTACTTCTGGCTAGTTTTTTTACGTATAGAAATTATGAACGGGTATTATTCCAAACAACCACGTTTCTGGCGGGGTCTGTCGCTTGTGATTGGGCTGACGGGCGTTTTGCTATGGCCGTCTGCTGTGAGTGCTCAAGAGACGGAGAGTAAGCCCACGAGCCGGTCAGAGCAGCCACTTTCTTGGGCAAGAATTGATTTTATTTTAAACCGCGTCAATCTGGTGCCCCGGCGAGCTAATGCCAGACGAGCTAGAATCTCTGATGTTTTAGGGATTGGCGATGCTCTCCAAACCTTCGATAGTTCTAACGCTGAGCTGCGATTTAATGATGGCTCGGAGGTGCGGATTGGATCGCAGGCAACGTTTAGGTTTACGCCCAATACGCGTAACTTTCAACTGACTAACGGGACAGTGCTTTTGCTGATTCCGCCTGAGCGAGGCCGCACCACCATTCAAACGCCTAATGCGGTCACTGGCATTCAGGGGTCGGCTTTGTTTGTTCGCTACATCGAAGAAACCGATACGACGATTGTGGGTGCGCTAACCGATAATCCTGATGGCCCGATGATTCTTTACACCAATAATGGGGCTGAGCAGCAGGCGCTTTATGCTAACCAGGTGGGTGTAGTGCAAGGCGATCGCATTATCGAACTCTACGAAATTGATAGTCGAGCGTTTTGGGAAACTAGCGGTCTAGCAGAGACTTTTGACTATACCGAGGATGTTGGCCCAGTTGTAGACGAGCTGGATGGAGTTCGCCAAGAAATTAGAGAGGCGATTGAGAATCAGGAGCCGATTGATGGCAGTAATGTGGTTGAAAATCCTGAAAACTTTAGTCGTCCAGAATCGGCAGCGCCTGCTGAGGTGGCTGAGCCGACTGATAGTTCTACAGAAGAGTCCGGTGAGCCGACTAGTGAGGGTGAAGCTGAAGGTAGCGGAACCGCAGGGAATGGAAGCGCTGTCGTAGAAAAACCAGGTTTGACGATTGGGGGAGAGGAGACCGAAGAGACCGAAGGACGGGTGATCCAGTATGAGGGATCGCCTGCTGAGGAATTTCATAACCAGAACAAGCCCGCTACGCCTGGAAACGATGGGACTAGTGCCTTGAAACCGGCTCCGCTCACTGAAGCTGAAAGCGAAGATGAAGAGACAGCGGCTGCGACTGGAAATAGCGATCGCCCTAACGCGACTGCAAGCCCGTCTGGAACTAATGCTAACCAACCGGGCGTAAATAATCCTGCTGCAAACAGTCCTGCTACAAACGGTAGTGGCCGCCCTGAGGGCGATCGCCCAGCCATTCGTCCTGGTAGTGGAGGCAACGACCGTCCGGCAAACAACAATCCTCCGGCAACGCTAGGCACCCCGACCGCTGGAGGAAACCTGATTGACAATCCGGTGCTGCCAGCCTTGCCCAACAGCGGAACTCCAGAGATTATTGTGCCGCCATCTATAGGCGCTGGAAAGATTCCAACGCCACCGCTAACGCCAACAGCTAGGCCCAACGTGCCAACTGGCGGTGTTACACCTTTGCCGGGTAGCGCCTTGCAAGACGCTAAACCTGATAAGGATACCAATAATGAAAATGAAGATGAAACGGCAGGTAATGGCGCTGAATCAGCCAACCCACCTGTAGATTCTTCGGATAAGCCAATCATTGAGGAAACAGAGGCCACTCCTGATAATTCAGAAGCGGTTGAGGCTGTAGATCCTTCCACGGTTTCTGAGGATGAACCTGATGAGGTTGCTCCTATAGCTGAGGAAACAGTTGAGGGAACAGTTGAGGGAACAGTTGAAGAAACGAATACAGTGCCGAGTAGTCCAGATGAGGCCGAAGCGGTAGATCCTTCTCCTGTTTTGGAAGGGGGATCTAACGAGGCTCCTCCCATTATTGAAGAGACGGATGCAGCGCTGAATAATCCAGGTGAAGCTGAAGCTGTTGAGATACCTGAAACCCCTGAGCCAGTAAGAGACGCGTTAGTAGAGCCTGACGAAGTGACAGACTCAGAAACGGTGCTCCCTCTATCTGGGTTGATGGAGGCTGAAGTTTTTGAAGATGAGGTTGTAGAGACGGGTGTATCTGAAGTCCTTGAAGATGCGCCGTTAGTTGAGACTATAGAGGACCCTATTCCTGTTCAGCTAGAGGAGACCGTGCCGTTTGCAGTGGAACAAGTCGATGAGGCAACGCTGACGAATACACTTGGCGGTGAGCTGCGGTAGGGCGTTTGAATCAAGTATCTGTGGGCTGATGGCACGATCGCTTTCCGTCCAGTCGCGATATTTTTCTAGCTGCTGGAGTCAGCTTCGGGCGGCTCTTCGGCTGGGATAATTGTGGTCGCCTCTGACGGGTCGTTATCTTCTGCTTGCCAGTCAGTCGGTAGTATTTGGGTAACCTCTATGGCTTCGTTGGTGGCGATGACTCCGGGCCGGGTGCCCTGATTGTGAGTCACTGGTCCCAACGAAAAATCATTGTCTAGCTCAGCATCTTCTGCTAACAGCTCACTCTCAGAAATTTGAGGACTGTCTAAAGCGTTTAAGTCTGTCAATACGCTCTGCGCTGAGTGATAGCGTTTGTTGAAGTCGTAGCGCACCATCTGATTGATGATGCTAGAAAGTTCTGCGGAAATATCCTCAACGGTGTGGGACCAGATAATCTCCCCGTCGTCGCTGCGTTTGAGGGCATGAGGCGGCTTGCCAGTAAGCGCCTCAATGGCTGTAATGCCCAAAGCGTAGATATCGCTGCGTACAGTCGGCATCCCGTTGGACTGCTCGCTAGGCATATAGCCTTGGGTGCCAATGCCTACGGTAGAGGTAACCTGCGTGTCTGAGCCGACTAGTTTGTTAGTAATGGTTTTGACTGCGCCAAAGTCAATCAGCACGTAGCGGCCATCGCTTTTGCGACGAATAATATTAGAGGGTTTGATGTCTCGATGGATAACGCCTTTAGAGTGAACGAAGCTAACGACAGGCAGCAAATCGCGCAGCAGCCTAATCACAGCCCGCTGAGAGAGCGGCCTGTTATGAGACAAAATATTGCGTAACAAGCGGCCTTCTACCATTTCTTGAACTAAGTAGAAGGTCTGCTGAATTTCGAAATAAGCTAGCAGCCTGGGAATTTGATTGTGTTCGCCTAGCTCGCCTAAAACAACGGCTTCGGCTCTAAACAGACGCTGTGCAAGGTGATGAGATTTGGGGTTGTCGCTGACGATTTTGAGCTTTTTAACGACGCAGATTGGATCGCCAGGGCGCTGTGTGTCTTGAGCTGAATACGTTTCGCCAAACCCACCGATGCCGAGCACTTCGACGATGCGGTAGCGATCGCGCAGCACAGTCCCAATAATATCGGCCTGATTGAGATCTAATAGATCTTGGAAGTCATCCTGCTGACTGATAATTTCCTGGACGAGTGGCGAGGTGACATATCTAGCTAGCGTGGTGCGTAGCCGCTTGCGTCTGATGCGATCAGCGGCAAAGCCGACGCCAAAGTCCATTAGGCCGATTGTGGCGATCGCCACAATCGGCGCACCCGAGATAATAATCGTGCGAGCCTTAACAAACGCAAAGTAGCTAAGCGATGTCCATAGAACAAGGGTGCCACCCACGATCAGCAGCCGATACTGAGGCTTTTCCGTTTTGCTCATCCCAACCGCGACGGCCAGCCCCAGTCCCAGTACGATCAGCGCATTAATATGGGGCTGTTTAATCAGTCGATAGGGCGATAGATCCGCTTCAAGCGTCGCAACCGAATTCGCTAAAATCTCAACGCCTGGCATCGCGTCTGGGTAGATCAGGGTTTCTGAAAAGGGCGAGCCGTGGGTGTCATGATGCATGGGCGAGGTGGTGCCAATGATGACGATTTTGTCCTCAAAGAACGCACCCGACCCAAGCTGATCGCGCCATATATCGTTGTCAATGGCTTGCCAAAAAGGAACCTGCTCGAACGTTCCTTTCGGCCCATAGAAAAAGATATTTTCTTGGAGGGTTTTCGGGTAGTCTGCTTTGGCCGCCTGTAGGGTTGCTTGGGCAAAACTACGCAGCGACGCTTCGTCTGGAGTGGTCGCGGCGGCTCCTAAAATGGCCGCTTCTTCGGCGGCAATATCAGCTAAGAATACCTGGCCCAAACGATGAATTTTTTGATCGGGTTCGATTAAAAAATTGATGATGCCGATCTGAACGCCTGCCTCACGGAACTGTGCCAGCGGTAGCGACGGCTGAAAAAGATCGCCGTATTGCTGGGCCACTCTTGGGTACTTGGCGGCTAGTACGACGCGATCGCCATGTCGTCTGAGCGCCTGTGCAAAGGCTTCGTCATCATCAGGGCCGTAGGTGCTCGGTGTTGGAAACGTAATATCTATGGCAACAGCCTTAGCCCCAGCCCCCATGAGCCGGTCAATGACGGTAGCATAAGCCTCACGACGCCAAGGCCAAGATGCAATCGGACGCAAGTCGGCGTAGCGCTCTGGATTTTGTGCGTAGAGTGGCCCTTGGTCAAGCGATTCATCGTCAATCGCTAAAATGACAATATCGCTGGGTGCTTCTACCGGACCTCGAAGCTGAAAAAATGCGTTCTGTACCTGTCGATCCCAAAGGTCAACAATGCCCAGACTCAGACCGACTGCGCTAGCGGCGATGCCTACGCAGGCCGCAGAGATAGCAAACCGCCAGTGCCTAGAAGTTGTGTTTTGTTGCCAAGTTGTGAAGCGGTCTTTAGTCGTTAGCGTAGCGGTGACATCATCGCCAGCTTCCCGACCGGATGCTCGGCTAGACTTGCGGCTAGACTTTGGCGAAAACTGAGACATAAGGGGGTTCGAAATAAGGCTCTCGTGAATTATGCGTAGATGAAGTAGTATCAAAACGCACCTGTAGCCAGAAAGAATCTATAATAAGTAGGTACACGCACACAAGGCCGATAGTTTATTCTAAACCACTCTTCTTTCAATCAATGAAGCAATAAAGCTTAATTCATAAAGCTAGTCACTTGATTTTTTATCTTTCCGTACAACTCTAGTCGTTCTCCAGCCATCGCCTGCTAGCTACGGCCACTACTGATTGAATGTGCTTCTGGTCTGTGGATCAACTATAAAACGCCTACGATAGCCGCCCACAGCTTTGGGTACACAGAACAAACAGCCCAATTCCCTTATTTTTGACCGCGTTCTTATTTCTATTCAGTAATTTTATCTTTATTGAGTTTTTAGCACTTATTCTCTGGTCTTTCGTCATAGATGTTCGGCCTGCTCTATCGCTAAGGACATATTGTCCTTGCCTGGGCAAAAATCGACGTTTTTATCCTTTAGGCTTTAGTGGCTATCTAAGCTTTACTCGTCTCTATTTTTAACTTCTATCTGCTCTTGCAGCATAGACGCATACTCTTAATTCTATTTAACTCCTATGGCTTCATCGACAATGAATCGACTGTCTATCTTCGTCGATGGCAATAATATGTTCTACGCTCAGCAAAAAAACGGTTGGTTTTTTGATCCCAAGAGAGTTTTAGAGTATTTTGTCACCGAATTCGATGATATTTCTTTAGTCAATGCCTTTTGGTATACCGGACTCAAAGATCCTCAAGATCAGCGTGGCTTTAGAGATGCGCTGATTAGTTTGGGCTATACCGTCAGAACTAAGGTGCTAAAAGAATATTACGACGATACTTCGGGGCGCTACTCGCAAAAGGCAAACCTCGATATAGAAATTGTCGTAGATATGTTCAACACGGTTGAGCAGTATGACCGGGTTGTGTTGCTGAGCGGTGACGGTGACTTTGAACGTGCTATTGAGCTACTGAGATCTAAAAACACTCACATTACGGTCGTCTCTACGGAAGGAATGATTGCCCGCGAGCTGCGAAACGTAACTGATCGCTACATCGACTTAAATAAGATTCGGCGGAGCATTGAGAAAAACGATGGCAAGAGTCATCCGTCGCATTAGGCGCACTATTGGATCGAGAACACGACTAAGTGCTTTCCTTAGAGAAGCATCTACTTCAGTGATTCGTCCGGATGAGCGCCGGATTTAGCCTTCTTGAAAACTCCTGACGGAGCTGTAGAAAACGTGGTAAACGCAGCGGCAGAAATGGTCGTAGCAATGACTAACAGGTCTTTCCATCTGGTAGCGATTACAGGCCAGCTATCGTCTACCCGTTTGCCGCTAGCGTTGATGGGAAGAACCGTGCGGATAGAATGTCTGTCTGGCTTCGTATCGTCTAGGCTTTCTAAGTATGTGCTTTGGCTCGGAGGCGGTTTGCTCAAAGTCTGTCTGTGTGTCTGCTGGGTAAGCTTCTGCGGCGATTGCAACATCGAAAAGACTGGCAGGGAGCGATCGCAGGGCTGATTTTAGCCTAAGCTGAGCTTGATACTGCTGGCGAAACAGCGAATCGCACTCAATCCATTGCTCTACTAAACGACGCTCTGCTTGAGAGGCTTCGTCGTCTAAATAGGCGCTAAGGATCTCAAACTTTTCAGCGCTGGTCATAAGTACAAGGGTATAGCTGTGAGCAGATGGGACTATGTGTTATTAGCCCATTGAGATAGACGAACAAAGGAGGAATAGATTCGTTATCTGGCGAGGATGAGTACTCGTGATATTGCATACTAAACATCGTGGTTGATGGCTTTTCATCAAAACTTTTTACAGTTGGCCACCTATCTTTCTATCTCTTCACATAATTAACCTTATTTCCTGACAAAAACCTATTTAATTCTTCTTAAATTCTCATCAGTTGCACCCTTTTAGTTCTATGGATGCCCAGGGCTATTTCATTTGCAGAGATAGCTTGATAGGTTAGGGACTGAAAACCCGA